>CAZYQM010000209.1:1623-3959 GCA_964649965.1 uncultured Gemmatimonas sp.
CGTGAGCGTCGTCGCCATCGCGCCCTTCCCGTCCGCCGCGGCGCGCGCCTGCACCACCTCGTGCGCCCGCAGCGCCGCCGCCACCAGTTCCTGCTCGAAGGCGCCGCTGCCCGCCTCCGCGCGATAGTAGCAGTCCATACTCTCGGTGACGTAGTGCAGCACGGCCTCGAGCGCCGCCGCGCTGGCTTCTTCACCGCGGTCCAGCCCGCCGACGCCATCCGCCACCATCGCGATGAACGCCAACCGATCCTCGCGCGCCGAGACCTCCTCCATCGGGATGCTCGTCGAGAGCACCTTGATGCGCTTGTGGATGGACGCGAGGAGGAACTGGTCCTCATTCGTGTCACGGACCTTTCCCGGATGGGTCAGGCCGTACACGTCGATTTCATCATCGTACGGCTTGCGAGGCGACTGCGTCATCCGGGAGGCTCCGACGAGTCAGGGTCCGGCCCCCAAAATGGAGGCCGGACCCTGTACGCGCCATAGCGTCGGCGCGTTCACTCGTGCTCCCGTCGCCGTTACGGCGCCGTCGGCGGCACGAGACCGTTCAGCACGGGCGTCATCACCCACTGCCCTGACCCGCCGGCAAGCTTGCCAAAGCTCTGCGAGACGTCAAAGTCCACCACCAGCGAGACCACGCCGTTGTCGTCTACGACGATCGCGTCACCAGGCAGCTTCACCTTCAGGCCGCTCTGCGCGAAGCTCGGCATCTGCAGGCTGCCGGTGACGACGGCGTCCTCGGGGAGCGCGGCATAGGTCGGGCTCGACGCGTAGAGTTCGGTCGCGCCGGCCTCGCCCTCGACGACGATGTATGCGCCGCTGATGACGAAGCGCATCTGGCGATACTGGCCCTCGGGAATCTCCACGCCTTCGATAAGCGCGTGCGTCGAATCCACCAGCGTCAGCATGTCAGTCGTCACGTCCTCCGTGCGCAGGACGATGCGGCCTGCGTCGCTGCCTGAGTCTGGCTGGAGGTAGATCTCGTCGATCGTGACGACGGCCGAGAGCACGTCACCCGGCGCGTCGGTCAGGTAGAGGTTCAGCGTGCCGGAACCGAGGCCGGTCGGTGAATCACAGCCGACAACTGCCAGCGAGAGCGCGGCGGCTGCGGCGAGGGATGCGAAAGTCGTGCGGAACTTCGGGTGCATCGCGGGGCTCCTGTGATCAGGTACGTCACAGAGACCGCAGCGATCGGCCGTCGCGTCACATCAGCGACGCACGCGGTACTCGCTCTGGACCAGCCCCGTGTCGTAGGCCTGCGTCCGCACGTGGTCGAGTCGGATGTCCTGCGGCACGGCGCCGAAGAGCGGTCGACCCACGCCGAGCAGCACCGGCACGCGCGTGACGATCAGCCGCTCGATCACACCCGCACGCAGGAAGCGTTGGATGGTCACGCCGCCGTCCACGTACAGGCTGTGCCAACCTCGCGCCGCGCACTCGGCGAGCACTTCGGCGGGCTCGCCGGACATCCGGACGACGGTCTCGCTGAGCGCAACACTCGTATCGATCGCGCGCGACGAAAGCACGACGACCGGCTTCGGATACGTCCACCCGCCACCCATCGCGAGCACGGCCTCATAGGTGCCCCGCCCCATCACCACCGCGTCCACGGTGTCCATGAAGGCGTGGTAGCCGTAATCCTCTGCGCCGGGCTCGGGCACGGGCAACCAATCGAGAGCGCCGTCCGGGCGGGCGATGAATCCGTCGAGCGAAGTCGCGATGAAGACGTGAGCGGGCATATGGTCGTGATTGGATTGAGGTGAGACGTGGCTCCGCAAACGAATGCGTAGTCTCCCCGCGAGACACGTCACCGCAGCGCAGCTCGGCGCTTCCTGAGCGTGCGGACGAGCGTCCGCAACGGCGCTTCGCGCTTGAGCTCGCACTCCCAGATCACGTGCACGTGCCAGCCCGCCGCTTTCAGGAAATAACGCACACGACGGTCGCGCGCCTGATTGGTTTCGAACTTCTTCTGCCAGAACTTTGCGCGGGTCTTCGGCTTGCTCGTCTGGCAGCTGTGGGCGTGCCAGAAGCACCCGTGCACAAACACCACGGTCTTGATGCCGCTCAGGACGATGTCAGGACGGCCGGGGAGATCGCGATGGTGCAAACGGAAGCGCAGGCCCGCCGCGTGGATCGCGCGGCGAACCTGCAGCTCAGGCTTGGTGTCCTTGCCGCGGATGGCGGCCATTATGCGGCTGCGGACGGCGGAGACGCGGGGCATTCTAGCTGCCGCTTCTCCTTACAGCCGAGGCAACGTCACCCACCACGGCCACTCGTGGCTGGTCGGGTGGATTGGTCCGGTCACCCAGATGCCTTGATAGCCCGAACCCGCCGGC
>CAZYQM010000210.1:0-3928 GCA_964649965.1 uncultured Gemmatimonas sp.
AGCGCCAGCGCGTCGGGCGTCTCCGATGCGACCGAACTCGCGGCCGGCCTCGAAGCGCTCGGACCGCCGGTCTTCGGGGCGAATGCGATGCTCCGCGTCGGCTATCGCACGCGCACCTTGCCCTTCGCGGTCAACGGCGACCAGGTGGATGAGAGCGGCCTCGCGTTCGGCTTCGGCCTGCCGCTCGCCCGCGGGCGTTCGCAGATCGACGTCGGCGCGCAGCGGCTCACGCGTTCGGCGCCGGGCGCCAAGGAGAACAGCTGGGTCATCTCCCTCGGGTTCGGCATCCGGCCCTGAGCGATGGAGACGGCGGCCTGCGTCCTCGTGGCCGATGACGTCGAGGCCAACGTCGAGCTGCTGACGGACCAGTTGGCCCCGCTGGGCCTGCGCATCGTGCGGGCCAGCGATGCGCCCGGCGCGCTGGCGATGGCGATGGACCTGCGCCCCGATCTCTGCATCCTCGACGCGTCGATGCCCGCCGGCGCGCTCGGCGTCCCCGACCGCGAGGCCGGCTTCGAAGTCTGCCGTCGCCTCAAGCGCGACCCGCGCACCGCGCGCATCCCGGTGATCTTCGTCTCGGCGCTCAACGACGCCAGCGACCGGCTCAAGGCCATCGAGAGCGGCGGCGACGACTTCCTCGTCAAGCCGCACAACCGCCACGTGCTCGGCGCGCGCGTACGCTCGCTGCTCAAGCTGAAGGGTGCCACTGACGCCCTCGAGGAATCGCTACGACGGCTGCGCGAGGTGCAGAAGGCGCGCGACGACCTCACGCGGATGGTCGTGCACGACCTCAAGACGCCGCTGACCTCGATGCTCGCCACGCTCGAGATGCTGCGCGACGGCGACTTCGGCGCGGTCCCCGAAGGGCCGGCCCGCGCGCTCAGCGACGTCGAAGGCAAGGCCGAGGACCTGCTCGGGCTCATCCACAACCTGCTCGACGTCACGCGGGCGGAGGAGAAGCCGCTGGCGTTGGCGATGGAGCCGATCGCGCCGCTCGCGTTCCTCTCCGAGCTCGAGTACGACTGGGCGCTGCGTTTCCGGCAGGAGCAGACGACGTCGCGCGTGGACGTGGCCGACGACGCCCCCGTGTTCCAGGCCGACAAGGCAATCCTCAAGCGCGTCTTCTCCAATCTCATCCAGAACGCGATCACGCATTCGCCGCTGCCCGTGACGCTCGAACTCGCCGCGCGGCGCGACGGCACGGGCATCCTCTTCACGGTGGGCGACAACGGACCCGGCATCCCAGCCGAGTATCAGGAGACGATCTTCGCCGCGTTCACGCAGCTGAGCGTGCCCAATGCGCCGCGGGTGTTCTCGAGCGGGCTCGGGCTGGCCTTCTGCCGCGTGGCGGTGGAGAACCACGGCGGACGCATCGCCGTCGAGAGCGTCGAGGGACAGGGAAGCACGTTCACGATCTGGCTGCCTGTCGAGGCGCCCGGCGCTGCCACGCCCGTTTAGATTTCCCCCGATGCAGAAGCCCGCCCAGACCGTCTATATCGAGACCTACGGCTGCCAGATGAACGTCAGCGATTCCGAGCTGATGTACGGGCGGTTGGAGGCCGAAGGCTACGTGTCGGTGGACTCGCCGGTCGGCGCGGACGTGGTGCTCATCAACACCTGCGCCATCCGCGACAACGCGGAGCAGCGCGTCATCGGCCGCCTCGGCGAACTGCGCCGCGACCTCAAGGGCGGCGCCGTGCTCGGCGTGACCGGCTGTATGGCCCAGCGCCTCGGCCCCCGCCTGCTGGAGACCGACACGCGCGTGCAGCTGGTCGTCGGGCCCGATGGCTATCGTTCGCTGCCGTCGTTGATCGACGGCGCGCGCAACGGCGAGCGCTTCAGCGCCACGGACTTCGACCTCGAGGAGCACTACGAGGACTTCTCGGCGCGGCGCTTCGAGGGCGTGAAGGCCTGGATCCCCGTGCAGCGCGGCTGCGACTATCGCTGCACGTATTGCATCGTGCCGACGACGCGCGGCCCCGAGCGTTCGCGCAAGCTCGCCGACGTGGTACGCGAGACCTCCGAGGTGGCGCAGCGCGGCATCAGCGAGGTGGTGCTGCTCGGCCAAACGGTGAACAGCTACAACGACGGGACGCACGACTTCGCCGACCTGCTGCGTGCGGTGGGCAAGGTGGATGGCATCCGTCGTGTCCGTTACACCAGTCCGCACCCGAATGATTTCTCGGACCGTGTGATCGCCGCGATGGCCGAGACGCCGGCCGTCTGCGAGCACGTGCACCTGCCGATGCAGTCCGGCTCGACGTCGATGCTCAAGCGGATGCTGCGCCGCTACACGCGCGAGGAGTACCTCGACTGCGTCGCGCGCCTGCGCGCGGCGATGCCGGGCCTCGGCCTCACGACGGACATCATCGTCGGCTTCCCGGGCGAGACGGACGCGGAGTTCGCCGACACGCTCTCGCTCTGCCGCGAGGTGCGCTTCGACGACGCCTTCACGTTCAAGTTCTCGCCGCGCGAGGGCACGCCGGCGACGCGGATGCCCGCCGAGTGGACGATCCCCGACGCGGTGATGGACGCGCGCTACACGGAACTGCTGAACACCATCCGCGGCATCTCCCGCGAGAAGAACCTCGGCCGACTCGGCGAGCGGATGGAGGTGCTCGTGGAGAAGGAAGCGCGCAAGGGCGGCGAGCTGATGCAGGCGCGCTCGCGCGACTTCAAGACCGTGCTCGTACCCGGCGGGCCGGAGCTCGTCGGGACGTATCTCACCGTCGAACTCACCGGCACGACCGGCGCGACGTTCACGGGAACGCCGGTGCAGGAGCGTCGTCCATTGCCGATGGCCGGCTGAGCGCACGGCAGGGCCGCGGCGGTCGACGGCCGCGCGGCTGGGAGCGGGGATTCGCGTCGTTTGGCGACGCCGCGGTACCGGACGGAGGCATCAGGGCGCGAATGCTGCCCCGATGCCTCTCGTGCTTCAGGCGGCGATGGTGTGGGCGGCGGGGACGGCGATCGGGCTGCGCGGTGGCGGCGTCGCGGCCGTGCTCGTGGCCACCTGCTTGCTCGGGCTGTGGCTCCTGTGGCGAGCGATCGCCGTGCCTGCGGAGCGCGCGTGGCGCGCGGATGGCGTGGCTGCTCTGGCGTTGCTGTTTGCCGTCGCATTGACGCTAGGCGCCGATCTCGCCCGCCAGGACCGGCGCTGCGTGGCTGCAGCGCGGGTGGCCAAGGAGTGGCAGGTGCGGATCGCGCGGGAGGCGTCGCCGTCGGCCTTCGTGCCGGGGGTGCTCGAAGGCGCGGTGAGCAGCAGCGAGCCGGCGATGGCTTCGGTCGTCGGATGCCACATCCGCGTCGCGGTCGCCGTGCGGAGCGGGGAGGCCGCTGCGGGCAGCCTGGTGCGCGTCTCTCGCGCAGAGCTCAGCGAAGGCGATCGCGGCCTGCTCCTGCGCGATGCCGTGCTGGCGACGCTCGACCCACCGGGGCCTCTGGCGCGCTGGCGCAATCGCGTCGCCGCGGGCATCGAGCGGCGCTTCGGTGCCGACGCGGGCGTGGCGAAGGCGCTGCTCATCGCCGACACCGAGGGGCTCACGCCCGAGCTGCGCGAACGCTACGCCGATGCCGGGCTCGTCCACATCCTCTCGATCTCCGGCTTGCACGTCGGCATCATCGGTGCGGCGCTGCTATTGCTGGTCGAGGCGGCCCGTCTGCCCGCCACGGCGGGACGCCTGGGTGCGCTGGCGGTGGTCACCTGCTACGTGCTGGCCATCGGCGCGCCGGCCGCGGCGGTGCGCAGCGCCGCGCTGTTCGCGGCGGTCACCGCGACGCGGCTGGTGCAGCGGCCGACGTCTCCGTGGGCGACGTTCGCGATTGGCGCGCTGGTGCCGCTGCTCGCGCCGCGCACGGTGCTCGACCTCGGCTGGCAGTTGAGCGTGACCGGCTACGCCGGGTTGATCGCCGCGGGCCGGTTGGCGCG
>CAZYQM010000211.1:0-2667 GCA_964649965.1 uncultured Gemmatimonas sp.
CGGACGAGCAGGACCAGGAACGGGACCGGATGTTCAAGGAGATGAAGCGCCGCGATGCCGTCCATCAGCGCGCCGAGCGCGGAGTCCACCTGCGCGATCGCCGTGTCCACCTGTGGCGACGAGGGCCCGAACGAGTGCCCCGCCCCGTCCACTTCGTGGAAGTACGCCAGCAGCAGCGACGGCGCCTGCGTCGGCGGCAGCGACAGCCAATCGAGCAGCATCTGCACCTTCTCGGCCCGCGGCTGCTCGTGGTTGTAGCGACTCCACCAGGTCGCGTGCGTTCCCTTGATCGCCGCCTCGGAGCCGGGCCAGCCGACGATCGCCGCGCGTTGACCCTGCTGTTCCGCCGTCACCCAGATCGGCTCGCCGCCCCACCAGCGCGGCTCCGACTGCGCACGCGTATCGCGCAGCGTGAAGTCGCCGAGTGCAGGGTCGTGCATCGCGTTCGCGACGATGCCGTGGTGCTCCGGCGTGAGGCCCGTGACTACCGTGTAGTGGTTGGGGAACGTCTTGGACGGAAAGCTCGGGATCATCCGCTCGGCGCGTACGCCGCGGGCCGCGAGTGCGCGCAGGTTTCGCGCCGCGGGACGATTGATATAGTCGTAGCGGAAGCCGTCGAAGGAAATCAGGATCAGATGGCGCGTCGGAGTGAACGCCACGCGCCCGGGCGAAGCCGCGGGCGCCTTCGGCGTACAAGCCGCGACCACACCGAGCGCCGCCGCCAGCGTCGCGCGCCACATCACGCGCAGCCGCACTCGCAGCCGCACTCGCAGCGACGTGCGGTATCCACTGGTCGGGAGATCCGGCACGTCAGGCCTTCGCAGCTGCGGGCTCGTCTTCCGTGAGGAAGCGACGCAGGATCTTGCCCACCATACTCTTCGGCAGCTCGGTCTTGAACACCACGCGCGCCGGCACCTTGAACGGCGCCATCCGCTCCTTGCACCACTGCCGGATCTCCGGCGCCGTCACCGCCTGCCCCGTGCGCCGCACGACGAAGGCCACGGCCACTTCGCCCTGCGCCGCGTCGTTGAACCCGCGCACGCCGACCTCCTGCACCGCCGGATGCGCGGCGATCACCTCTTCGATCTCGCGCGGCCACACCTGCATCCCGCGCATCTTGATGAGGTCCTTCTTGCGGTCCACGATGAACAGGTAGCCGTCCGCATCGAGGTAGCCGAGGTCGGCGGTGAAGAGCCAGGTATCGCCGTCGGGGCCCTGCTTCAACATCGCCTTCGACTCGGTGTCGTTGTTCCAGTAGCCGCGCATAATCTGCGGGCCCTTGATGAGGATCTCACCGACTTCCGTCGGCGGTAGCACCTTCGTCGGATCGTCTGCGTCTACGATCGTCATCACCACGTCCGGC
This sequence comes from uncultured Gemmatimonas sp., assembly GCA_964649965.1. GTDB lineage: Bacteria > Gemmatimonadota > Gemmatimonadetes > Gemmatimonadales > Gemmatimonadaceae > Pseudogemmatithrix. Next base: position 1,364 of record CAZYQM010000211.1, read on the forward strand.
AGCGGCGTGCCCACCGACCCCGGCTTCTGCGGTCCGCGCAGCGGCGACACCGTCGCCGCGAGCGCACTCTCCGTGAGCGCATAGCCCTCGAGGATGCGCGCGCCCGTCACGTCCTGGAAGCGCTTCATCGTCTCGAGCATCATCGGTGCGGCGCCGGAGACACAGGCCTTCATCGAGCGGAAGTCCACCTTGCCCGCCTGCACGCGCTTGTGGTTCAGCAGCGCGTTGTAGAGCGACGGCACGCCGCAGAACACCGCCGGCTGCGTCGTCTCGATCGTCTTCACCAAGTCATTGATGTCACGCGGGTTCGGCACCAGCGCGATCGGATTGTGGCCGAGGAAGCAGACCGACTGCACGCCGCAGGCACCGTAGGAGTGGAACATCGGCAGCGGCAGGCAGTACACGCCTTCCCACTTGGGCAGCACGGAGCCGAGCCAGGCGTTCACCTGCGTGCCCGTCTGTACCAGCGCGCCGTGATGGATGCGCACCGCTTTCGGAGTGCCTGTCGTGCCGCCGCTCATCAGCAAGAGCGCATCGTGATCGGCCGTCGGACGCGGATCGGCGGGAATCTGCCCGCGATACTTCTCGAGCAGCGCCGGCAGCCACTGATCGCCTTCGCGCGGCGTCGCACGATGGCCGGTCTTCTTCTCGAGCAGCAGCGTGAAGATGAACCGCAGCAGCGGCGGGAACCATTCCTTGATGTTCGTCGCCACCACGTGCTGCACCGCCGGTACGCGGCGCTGCACCGCCTTCATCCGCTCGTAGAACGCGCTCAGCACGAGGACCACCTTCGCGCCGGTATCCGCCAGCGGCCCGACGAGTTCGTCTTCGGTGTAGATCGGGTTCAACGGCACGTAGGTGGCGCCGAGTTTCCAGGCGGCCAGCTCGCCGATGAAGAACTGCGGGCAGTTCGGGAGCAGGCAGGCCACGCGATCACCCGGCAGCACCCCCATATGGGCGAGGGCGATCGCGAAGGCGTCGCTGGCGTCGTTCAGCTCCTGCCAGCTGACCGAGCGTCCCTTATATAGGAAGGCCGGCGCGTGCGGGCGCTCGCGGAGGGCTTCGTCAATCGCGTCGAGCAGCGTCCCGGCGGGGTAGGTGCCGATCGTCTTGGGCACACCCTCGTCATAATGCTGGAACCACGGATAGTCTTGCATAGGCTGGCGGGGGTAGATTCCACAATATGCACTCGACCCAGACCCGCCACAGCCCTGTCCGGATTTCGCGCCGCGCGCGCGTTGCCGCCTGTCAGGGAATCTCCGCCGCGGCCGCGCTGCTTGTCGCCGCGACCGCAGTCTCCGCCC
>CAZYQM010000211.1:2677-3920 GCA_964649965.1 uncultured Gemmatimonas sp.
GGCGGGGGTAGATTCCTCAATATGCATCGCACCCGATTCCTTCACATCCCCTTCGCCCTCCTGCTGCTGCCGGTTGGGCTGTCCGCGCAGGACGTACGCCTGCGCAACACCGAGCCCGCCGTGCAGCGCGCCCTCGCCCAGGCCCAGCAGTTGCAGGGCTGGACGCTCGAGCAGCAGGTCTCCATCTGCGAGATTCCCGCGCCGCCGTTCAAGGAACAGGCGCGCGCCGAGGAGTTCCGGCGTCGGCTCATCGCGCTCGGTTATCCCGAAGCGCGCATTGACGCCGTCGGCAACGTCATCGCAAGCGTCGGCCGCGGGCGCGGTCCGCGCGTGATGATCGCCGGCCATCTCGACACCGTGTTCCCCGAAGGCACGGACGTGAAAACCACGCGCACGGGTGATCGCATCGCCGGCCCCGGCATCGGTGACGATTGCCGCGGACTCGCCGTCGTGCTCACCGTCGCGAAGATCCTCAAGGAGTCGAACCTCACGCCCGAAGGCACGCTGTATCTCGTCGGCAACGTCGGCGAGGAAGGCCCCGGCAACCTCCGCGGCGTGCGGCACATCTTCACCGAGGGGATGAAGGACCAGGTGGACTTCTTCATCTCCGTGGACGGCAGCGGTGGCGCCGGTATCGTCTCGCGCGCCGTCGGCTCGCACCGCTACACCATTTCGTTCGAAGGCCCCGGCGGCCACAGCTACGGCGCCTTCGGGATGACCAACCCGATGCACGCGATGGGCCGCGCGATCGCGCGCATCGCCGATCTCCAGGTGCCCGCCGGCGCGCGCACCACGTTCAATGTCGGCATCGTGCGCGGCGGCACCAGCGTCAACACCATCACGCCGCTCGCGCAGATGGATGTGGATATGCGCTCCGAGAGCCAGGCCAATCTCGACGAGATGGACCGTCGCATCCGCGCCGCCGTGGACACCGCCGTGAAGGAAGAGATCGCGCGCTGGCCCAACTCCCGCGCGCCCATCACCGTCAAGTACGACACCATCGGCATCCGCCCCACCGGCGGGCAGAGCGACGATGCGTACATCGTGCGCACCGCCGTCGAAGCCGCCAAGCTCCTCGATGACGGGTTGATGTGGACCCCGCGCACGCAGGCGTCCAGCACCGACGCCAACCTCCCCATCTCGCTTGGGATTCCCGCCATCACCATCAACGGTGGTGGTCGTGGCGGCGGCGCGCACGGCACGCAGGAGTTCTACCAGGAAACCCCCGACAGCTACAAGGGTA
>CAZYQM010000212.1:0-2811 GCA_964649965.1 uncultured Gemmatimonas sp.
GCCGTCGTTGCTGTACAGCGTCTGCACCTGCCGCGTCGCCTCTTCCCAGCGCGTGCGGTTGAAGACGTCAACGTCCACCGGATCGCGCCGGATCAGCGCCCGCGCCCGCTCCGTCAGCGTCGGCGTGCGCTCGCGGAACGGGAAGTACGCCGCCAGCTGGTCCGTCGGGAAATGCCGGTTGCCGACGATCTCCAGGCCGCCGACGCGGAACTGCTCGCCTTCGCGCACCTCCAGCTCCACCAGCGCCTTGCCCCGCGCGGCGTCCACGATCAGCGTGTCCCGCTCGATCTGGAAGTCCACGTACCCCCGCTCGGCGAAGAACGTCGGGATCTTCTCGCCGAGGTCCGTCGCGTACACGTCTTCGTCGAACTCGCCGCGTCGGAACCAGAGGAAGCCTTCCGGCTTCGTCTCCATCGCCTTGACCACCTCGCGCGCGTCCACGCCCTGCGTGCCCAGCACGCGCAGGCCGGACACCGCCAAGCGGCGGCCCTCGTTCACGTTGAACGTGATGCCCACGCGATCACCCAGCGACGTCGTCTCCGGCTCGATGCGTGCCAGGTAGTAGCCGCGGGCCTTGTACAGTGAATCGATGCGACGCATCGAGACGGCGATCTGCGCCGGGTCCACCGGACGCCCCACGAGCAGCGTCACGCGGTCCTCCACCGTCCCCTGCGGCACCGCCTCCGTTCCGGCGACGCGCACCTGTCCGACGATCGGACGCTCGGTCAGCGCGATGACGATCGTCGCGCCGCGCGACGGATCCGTCGGCAGGGCGCACTGGATATCCACGCTGTCGAAGTCACCCGTGCCGTAGAGGTCGCGGATCGCCCGCTGGATCACGGGGAAACTCAGCGAATCCCCCTCGCGCAACCCGCTGTTGGCGATGACAGTCGCCCGCCCGACGCGCACGTTGCCGCGCACCGCGATCGAGTCGGGAACGAGGCAACGGCCCGCTTGGGCCTGGTCCTGCGCGAGCACCGGCGTCGCAAGGCCCAAGGCCAGTAACGCCAAGAGGATACGGAACATAGACGGAATATACACGGGGCGGGACCGGACAGGTTCCAAAGGTCCGGTCCCGCCGGGGGGTGTCAGGGGAATGGTCAGGCCTTCGGGCTCGCCGCCAGCGTACGGAACTCGAGCTTGCTGCCGTCGGCGGCGACGTCTACGACGATCTCGTCGCCCCGGCCGAACTCGGCCATCAGGATCCGCTCCGACAGCGGATCCTCGATCCAGCGCTGGATCGCGCGCTTCAGCGGCCGCGCGCCGTAGCTCTGGTCGTAGCCGTGCTTCACGAGGAAGTCCGTCGCGCCGTCCGTCAGGCGCAGCGTGAGCTCTTCCTCGCCCAGCCGCTTCTGCACGTCCTGGAGCAGGATCGAGACGATGTTCCCGATGTGCTCCTTCGTGAGCGGATGGAACACGATCACGTCGTCGAGGCGGTTGAGGAACTCGGGGTTGAAGGCGTGCTGCAACTCCTCCTTCACCTTGTCCGCCATCCGCGCGAAGTCCTGCGCCTGGTCGGCGGCGCCGAAGCCCAGCGTGCGGTTCTTCGTGATGTCCTTCGCACCCACGTTCGACGTCATAATGACGACCGTGTTCTTGAAGTCGATCACGCGGCCGTAGTTGTCGGTGAGGTGGCCCTCATCGAGCACCTGGAGCAGGATGTTGAACACGTCCGGATGCGCCTTCTCGATCTCGTCGAGCAGGATCACCGAGTACGGCTTGCGGCGCACGGCCTTCGTCAGCGTGCCCGAATCCTCGTAGCCCACGTAGCCCGGCGGCGCGCCGATGAGCCGCGACACGGAGAACTTCTCCATATACTCGCTCATATCCACGCGGATCAGCGCCGACGTGTCGGCGAAGAGGAACTTCGCCAGCGCACGCGCCAGCTCCGTCTTGCCCACGCCCGTGGGGCCGCAGAAGATGAACGAGCCGATCGGACGGCGCGGATCCTTGAGGCCCGCGCGGCTGCGCCGGATGCTGCGCGCGATCGCCTTGATCGCGTCCTCCTGCGCCACCACCGAGGCGTGCAGCTCCTCCTCCATCCGCAGCAGGCGCGTCGTCTCGGCTTCCTGCAGGCGCGTCACCGGGATGCCCGTCCAGCGGCCGACGATGAAGGCGATCTCCTCCTCGCCGAGCACCGGGCGCATTGACTGGCGCTTCTGCTCCCAGTCTTCTTGCCGCGCGCGGATGTCCGCCTGCAGCTGGCGCTCGGTGTCGCGCAGCGCAGCGGCGCGCTCGAAGTTCTGGTCGCGCACGGCGGCGTCCTTCTCCGCGTTGACCTCCTCGAGCTTCGCCTTCAGATCCGAGACTTCCGGCGGCGGCACCTGGGCCGCGAGACGCGCGCGCGCCCCGGCCTCGTCGATCACGTCAATCGCCTTGTCCGGCAGGAAGCGGTCCGTGATGTAGCGCTCGGACAGCTTCGCCGCGATCGCCAACGTCTCATCAGGGATCGTGACGCGGTGATGGTCCTCGTACTTGGCGCGCAGACCCTTGAGAATCTCAACGGTTTCGTCGATCGAAGGCGGATCCACTACGACGGTCTGGAAGCGGCGCTCCAGCGCGCCGTCCTTCTCAATGTACTTGCGGTACTCGTTGAGCGTGGACGCGCCGACGCACTGCAGCTCGCCGCGCGCGAGCGCCGGCTTGAGCATATTGCTCGCGTCAATCGCGCCCTCGGCCGCACCCGCGCCGACCAGCGTATGCAGCTCGTCGATGAACAGGATGATCTGCTTGTTCTGCGCGATCTCGTTCATCACGGCCTTCAGCCGCTCCTCGAACTGGCCGCGGTACTTCGTGCCCGCGACCAGCGCC
>CAZYQM010000212.1:2821-3918 GCA_964649965.1 uncultured Gemmatimonas sp.
GGACACGATGGTCGCGCAGCGCATCCGGGCAGGTGTTGTTGGCGATCATCTGGGCCAGGCCCTCGACGATGGCCGTCTTGCCCACGCCCGGCTCGCCGATGAGCACCGGGTTGTTCTTCTTGCGGCGCGAGAGCACTTCCATCACGCGCTCGATCTCCTTCGCGCGGCCGATGGTCGGGTCGAGCTGGCCTTCGGCGGCGAGCGTCGTGAGGTCGCGGCAGAAATGGTCGAGGGCCGGCGTCTTGGACTTCTTCTCGCCCTTGCCCGCGGCCGGCGTCGGCGGCGTGCCCGGCGCCCCGCCCTGCTGGCCCTGCGGCATCTCCGTGCCCAGCAGGCGCAGCGTCTCCGCGCGCGCCGCCTCGAGGTGCACGCCGGCGTCGGTCAGCACCTGCGCGGCGATGCCCTTCTCCTCGCGCAGCAGGCCGAGCAGCAGGTGCTCGGTGCCGACGTACGAGTGGTTGAGCTCGCGGGCCTCGCCCATCGCCAGCTCGAGCACCTTCTTCGCGCGGGACGTGTACGGGAGGTCGGGACCGGTGGCCTGGGCGGCTTTGCCCTTCTTCACCGTGTCCTCGATCTTCTGCTGGATCTCCTCGAGGTCCACGCTGAGGTTCTGGAGCACCGCGGCCGCGACGCCCTCGCCCTCGCGGATCAGCCCGAGCAGGATATGCTCGGTGCCCACGTACTCGTGGTGCAGGCGGGCCGCCTCTTCGCGCGCCATCGCCAGCACCTTCCGCACCCGTTCCGTGAAGTTGTAGCCGTTCATCCGTTGCCTCGACCGCTGCGCTCCCCGAGGGTCATTCGGGGAGGCGTGCCTCGTTGGCGAGTACCTGACGCACGTAGCGGGCCCGCGCCAGGTTCGCCTCGCCCTCGGTCAACACCCGACCCGCACTGTGCGAGAGGTGCGCCGACTGGCTGAAGATCAGGAGCTTGTTGAGCGTGTAAACACTGAGCCCGGTCACCAGGTTCAGCCCCGCAGCCAGCCGCAACCCGCTCAGGAGGTTCATCGCCTCGTCCGCCGGCAGGTTCCGCGCGTGCCGCAGGGTACCGTACGCGCGCCACAGCTTGTCCTCGATAATATAACCCGCGTCACGCGCCAG
>CAZYQM010000213.1:0-3906 GCA_964649965.1 uncultured Gemmatimonas sp.
CAAGACGTCCTGACGCCTTTCACCACGAAGGCACGAAGGGAGCCGCAATGAACTCGAGGCCCCGCAACGCTCAAGAAGCAATGCTTCTTGGTGTTGCGGGGCCGAAAGTTTGCAGGGAGCCCTTCGTGCCTTCGTGGTGAAGCCGTTGCAGTTACGCCCGCGGCCCGAACCGACGCGGCCGGTGATGCGCGTCGAGCCAGGCACGCTGCGCGTCGGTGAGCACCGCGCGAAGCGCCTCGTGCAACGCAAGCACGTCGGGCCGCAGCGCCTCGGCGATCGGACGACCCGTCTCGAGGATCGCGCGCACTTCCTCGCGCGTGGCGCCTTCGAGGCGGGCCAGGCGCGCCTGCTGGAAGACGTCGCGCAGGGAATCGAGCTCGGCTTCGTGCTCGGCGCGGAACGCCATCCGCAACGCGAGCATCTCGGCGCGCTGCTCGTCCGTCAGCTGCAGCGAGTCGGGGAACACCGGACGGCGCGTGCGACCGTCGAAGGGTGCGCCCGCCTGCGGACCCATCGTCCCTTCGAGAGCAGCGCCTTCCTCGCCGAACATCACGAGCGCGAAATCGTCGGTCAGGGCGGTGGCGGTCGTCGGCGCCTCGGCGCAGGCCGCGAGGACGAGCGCGGCCATCAGGCTGGGAAACATCACTACGCGACGCAACATCGAAAACATCTCCTTCGGGCCGTGGGGACCCGGGGTGGTGCGCGGCAGGGTGGGCACCTGCGCGTGGTGTGCCAGTTGGATGCCTGAAACCGAACGTCGTTAAGGAGACTTACGAGTCGGTGATGCGCGTCACCGGTCGCGCGGCAGTCGGCGTCACGCCTGCGCAGCTTCGCGCAGCAGCGCCCAGGCATCGGCGACGTGCCGTTCCTCCGTGCGCAGGTTCCCGATCGCGAGCCGCAGCGTGTAGCGCCCGTCGAGCTTGGTGTGCGAGAGGAACACGCGCCCGCTCGCGTTCACCCGCTCGAGGATGGCCGCATTGTGCCGTTCGAGCGCCGCTTCGTCGTCCACGCCCGCGGGATGATGCCGGAAGCAGATGACGGACATCGTGATCGGCGCGAGCAGTTCCCAGTTCGGCTCGGCTTGTACCCACTCACCCGCCCGCTGCGCCAGTGCGCAATGGAAGCGCAGCCGCGCCTGGATGCCGTCGAGCCCGAAGGCGCGCAGCACGAACCACAGCTTGAGCGCGCGGAAGCGCCGGCCAAGCTGGAACGAGTAGTCGGAGTACGAGAGCGCGACATCCTGCTCACGCGTGCGCAGGTACTCCGGCGTCAGCGAGAACGCGCGGCGCAGCACGTCCGGATGCCGCGTCCAGAGCACGCTGCAATCCATCGGTGTGAACAGCCACTTGTGCGGATTCACCACCAGCGAGTCGGCGCGCTCGAGACCGGCGAACATCGCGCGGCGTTCGGGCAGCATCGCCAGCACGCCGCCGTAGGCGGCGTCGGCGTGCAGCCACATCCCGTGACGCGCGCAGAGCTCGGCGATCTCGGCGATCGGATCCACCGCCGTGCTGGACGTGGTGCCGAGCGTGGCGACCACGGCGAGCGGCTTCATTCCCGCGGCGATGTCCGCCTCCACCTGCGCCCGCAGGGCGTCCACGCGCATCCGCTGCTCCGCGTCGCTGGGGATGCGCACGCAGTTCGCGCGGCCGAGCCCGAGCGTGATCACCGCCTTGTCCACGGAGGAGTGCGCTTGGTCGGAGCAATAGACACGCAGCGCCGGCAGGTCGCTGCGGCCCGCCATCCCGCGTTCGCGGATGTCGAGCGTCGCGTCGCGCTCTCGTGCGGCGGCCAGCGCCTGCAACGTGCTCGTGCTCGCCGTGTCGGTGAGCATCCCGAACCAATCGCGCGGCAGGCCCATCGCGTCGCGCAGCCATCCGGTCGTCACCTGCTCCAGCTCGGCCAGCACCGGCGAGGTACGCCAGAGGATCCCGACTTGGTTGAGCGCGGCGCTCACCAGTTCGCCGAGGATGCCCGGCACCGACGCAGTATTCGCGAAGTAGGCGAAGAAGCCCGGGTGGTTCCAGTGCGTCACGCCGGGCATCACGACGCGATTGAGGTCGTCGAGGATGGCGTTGAGCGGCTCCGCCGTCTCGGGCATCGCGGTCGGTAACGCCGCGGCCACTTGCCCGGGTACGACAGGGGCAAGTACCGGATGTCGCTCGGGATGACCGAGGTAGTCGGCGATCCACGCGGCGAGACGCGTGGCCTGCGCCTCGAACTCGGTCAGCGAAAGGTCACCGGTCTGTTCGGGATTGTCAGGGGACATCCCATAAATGTAGGGCGGTCTCAACGCGGCCTTGCGGAACCCCGTATTATGACTTTGTCTATGCCTATGCGCCCGGTGGTCGCGGTTTCGCTCGTGGTACTCCTGTCCGCCGGTTGCGGCGGACTTTCCCGCGACACGTCGGAGCCGATTGGCTCCGCGATGCTGGGAAAGCGAGTGGCGGGGACCCGCGGAATGGTCTCGGCCTCGCAACCGGACGCGGCGGCCGCGGGCGCGGAGATGCTGCGCCGCGGTGGAAACGCGATGGACGCGGCGGTGGCGACGGCCTTCGCGCTGTCGGTCACCGACATTTCGCAGACGGGCTTGGGTGGCGGCGGCGCGCTGCTGTGGTACGACGCGCGCGCGCGCCGCAACGACTATCTGCTGTTCTATCCGCGCACGGGCGCCGACAGCGCCTGGGCGGCGTTCGACTCGACGCTCACGCCGGCGGAACGTGCGCCGCGCGGAGCCGCGGTGCCCGGAATGGTCGCGGGTCTGCTCGAGGCGCACGCGCGGCACGGCCGGCTGGACCGCGCGACGATCCTCGCGCCGGCCATCGCATTGGCGCGGGATGGGTTCGTCGTGACGCCGTTGCTGTCCCGCACGATCGCTTCGGCACGCGAGCGTCTTGCCGGCGACTCGGCGGCCCTCGCGCTCCTGATGCCGGACGGCGAGCCGCTGCGACCGGGACAGCGGTTGGTGCAGCCGGAGCTCGCGGCGACGCTCTCGCGCATCGCGTCAGAGGGCGCACGCGGCTTCTATGAAGGGCCGGTCGCGGCGGCCACGGCCCGTGACGTGCAGGCTCGGGGTGGGTTGATCACCGAGCGCGACCTCGCGTCCTATGCCGTGACGCGCACGCCGCCGCTCTGTGCTGAATGGCGCGGCCACACGGTGCTGAGTGCGCCACCGCCGATGGGCGGCGCGTCGGTGCTCGCGATGCTGCAGATGGGAGAAGTCGCCGGCGTCACGCGCGGCGAGGGACTCACCGTGGACGGTGAGGCGGTCGTGCGGCTGGCGGGCGTGCAGCGTCTCGTCACGGCAGACGCGGGCTGGTGGCGAGGCGATCCGGCGGTGATGGCCGTGCCGGCACGCGGCTTCTCCAGCGCGGGGTACGCGCGCGCCCGCGCCGCGTTGCTGACGATGCCGGTGCCTGACTCGGCGCCGCGTGGCAACCCCTGGCGCCACGAGCGCGACGCGCTGCCCGCGTCTTGCACCGGCGCCGAGTTCCCCGTGGCGACTGCGGCGGCCGATGACACGCTCGAGGTGAACGACGTCCGCGAGACCGCGCCGAGCTTCACGTCGCATCTCGCCGTGGTGGACGCCGACGGCAACGCCGTGTCGGCGACGACGACGGTCGGCGTGCTCTTCGGTTCCGGCATCTACACGGGTGGCTTCTTCCTGAATTCGTCGGCGAGCAACCTCGATGCGCGAACTCGACCATCGCACCGACGCTGCTGCTCGAGCGCGGCGCGGTGCGGCTGGCGATCGGTGCCGCCGGTTCGCAGTACATCCAGCCGGCGACGTCGCAGGTGACGATGCGCATCCTCGCGTTCGGCGAGGATCCCGGGGCGGCCATCGCCGCGCCGCGCATCCAGACGTCGCCGTGGCGCCGCGACGTCGAAGTCGAACCCGGATTCTCA
>CAZYQM010000214.1:0-873 GCA_964649965.1 uncultured Gemmatimonas sp.
CACCAGCGCGACGAGGATGGCGATCACGCGGCCCACGCGCACGTCGCTGGCGACGGCGCTCGTCGGGTAGCCGGCTTCGGCGAGGGCGGCCGTCAGTTCGGCGTCGAAGCGCGACCGCGCCGTGTCCGCGCCGGCGGCATCCGCCTCGAATGCGGCGATGAGGCGGTCACCCACCTCGATCCGCGCGACGCCCGTCGCGGCGACATTGCGGTATGGCACGCCGCGGCGCACCAGCGACGACTTCGCGACGTCGCAGGACGCGGTGAACGCGCTCGTGCCGACGGGATTGAACTGCACGGCACAGGCGTCGGGGTCGGCCTGCACGGCGACCGGCGCGCGCTGCTGGGCCGCCGCGAGCGCCGGATTCGCCGCCGCCGTCAATGCGCGGAACAGGGGGAACGTCGTGAGTGCCGCGAGCAGGCATCCGCCGAGGATTACCGGCTTGCGGCCGATCTTGTCCGAGAGCCAGCCGAACACCACGAAGAACGGCGTGCCGATGAGCAGGGCCGCGGCCAGCATCAGGTTGGCGGACTGCGCCTCGACCTTGAGCGTCTGCGTCAGGAAGAACAGGGCATAGAACTGCCCCGTGTACCACACGACGGCCTGGCCGGCGACGAGGCCGAACAGCGCGAGCAGCACCAGGCGCAGGTTCGGCCACTGCCCGAAGCTTTCGCGCAGCGGCGACTTCGACTGCTTGCCCTCGGCCTTCATCTGCTTGAACATCGGCGACTCGTCGAGCGAGAGCCGAATCCAGGTCGAGATGCCGAGCAGGACGACGGAGAACAGGAACGGGATGCGCCAGCCCCACTCGTCGAAGCGTTCCGCGCCGAGCAGGGTGCGGCAGCCGAGGATGACCAGCAGGGACAGGAAGAG
>CAZYQM010000214.1:883-3870 GCA_964649965.1 uncultured Gemmatimonas sp.
TCTGGATCCAGCCCGTGTACAGCCCGCGCCTCCCCTGCGGCGCGTGCTCGGCCACGTAGGTCGCGGCGCCGCCGTACTCGCCGCCGAGCGCGAGGCCCTGGGCCAGGCGCAGCACGACGAGGATGATCGGTGCTGCGATGCCGATGCGCGCGTACGTCGGAAGCACGCCCACGAGGAACGTGGACGCGCCCATCAGCACGATCGTGACGAGGAAGGTGTACTTGCGACCGACCAGGTCGCCGAGTCGGCCGAAGACCACCGCGCCGAAGGGACGCACCGCGAAGCCCGCCGCGAAGGCGAGGAGCGCGAAGATGAATCCCGCCGTCTCGTTCACGCCGGAGAAGAACTGGCGCGAGATGATGGCCGCGAGCGAGCCGTAGAGGTAGAAGTCGTACCACTCGAACACCGTCCCGAGGGACGAGGCGAGGATGACGCGGCGGACGTCGCGGGTCGGAGCGAGGGTGTCGGACATCGCCTGACGCTACGCGCGCAGGGCCGTCGGCGCCAGCCGTGCGCGCGGCGTCAGTCCGCGCCCTTGCGGTACTGCCGCACCGCGACCGTCATCAGCACGCTCGCGATCGCGGCCAGCGCCGCGATCTGCGGCCACACCGCCGCAACGCCTGCGCCTTTCAGCATCACGGCTCGCATCAGCGCGATGAAGTGCATCAGCGGGTTCAGCGCGGCCACGCCCTGCGCCCAGTCGGGCATCGAGCGGATGGGCGTGAAGAGCCCGCTCATCAGGATGTACACCATCAGCAGCGAGAAGGCGACGAACACCGCCTGCTGCTGCGTCTCGGCGACGGTCGAGATCCACAGGCCCACGGCCAGCGCGGCCACGAGGTACAGCGCTGCCGACGCGTACACGATGGCGAGCGAGCCCTCGATGGGGATGCGGAACACCGCCGCGGCGACGACGAGCCCCACGCTCAGCTGCACGAGGCCGATCAACCAGAAGGGCAGCAGCTTCGCGGCGATGAACGTGGTGCGGCCGATCGGCGTGACGTTGAGCTGGTCCAGCGTGCCGGCTTCCTTCTCGCGCACGATGTTGAGCGCCGTCATAAACGTGCCGCCGATGGTCACGAGCTGCACCAGGATGCCGGGCACCATATACCAGCGGTACTCCAGCGCCGGGTTGAAGCGATAGCGCCGTTGCACGTCGAGTTGCGGGACGCCGGGTCGTGGCGTCTCGCGCTCCGGGCGGAGGGCTGCGCGGCGCGGGTCGATCTCGGCGCCCAGCTCGGCGGCGTAGCGCGCCACGATCTCCGTCGCGTACGAACTCGCGACGCCCGCCTGCGCGCCGTCCTCGGCGTTGAACGCGAGCTGCACCGACGCCTGCCGCGTGCGCTCGAGGTCGCGGCTGAACCCCACGGGCACGCCGAGGATGGCATCGGCTTGTCCGGCGCGCAGCGCCTCGTCGGCGGCGTCGAAGCCGGACGACTGCCCCGCGATCGTGAAGCGTCCGGTTCCGCGGAGACGCTCGACCAGCGCCTCCGACCGTGGACTGCGGTCCTGGTCCACGATCCAGAGGCGACTCTCCTTCACCTCGAAGCTCGCGGCGTTGGCGAGCACGAAGAGCTGGATCGCCGGCATCACGAAGAGCAGGCGCAGGATCGTCGGGTCGCGACGGATCTGCAGGAACTCCTTGCGGAGCAGCACGCGGAGGGCACGCATCAGTCGAGCCGGACGGAGAACTTGCGGATGGCGACGGCGATGAGCAGCGCGAACATCGCGGTGAGGATCGTGAATTGCGGCCAGAGCTCCAGCCATCCCGCGCCCTTGAGCATCACGCCGCGCGAGATCTCGATGAACCAGCGCGCCGGCACGATGTTGGCCAGCAGCTGCAGCGGCGCCGGCATCGAGGGGATGGGGAAGATCATTCCGCTGAGCAGCGTCGTGGGCAGCATCGTGCCCAGCACGGCGGCGAGCATCGCGGCGAGCTGGCTGCGCGTGACCGCCGCGATCAACACGCCCAGCGCGAGGCCGACCAGGGCGTAGAGCGTGCTGCCGGCCATCAGCGTGACCAACGACCCGCGGAACGGGACGCCGAACACGAGCCAGGCCGCGACGAGCACCGAGACCACGTTCACGAAGGCGAGCAGCAGGTATGGCGCCACCTTGCCGACGATCACCTGCCAGGGATGCAGCGGCGACACCAGCAGCATCTCCAGCGTGCCGCGCTCCTTCTCGCGCGACAGCGAGATCGCGGTCATCAGCGCCGTGACGATCGTCAGGATGAGCGCGATGAGTCCCGGGACGAAGAGGTTCACGCTCTCCAACGTGGGATTGAAGAGCATCCGTACGCGCGGCTCGATGGTCACGCCGCCGCGCGCGCCGAGCTCCTGCTGCCAGGCCGTCAGTACGGCGACGACGTGCATCTGCATCGTCGCACCGGTGTTGGGGTCCGACGCGTCGGCGATCACCTGCAGGTCGGCGGGACGGCCGTCGCGCAGGCGCTCGGCGAGTCCGGCGGGCAGCACGAGCGCGACGTCGGCGAGGCCGGCCCGGAAGGCGGCGTCCAGCGCGCCTGGCGTCGGCGCCACGTCTATGATGGTGAAGCGTCCGTTGCGCGCGAAGCGCGTACGCAGGGCAGTCGTCTCGTAGTCCGGCGCTTCGGTCACATAGGCGAGCCGCACGTCGCGCACGTCGGTGCGCAGCGCGAAGCCGAACAGCACCAACTGGGCAACCGGCAGGCCGAGCAGGATCACCAAGGTCTGCCGGTCGCGCAGGATGTGCCGGAACTCCTTGACGATGAACGAACGCAGGGCAGCAAAGGCGCGGTTCATACGGTCGCTCCGGTGCCGCGGGCAAGCCGGACGAACACGTCGTCCAGCGTGTCCGTCGCGAACTCGCGCTTGAGCTCCTCGGGCGTCCCGAGTGCCGCCACGCGACCGTCCACCATAATCGCGACGCGGTCGCAGTACTCGGCTTCGTCCAGATAGTGCGTGGTGACGAACACGGTCGTTCCGCGCGCGGCGGCCGTGTAGATC
>CAZYQM010000215.1:0-3842 GCA_964649965.1 uncultured Gemmatimonas sp.
GCCGGTCACCGGCCCGGATCCGCTCCGACGATCGCGAGGGTCCGGCCGTCCGGACTCAACGCCAAGCGCGAGACATCGTCAATCCCCCGCGACCGCAGGTCCACGAAGGTCTCGAGCCGCCCCTCGTACCAGCGATACAGCACGCCATTCCCGCTGATCAGCGCGCTGCCGTCCGGCAGCCACACGTGATACTCCGCACCGCGCGGCAGCACGACCACGCGCCGCACCGCACGCGTGCGCACGTCCACCTCGCCGAGCACGGCCGTATCACCGTGGAAGTGCACGAACGTGAATGCATCACGCCCTGGCACGCGAGCGAACGCGCGTCCGATGCCGCGCGCCAGCGTATCCACGCGCTCCGTCTGCGGGTTCATCAGCACCAAGGCATTCGGGTCGCGCGGCGTCGGCTGGCTCAGCACGAAGGCGCCGATGTTCCCACCGCCGATCCACACGTGGTAGCCGACCGGCTTGAGCGCCGGCACGATCACGCGCTGCGGTACGCCGTTCCAATCGTAGGCCCAGAGCCGCTGCGTGGAATCCGCCTCGACGACGATCGCGCTGAACCCGCGCCCGTCTGGCATCGGCGTCGGCGAGTACTCCTGCCGGCGCACGGTGCGCGTGAGCTGGCTCCTGGATTGCCCGTTCACCGACACGCGCCAGGCGTCCGAGCGACCGTCGTCACCGATGCGCGTGTACAGCAGCGCACGGCCGTCCGGCGTGAACTGCGGCTGGTTGTCGTAGCCGGCGCGGCGCGTGACGTTGCGCAGCTCGCCCAGCGAGAGCGCCGATCCGCTTCCGCGCAGCTCGCCGACCCAGATGTCCGTGCCGCCCTGCGCGCCGAGCGCCGTCCCGAGCAGCAACGAGCCGATCACCACGAACCCTGCACGCATCGCCTTCGCCTCCGTTGAGGTCACACCGCCGGCAACACCGTCCCGCGACATTCGCCGAGCCCGATCCGCACCGCACCCGGCGTCTCGCACCAGCCGCGGATGATCACGTCGTCCCCGTCGGCGAGGAAGGCCCGCGTCTCGCCGTTCGGCAAGGTCACGGGTTCCGTGCCGCGCCAGGTCAGTTCGAGCAGGCACCCGCGCGAGTCCTTCGTCGCGCCGCTCACCGTGCCGCTCGCGATCAAGTCGCCCGCCCGCAGGTTGCAGCCATTGCTCGCGTGATGCGCGAGCATCTGTCCCAGCGTCCAGTACATCCGCGTGAAGTCGCCGTGCGAGATGCGCACGGGCGCTTCACCAGCCGCGCGCATCTTCGCCGTCTGCAGCCAGACCTCGAGCGTGATGCCGAATCCGCCGGCCTGCTCGTTGCGCGCATCCATTAGGTACTGCAGCACCGGAGGGTCGGACGCATCGCGCACACGCGCCGGCGCACGGAACGGTGCGAGCGCATCCAGCGTCACCACCCACGGACTCACGCTCGTCGCGAAGTTCTTCGCGAGGAACGGCCCCAGCGGCTGGTACTCCCAGGTCTGCACGTCGCGCGCCGACCAATCGTTCACGAGCACCAGGCCGGCGATGTGCTGCTCGGCCTCGGCAAGCGGGATCGCGTGCCCCATCGCGTTGCCGCCGGCGATGAACGCGCCCACTTCCAGCTCGTAGTCGAGCCGAGCGCTCGGCCCCCACACCGGCGGGCCCTCCGGCTTCGCGCTGGTCTGCCCGTGCGGACGCTTCACCGCCGTGCCGCTCACCACCAGCGAGCTCGCGCGTCCGTGATAGCCGATCGGCACGTGCTTGTAGTTGGGCAGCAGCGGATTGTCCGGCCGGAACATCGAGCCGACGTTGGTCGCGTGGTCGATGCTCGCATAGAAATCCGTGTAGTCGCCGACCTCGGCGGGCATCGTCATCGTCACCGTGCGCATCGGCACCAGCACGTCGGCCACGCGCCCCTGCTGCTCGCAGGACGCGACGAGCAACGCACTCACGCGCTGCCGCAGCGCCGTGATGCCGGAACGACCCGTGGCGAACAGGGGCGTCAACGATTCCGCGTCGAGCGCCTCCAACACGTCCGTGCGCAGGCCGTCGAGCAGACCCGCGTCGCGCGCCGCACGGAGGTCGAGGATGCGGTCGCCGATCGCCACGCCGCAGCGTGCCGCCTGCCCTTCGGCCGCAATGAAGCAGCCGAACGGGAGATTCTGGATCGGGAAGTCGGTATCGGCCGCGTTGGCCGACTCCACCCAACTGCGCAGGGCGGGATCGATGGTCGGGTCGTGCGTCATTGCGTCGGGGGGAGGAGCTGGAGCGCGGCGAGGTCCTGCACCGGCTCTTCAAATGAGCAGGATCCGAACGATCCCGCAAACCGTGCGCGGGCCTGTGCGACCTGCGCGGCGCTGGCGTGCAGGCCGCGCCAGGAGATGCCGTTCGCGTCCGCGACGATGGCCGCGGCGTCGCGCTCTTCGAGCAAGTCGAGCAGCGTGGCCGGCGCGTGCCCCGCGTGCAGCAGCGTCGCGGCGAGGAACACGTTGAGGAATCCGTACATCGTGCCGCGCTCGGCGTCCGGCGCATAGGTCAGCGCGTACTCGCCGCGCAACGGATGGTGCAGGCCGGCCGTCGCCTTGAACGGCACCTGCCGCTGCACGCACTCGGCGAGGAAGCGCAGCACCGCCGACGGCGCCGGGAACGCGCCGCGCGTCACGCCGCCGGTGCGGATCTTCGCGCGCAGGTGCGTCGTGCCGATTGCCTGCACCAACGCCGTCGGATCGTCCGCGACGGGAATCTCCACGTACACGGTCAACCCGCCGAAGGCCGCGGCGAGCGCCTGTACCTCGTCCACCGTCGCTGCCTTCGCATCGATCATATCGATGACCCAGCGCGCCCCGTGCGTTCGGTTGAACGCGGCAATCGCCGCCGCGTCGCCAGGCGCCGCCAGCACCGAGAGCGGCCACGGCCCAACGTCATCGCGCGGCGCGAGCGTCGAGGCCTCGCGCACGAACTCGTCGAGCCGCGCGACGGGCAGCACGAAGCGCGCCAGCATCCCGCGCCGCTCGCCCGTTCGATACGCCGCGTAGTTCCGCACCGCCGCGTCCATCGGCAGCGACGCCGGTGGGAAGAGCCCCGCGTAGTCCACCAAGCCGTCGAGCAGCGTCTCCAACGCGTTCACGCCGTGCCTCCGCGAATCGTCACCGTCCAGCGCCGCGGCTCACCCGGCACCAGCCAGGTCACGCTCTGCCAGTCGCCCAGCGCGTCCTTGTAGTTGTCCGGTGCGCCCAGCGCCGGCGCGAGACACAGCGTCGGCGTGCCGATCCTCTGCAGGCGCACCTTGCGCGCGTGATGCATCCCGCTGCGGTCGATGAACACGCCGCAGTACGGCACGCCCGCGCCGTCGAAGCTCAACGTGAGGCGCTTGTCCTCCTGCCACACCTGGATCATCGAGCGCCCGGGCCCGAGTTCGAGCCACGCGCCGAGCTGCGCCTTGCGCGGGATGCTCCACGGCGTGGAGAGGTCGCGGGACTTCTCGTCGAGCACGAGGCGCGGCCACTTGCCGTCGCCTTCCATCACGTCACCCTGCAGCTTGGCACCCGTCAACGACGCCACGCGGAAGCGGCCGCCATCGGGCAGGCGCAGGCGCGTCAGCTTCGTGAGCGGGAACGTCAGCCAGCTCGACCACAGGAACGGCAAGCGATCCTTGCCGGTGGCCTGCGCCTCGTACCGCGCCTCGACGGCACCGTCCGGCCGCACGAGCAAGGTGCGCGTGAGCTCCCAGGGCATCCGCTCGCCGCGCCAGGTGCAGCTGAGCTTGTGGCCGTCGGAATCCGTGCTGAGCGTGGTCTCCGGCAGCTGCGCGCGCGCCTCGCCGCCGACCGGCAGCGCACGCCCGCCCACGCCCTTCACCCATTCCGG
>CAZYQM010000216.1:0-3804 GCA_964649965.1 uncultured Gemmatimonas sp.
ACGCACTCGACGGGGAATACCTCGGTGCGCACGCAGAGCATCGCGCGGCCCGCGAGCTCGTCGCGGTGCAGGCTGATCGCCGGCGCCCGCGCGACGATCTCCTCGACGTCGCAGGTCACCATATGGTTCGCGACCTCGTCGGCGAACTGCCGCAGCCACCACGCCGTGAGCTGGGTGAGCACCGCGCCCTTGTACGGCACGAGCTCGTGCATCACGACGTCGAAGGCGCTCACGCGGTCGCTGGCGACGAGCAGCACGTGGTCATCGCCGACGGCGTACACGTCGCGCACCTTGCCGCGCCGGATGAGCGGCAGCGGCAGCGTGGTCTGGCCGACGAGCAGCGAGGTCATACGCGCACCTCTTCCTTCGGCGGCGCGGCCTCGCCGGCTGCGACGAGGATCGGCGCCACCACCTCGGCGAGGAAGTCGTCCACCTGCTGCGGTGCGCGCCCGACGAAGCGCATCGGGTCCGTGACCGCGGCGAGGTCCTCGCTGGGCACGGGGAAGGCTGGGTCCTTGGCGAGACGCTCGAGCATATCGTTGGGCTTGCCCTCGTCCTTCATCGCGCGGGCGGCGGCGATGCTGTGCACGCGGATCACCTCGTGCACGGCCTGGCGGTCGCCGCCGGCGTTGACGGCGCGCACGATCAGCGCCTCCGTGGCCATAAACGGCAGCTCCTCGTCCAACCGCGCGCGAATGCGCGCCGGATGCACCTCGAGGCCGCTGACGATGTTCTCCAGCAGGATCACGATCGCGTCCGTGGCGAGGAAGGCCTCGGGAATCGTGATGCGGCGGATGGCCGAGTCGTCGAGCGTGCGCTCGAAGTACTGCACGCTGTGCGTCTCGTTGGCCGTGCCGGAGATGCTGAGCACGAAGCGGGCCAGCGAGTTGATGCGCTCCGAGCGCATCGGGTTGCGCTTGTAGGCCATCGCCGAGGAGCCGATCTGCTCCTTGCCGAAGGGCTCCTCGATCTCGCCGAAGCTCTGCAGCATCCGCAGGTCGCTGGCGAACTTCGCCGCGCTGGCGGCGACGCCGGCGAGCAAGTCGAGCACCTGCTGGTCGATCTTGCGCGAATACGTCTGGCCGCTGACCGGGATCGAGCCCGGGAAACCCATCGCGTGGCAGACCTTGGTGTCGAGCTCGCGCACCTTGGCGTGGTCGCCGCCGAAGATCTCGAGGAAGCTGGCCTGCGTGCCCGTGGTGCCCTTCACGCCGCGCATCGGGATGTTCGCGAGACGGTGGTCGAGGTCCGCGAGGTCGAGCACGAGATCCTGCAGCCAGAGCGTCGCGCGCTTGCCGACGGTGGTCAGCTGCGCGGGTTGCAGGTGCGTGTAGCCCAGCGCAGGCTCGGCCTTCCACTGCTTGGCGAAACCGGACAGCGCACGGATGACGGCGACGAGACGGCCGCGCAGCAGCTCGAGGCCGCGGCGCATCTGGATCAGGTCGCCGTTGTCGGTGACGAAGCAGCTGGTCGCACCGAGGTGGATGACGCCCTTCGCCGCCGGCGCGACGTCGCCGAAGGCGTGGATGTGCGCCATCACGTCGTGCCGGAATCGCTTCTCGTACTCGGCCACCTTCGCGAAGTCGATGTCGTCGAGGTGCTCGCGCATCTGCGCGATCGCGTCGGCGGGGATGGCGACGCCGAGGTCGCGCTCGGCTTCCGCGAGAGCCAGCCAAAGGCGACGCCAGAGCCCGTGTCGCGTCTGCAGACTCCAGAGTTCCAGCATCGCCTGCGAGGCGTAGCGGTCGGCGAGCGGGGAGCGGAAGGTCGTATGGCTCATCGGATGCGGAAGTCGGTCGAATAAATGGTGCCGTCACGCTCGAAGAACATCCGGATCGGCCCGCGGCCGATGTAGTACTCGAGGACGCGCGCGGCCTGCTGCGCGTCGGTGACGGGCGTGCGATTCACTTGGATGATCAGGTCACCGCGACGGATGCCGAGGTCCTGCGAGACGCGGTCGGTGACCTGGGCGACGACGGCGCCGCGCTCGGAGCGCAGGCCGCGCTCGGCGCGGATGGCCGGCGTGAGCGAGATCAGCTCGAGCTCGCGCAGCACCGCCACGCGCTCGGCCCCGACCTCCGGCAGGTCGCGTACGCGCACCTTCACCAACTGCTCGCGGCCGCTGCGACGCACCATCAGGTCCACCGTCTCACCCACGCGCAGCTCGAGCAGCTCGGCCTCCCAGTCGTAGGGATTGCGAATCTGGCGATCGCGCGAGCGGATGATGACGTCGCCAGCCCGGAGGTTGGCCTCCGCGGCGGGCGAGCCGGGGACGATGGTCTCGATGGTCGCGCCGGAGTTGAGCGAGCCGCGCGCGGCGGTGGCGCCCGACTGCTGCACCTTCACGCCGATCCACGGCCGACGCACGCTGCCGTGTGCGAGCAAGTCTTCGGCGACGCGGCGCGCGCGGTCGATGGGGATCGCGAAGCCGAGGCCGATGCTGCCGCCGGTCGGCGTGTAGATGGAGCTATTCACGCCGACGACCTCGCCGCTGGCGTTGATCAGCGGTCCACCGGAGTTGCCGGGATTGATCGACGCGTCGGTCTGGATCATATCCACGTACACGCCGGGGCCGTCGCCGCGACCGGTGAGGTTGCGGCCTACGCCGCTGACGACGCCGGCGGTGACGCTGGGTTCGGAGTTGCCGAGCAGGAAGCCGTACGGATTGCCGATGGCGACGACCCACTCGCCGATGAGCATCCCGCGCGAGGTGCCGAGCGGGGCGGTGGGCAGGTTCTCGGCGTCGATCTTGAGGACGGCGAGATCGTTGAGCTCGTCTTCGCCGACGACGCGGGCCGGGTAGATCGTGCCGTCGCGCATCGCGACGCGCACGCTGCTGGCGCCGGAGACGACGTGCGCGTTGGTGACGATGACGCCGTCGTTGCGCACGATGAATCCTGAGCCGAGGCCCGGAACGACCTGGCTTCCGGAGCGCGCGCCGAAGAAGGCGTCGAAGGGCGAGACGGCCGTGCGCTCGACGCGCTCGGTCTGGACGGTGACCACCGCCGGCGAGACGCGGGCCACCGCCTCGGTGATCGCCGTGCGGCGCGAGGTGTTGATGCCGTCCGGCGAGGGATCGGGCGCGGGCGGCAGTTGCGACGCAGGCGGCACGCCCTGCGCGTCGGAGATGCTCGGCGACGCGCCTTGGCAGGCCAGGGCGATCGCGGCGAGGCCGCTGAGGGTCAGCAGTCGCATCGCGCGGCTCACTTGGTTCGGCGCGGCCGGCTGCGCCGGCTCACGTCCACGAGGAAGCGGTCGATCCCGCGGTCCGTCAGCGGGTGCTGCAGGAACGAGCGCAGCGCGTCGGGACTCACGACGGCCGCATCGGCGCCGGCCGTGGCCAACTCGGCGAAGCGCGCGGCATTCGGCGGGCCGGCGACGACGACGTCACATTCGACGGCGGCCGCCCGGAAGGCCTCGTGCAGCGCGCGGATCGTCGCGTCGGCGCGCTCGCCGACGGCTTCGAGCGCGTCCACGGGCACGACGACCATCGAGGCGCCGGCCTTCGCGGCGAGGAGGCCCTGCGCGACGGAGTGGACCAGGGTGGCCGCGACCCGCACGCCATCGGCGGCGAGGCGGCGGATGGCCGGCAACGCGTCTTCGACGAAGGGCACGGCGACGATGACGTGCTCGTTGAGGCGCCGCAGGTCCTTGCCGCCGCGGACGATCTCGTCGGTCTCCAGCGAGGCGACCGAGGCGAACACGGGACGCACCGATTCGTCGGCGAGCTCGGCCAGCACCTCGCGCGGATCCGCCTGCGGCAGCTCAGCCGCGAGCACGGCCGGCGTCGCGACGATGCGTTCG
>CAZYQM010000217.1:0-3770 GCA_964649965.1 uncultured Gemmatimonas sp.
GCGGCAGCGCGGACGAGATCCAGGCCTGGGACCTCGGCGTCGGCTGCGAAGGCGTCGTCGAGCTGTACATCGAGCCCGTGCGCGATGCGCGGGACGCCGAGCGCGCGATGCTGGCCGCCGAGCGCGCGCACGTCGTGATGACGAACATCGCGACCGGTGCGCGCGACTGCCGGCCGCTCGACGACCTCGGCGCCCACGACCTTTCCGACCTCGGCGACGCTGGCTCCTCGCTGCGGGGCGATCGCTTCGTCGAGCTCCTGTGGCCGCCGCCGCGCCTGCTGGTCGTCAGCGCCGGTGACGACGCCGTTCACCTCGCGCGGCTCGCGTCGTCCGTCGGCTTCCGCGTCGTCGTCGCGGATCGGCGCCCGGGCCTGCTCACGCGCGAGCGATTCCCCGCCCCGATCCAGTTGGTGGAGGCCGATGCCGCCTCCCTCACGGAGCGCGTCGCGCTCGACACCGAGTCCTTCGCTGTCGTGATGACGCACAATTTCGCCGATGACACGGACTACCTCCGTAGCTTGCTCCTGACACCGGCGCGCTACCTCGGGGTGCTGGGGCCGCGCCAACGCACGTCGCGCATCCTCGACATCCTGCGCGGCGAGGGTCCGCTGGACGAGGAGCGCATCTTCGGCCCTGTCGGGCTCGACATCGGCACGGACGGCGCCGAGCAGGTGGCGCTGAGCGTCGTCGCCGAGATGCTGGCCGTGCGCAGCGGCCGTCGTCCGCGGTCGTTGCGCGAGCGGCGCGCGCCCATCCACGCCGCGGAGCTCGCGAGCGAGGATCCGCCCGCCGGCGTCGCGCGGTGAGCGACGGCGCGTCCTCCGCCGGTGCGGCGCGGGTGCTGCGCGTCGGCGCCGTCGTGCTCGCCGCCGGCGCCTCCACGCGAATGGGCCGCAACAAGCTCCTGCTGCCCGTCGAGGGCGAGGCGATGGTGCATCGCACCGTGCGCCGCGTGCGCGACGCCGGCTGCGACCCGCTCATCGTCGTCACCGGACACGACGGCGATCGCGTGCGCGAGTCCTTGGCGACGCTCGACGTGCGCTTCGCCGCGTCGCCGGATCCCACCGGCCCGACCAGCGCCTCCCTGCACGCCGGACTGCGCGCCCTGCCCGACGACGTGGACGCGGCGCTCGTGATGCTCGCCGATATGGTGCACGTCAGCACCCCGATGCTGCGCACGCTCGTCGCGGGGATCGCGGACGGCGCCGAGCCGCTCGGCGTCTCGCGTTACGGCGACGTGCTCGCGCCGCCGTTGGTGTTCCGCCGCGCACTGTGGCCCGAACTGCTCGCCTGGCACGGCGAGGGCTGCGGCAAGGCCGTCGTGCGCGCCCACCAGGCCGAGGCGCGGATGCACGACTGGCCGGTGGATGCGCTACAGGACGTGGATACGCCGAGCGACTACGACGCGGTTCGCTGACGCGGATTGGCTAGCGGATGCCCCGCGCCGCCATTTCCGGGAAGTAGCCGACAGCGTTCGTGATGGCCGGGTCTATCCGCGCCTCCACTTCATAGAGGCCCGGATTGCCCCACTTCGCAAAGGCGACGCTGCCGAGCAACAGGCGGCGGAGCAGCGTGTCATCGGACTCGCCGCGGGGGATGCTGACGCCGCGCTCCTCGGCGAAACGGCGGAACTCCTCGTCGGCGCCATCCGCCAGCGTGCGTCGCGACGCGAAGTCCGCGGACGACGTCAGGGACGCGGCGTTCGCCGACACATAGCTACCCGCCCACGCGAGCGGAATGTCGAGTTCACGGAGGCGACGCAGCCACAGCGGCGGCAGGGGAACGGCGGGCGTCCTGATGTCGGGATAGATCCCGCCGCCGCCGTAGACGCGGCGACCGCCCGCCGTCGTGCAGCCGGGCCGTCCGACGGTGTCGCGCTCGCTGGCCGCCATCCGATAGTAGTTGCGCACGGTCATCCCGCGGTATTCGCGCTGCACGACGCGGCCGCAGGGCGTCTGCAGGTGACCGACGACGAGCATCAGCACGGAACCATCGGACAGCGGGAAGCCGCGCATCATCAGCGACTTGCCGAAGCTCGGCTGGCCGACGATGAGCGCGCGGTCGTGGTCCTGCAGCGCACCGGCGACGAGTTCCGACGCGGACGCACTGCCGCCGTCGATGAGCACGATCATCGGCTGACGGCGCTGGCTGCCGATGATGCGGCGCACGCGCCCGGTGTCCGGTGCGGCGCGTCGGCTCACCGAGGTATACACCACCGAGCCCGTGGGCAGGAACTCTCCCGCGATGCTTGCCGCCTCGTCCACGGAGCCGCCGCCGTTCTGGCGCAGGTCGAGGATGAAACGCTGCATTCCATCGCCTTCGAGGCGACGCATCGCGCGCGTCAGGTCTTCCGCGACCTTGTCGCCGACGAAGGTGGTGATCCGCACGTATCCGGTGCTGTCGTCGAGCATCAGCGCGACCGGCACCGCCGACTCCTCGGAGAAGCGCTCGCGCTTCACGCGGCGCTCGAGGCGCGCGTAGCTGCCGTCCGCCTGCCGGCGTTCGAGGACGAGCGTGACGCTGCTGTTGCGCGGCCCGGCGAGCTGCAGGTCCAGCTCCAGGGCGCTCTCGGCGTGCATCGGTTGGCCATCGAACTCGACGAGCTCGTCACCGGGCAGGATGTCGCGCCGACTCGCCTCGGTGCCGGCATAGACGGCCGCGACGACGGCCGATCCGCCGACGAAGGTCCATTCGATCGGGATGGGATGCAGGCGCCCCTGCCGCATCTCCTCCGCCTTGCCGGGCTGCAGGCGCGCGGCGGGGATGACGTAGGAATGCGGATCGGTGGCCTGCACCATCGCCTGGATGGCGGACATAAACAGGCGGTGCGAATCCAGGGAGTCGGGGTGATTCACCCGAATCTGGTTGTACACCTGGCTGAACAGCTGCAGATCCTCGGCGACCGTGCGCGGCCGTGTGGCAGTCGCCGCGCTGCCGGCCGCCGGTTGCTGCGCCGACAGCGACGCCGGCAGCATCAACGCCGCGACGATGGCGACCTTCGCGAATCCCCGCATCAGCGACCGAGCGCGGCGAGGCGTCCCGTCGCCACGCCGCGCGCCGCGTCGTCGCGCGCCGGCGCGAGCGAGAGGAAGCGCTGATAGTGCTCCTTTGCGGCGGCGCTGTCTCCCGTGCCTTCGAGCGCCCTGGCGAGCCCCAGCACTGGCGCGGCGAAGTACGGCTCCATCTCGGTCGCCTTGCGGAACGCGGCCGCCGCCTCGGCGTGCTGTCCCGTGGCGAGCAGCATCTCGCCGTAGAGGTGGTGCACGTAGGGCTCATCCGTCGCGAGTTCCGAGGCAAGTCCCAGTTCGGCGACGGCCGTCACCGAATCGTGCTGGGTGAGCGCGATGCGCCCGAGCTCGACGTGCGCCGGCCAGAACGAGACGTCTTCCTCCATCGCGCGACCCAAGAGTGCCCGGGCAGAGTCGAGATTGTCCTGCCGGTGATAGAGCACGCCCATACTGTGCAGCAAAAGCGCCTTGGAATCGTAGAAAACCACGTACTCGCCGCGGCGCTCGTCACGCTCTCGCAACAGGTCGACCGCCTTGCGGAATCCCTCGATGGCCTCGGCGTCCCGCGAGCGGAGCGACAGCGTGCGGGCGCGCTCGATGTGCAACGCGATCGGATTCCGCGCGCGGCGCAACGCATCGTCGTACTGCAGCACCGCCTGGTCGAACTGGCCCGTGCCGTAGTACACCCAGGCCTTCGTTGCGGGTGGTTCCGTGGACAGTTCGAACTGGAGCTCGCGGTCGAACGCCCGACGGTCCAGCGTC
>CAZYQM010000218.1:0-358 GCA_964649965.1 uncultured Gemmatimonas sp.
CACGGATTCGCCCGCGGCGACGTCGCGCAGCTCGAGGATCTTGCCGCGGATGTGCACCACCGGCTCCGGTTGCAGGGCCGCGCTGCGGCCACTGCCGAGTCCATAGAGGAATGCGCCGGGCCGGATGCAGTCCCAGGGCGATGGCTGCCGCCGCGCCGCGGCCGCGCTGTTCTCCGCGTGCAGCAGCCGCGGAGTCACGGGCAGCGAGGCGAGGACGTCGCGGAAGCGCCGCTCCTGCCGCTCCACCGAGCCGTCGTCCATCTCCGCCGAGTGATAGTGCGTGAAGGCGCCGGCCGGCGGGCAGCTGCGGAGGGCGTCTGCGAGCTCGCCCACGCGGTCCCAGTTGATGCCCGCACGG
>CAZYQM010000218.1:368-3763 GCA_964649965.1 uncultured Gemmatimonas sp.
CTCCTGCCAGCGCCGGATGCCTTCCTCGGAGGCCAGCGCCGGCAGCAGGCCGGCCGCGCGCAGCCGCGGCAGATCCGACGGCAGCGTCGGCGTGAAGACGATGATCGGCCGCGTGATGCCGGCCGCGCGCAGCTCTTCGCCTTCGAAGATCGAGCTCACGCCGTAGGCGAAGGGCTCGACGGCCTCCAACGCGCGCGCCACCGGCACGGCGCCGAGTCCGTAGGCGTCGGCCTTGATCATCGGGATGAGGCGCGACTGCGCGTGCGCGGCGATGGCCCTCGCATTGCGGACGAGCGCCGCGAGGTCCACCTCGACCCAAGCGCGTGGCAGCGCGTCCAGACTAGATTGCGTGGGCATCGGAGCACTCAAGATTACGGGACCCCAAAACGCGATGCAAGACAAAGCCACGCTTGAAGATGCGCTCGCGATTATGCGCGACCTCCGGACCCGGGATGCCTGGGACCGCGCGCAGACGCACGATTCGCTGCGCCCCTATCTCAACGAGGAGATGCACGAGCTCGACGACGCCCTCCGCGAGGGCGACGACGCGGCGATGTGCTCCGAACTCGGCGACGTGCTGCTGCAGGTGCTCTTCCATAGCGTGATCGCCGAGGAGCGCGGCGCCTTCGGCCCCGAGCACGTGGCCGGATCCCTCGTACGCAAGATGACCGTGCGGCATCCCTGGCTCTATGGCACGGACAAGGAGCGCACGCCTTGGGAGCAGATGAAGGCGAAGTCGCGCAAGTCGCTGGCCGACGGCCTGCCGACGGGCCTCCCCGCCCTGCACCGCGCGCATCGCCTGCAGGAGCGCGCCGCGGGCGTGGGCTTCGACTGGCCGGACGTCGAAGGGCCGATGGCGAAGGTCGCCGAGGAGCTGGACGAGGTGAAGCAGCAGGTCGCGCAGGACGGCGCGGAGTTCGACACGCACGGCGTGCCGAGCAACGACGTGCGGCACGCGCGCCTCGAAGAAGAACTCGGCGATTTGCTGTTCGCCGTCGTGAATCTGTGCCGCAAGGCGGGTACGCACCCCGCGCTCGCGCTCGACCGCGCGAACGCGAAGTTCCAGCGCCGCTTCGAAGCCATCGAGCAGTTGGCCGCGGTGCGCGGCATCGACGTGCGCACGGCGGGGCTCGAGGCGCTCGACAAGCTGTGGGACGAGGTCAAGGCGGGCGAGGCGCAGGCGTGAGCGATTTCAGCTTCAAGACGTCGGACGCGCAGGGCTCCGCCCGCCGCGGCTGGTTCAACACGCCGCACGGCGTGGTCGAGACGCCGGCGTTTATGCCCGTGGGCACGAACGCGACCGTGAAGGGCCTCAGCGTGCACGAGCTCGAGGAGACGGGCGCGCAGATGGTGCTCTCCAACGCGTATCATCTGTACCTGCGTCCCGGCGACAAAGCCGTACGCGCGCTCGGCGGCCTGCACGCCTTCGCGCGCTGGAAGGGCCCGATGCTCACCGACTCGGGCGGCTTCCAGGTCTTCTCGCTCGCGCAGATGCGCAAGGTGCGCGAGGAAGGCATCGAGTTCCAATCGCACCTCGACGGCAGCAAGCACAACTACACGCCCGAAGCCGTGATGCGCATCGAGCGCAACATCGGCGCCGACGTGATGATGCAGCTCGACGAGTTGATCGAGGGCAAGTCGGAGTTCGGGCCGAGCCAAGCGGCGATGGAACGCTCGCTGCGCTGGCTGGAACGCTGTCGCATCGAGTTCGACCGCTTGGAGCGCGAGGGCCGCGAGCCCCTCACGCCGATTGACCTGCCGCCTGGCGCCCCCGCGCTGCACGGCGGCGATCTCGAAGCCGAGCGTGTCGCGCCGCCGCAGGCGCTCTTCCCCATCGTGCAGGGCGGCATCCATCCCGAGCTGCGGCGCGCCAGCGTGCGCGGCATCCTGCAGACGGGCGACTGGCACGGCGTGGCCATCGGGGGCTTGAGCGTCGGCGAGGCGAAGCCCGATATGTACGCGACGATCGCCGTCTGCGACCCCGAGCTCCCGCGCGACAAGCCGCGCTACCTGATGGGCGTCGGCTTCCCCGACGATCTCGTCGAGAGCGTGCGCCGCGGCGTGGACCTCTTCGACTGCGTGGTGCCCACGCGGATGGGGCGGCACGGCACGGCCTTCACGCCGGACGGCACGGTGCAGATCCGCCGCGCCGAGCATCGTTTCGACAAGCGACCGCTCGTCGAGGACTGCGACTGCCACACCTGCACGCACTACGACCGCGCGTATCTGCGGCACCTGTTTGCCGCCGAGGAAATGCTGGGGCTGCGGCTGCTCTCGCTGCACAACGTGCACTATCTCGTCGGGCTGATGCGGCAGGCGCGCGCGGAGATCGCCGCAGGGCGCTACGAGACGTGGGCGACCGCGTATCTCGAGCGGTATCGCGCGCGGGGCGGACGCACGAACGCGCGCGGCTAGCGTTCCCTCGCGCGTCCGCGCGTCAACGGATATGTTCGCGAAGACTGCTTGCGCACCGTTGCTTCCTCTCGAGGGCACCCGATGGCCAAAGGAAAGTCCGATTCGCTGCTGACCTCGCTCGAGGCACGCTTCACTGCGCACCCCGAGCGGCATCGTGGCATCCGCTGGAGCGACGTACAGGCGCGCCTCACCGCGGAGCCGAAGGCGCTCAAGGTGCTGCAGGCGATGGAAGACAGCGGCGGCGAGCCGGACGTGACGGCCGTGGACAAGAAGTCCGGCCGCATCACGTTCACCGACTGCGCCCCCGAGAGCCCCAGCGGCCGGCGCAGTCTGTGCTACGACCGCGCCGCGCTCGATGCGCGCAAGGAAGCGAAGCCGAAGAGCTCCGCCCTCGAGATGGCCGCGAAGATCGGCATCCGCGTGCTCGACGAAGCCGCGTACCGCACGCTGCAGGAACTCGGCGAGTTCGACCTCAAGACCTCGAGCTGGATCCTCACGCCGGCGCCGATCAGAAAGCTCGGCGGCGCCCTGTTCTGCGACCGGCGGTACGAGCAGGTGTTCACGTATCACAACGGCGCGCAGTCGTACTATGCGTCGCGCGGGTTTCGGGGGGCGCTCGATGTGTAGTCGCGGTTCGAGCGCGTGGAACACTGCCAGGTGGCTGCCTGCCGCGTTGCTCTCTGCCGCGATGCTTGCGACCGCCTGCGGTGGTGAGTCCTCGGCACCCGCCGACGCCGTCGCGATGTGGGCCGTGGACTCCCTGCCCCAGCTCACACTTGGCCGAGACGCGGGCTCGCCTGACGACGTCGTGTTCGAGCGGATCACCGGTGCGACGCAGCTTCCCGACGGCAGCCTGCTCGTCGCGGACCTCGGCGATGCGCCGCTGCGGCTGTTCGGCGCGGACGGTCGCTTCGCGCGGAACGTGGCGCGCAAAGGCGCAGGCCCCGGCGAGATGGAGTACCTCGCGCGACTGTTCCGCT
>CAZYQM010000219.1:0-3749 GCA_964649965.1 uncultured Gemmatimonas sp.
TGGCCCCGAACGCCGGCGGTGAGCCGGGCGCCGAGCTCGGCACGGCGATCACCAAGGCCTTCGGCGATTTCGGCAAGTTCCGCGACGCCTTCAAGGCGGCCGCCACCGGCCGCTTCGGCTCCGGCTGGGCCTGGCTCGTCGCCGCCAAGGATGGCACGGTGAGCATCGAGAGCACGCCGAACCAGGACAACCCGCTGATGGAAGGCCGGCACGCGCTGCTCGGCCTCGACGTCTGGGAGCACGCCTACTACCTCAAGTACCAGAACCGCCGCCCCGATTACATCGACGCGTGGTGGAACGTGGTGAACTGGGCCGAGGTCGCCAAGCGCTACGCGGCGCGGTAAACGACCGGAGGGCGGTCAACGCCGAAGGGCGGTCAACGCAGAGGCGCAGCGAGCGCAGAGAACGGCAACGGAGAAAGACGTTGGGGGTCCGCACCGGCGCATCGGTGCGGACCCCCAAGCTGTTGCAGTTGCGCTTCCCTGCGGCTTCCGCGGCCTCTGCGCCTCTGCGCCTCTGCGCTGACGCAGTTCGCAGTCCAGCGGCGCTAATGGTCCGTCGGATGCAGCGACTTGAACTTACGCGACTTGCGGCTGCTCGAGCCGACGACGAGGTCGTCGATGCCGACGTGGTCCGGCGCGTCATCCTCGTTCGGCGTCGAACGCGCGGCGATGAGGCTCAGCAGCGGCGGCGTGAGGAAGGTCGTCACGACGACCATCAGCATCAGGGCGCCGAAGCGCTCGTTGCTCAGCACGCCGGCCGCGAGGCCGAGCTTGGCGAAGATGAGGCCCACCTCGCCGCGCGGCACCAGCGCCACGCCGACGAGCAGCTTGTTGCCCTTGAACCACCACGGTGCGAAGCCCGCGAGCACCTTGCCCGCGACGCCGACGATCACGAGCAGGCCGCCGATGACCAGCGCCTCGCGCGTCATCAGCGCGGCGAGGTCGATGGATGCGCCGACGGTCGCGAAGAACATCGGCACGAAGAAGAAGCCGAGCTGCGTGACGCTCTCCTCGATGTCGTGGCGCTGCGGCGTCGGGTGGAGGATGAGCCCCGCGGCGAAGGCGCCGATGATCATCGCCGAACCCGCCTGGGTGGCGAGCAACGCGAGCATCAGCGCGAAGCCCATCGCCGCGGCGCTGAGCGTGCCGGACACGCGCACGCGCTCGATCAGCCGGAACAGCGGCGGGATCGCCACGCTGCCCAGCGCCAGCGCGATGACGACGAAGCCGATGGCCACGCCGGCGATGGACCCGATGCCGCCGATCGTGAGGTCGGCGCCCGCGACCATACTCGCCACGATCGACAGGATGATCAGGCCGACGACGTCGTCGAACACGGCCGCGCCGATCACCACCTGCCCCTCGGGCGTCTTGAGCTGCCCGAGGTCGGAGAGTACGCGCGCCGAGATGCCGATGGACGTCGCGGTGAGCGACGCGCCGATGACGATCGCGGTCAGCGTCTCGACGCCCATCACTCGGGCGATGCCGAAGCCCCCCACGAAGGGCAGCACCACGCCGACGGCACCGGCGAACAGGGCCGTGGACCCGACCTTGGCCAGCGAACGCAGGTCGGTGTGCAGGCCGATCTGGAACAGCAGGATCAGCACGCCGAGCTCGGACAGCGCGTGCATCACGGGATCCGACGGATCGAGCACGCCGAGGAGGCTGCCGCCGAGCACCACACCCGCGACCAGCTCACCGAGCACGGCCGGCTGGCCGATCTTCTGCGCGAGCGCGCCGAAGGTCTTCGTCGCCACGATGACCGCGACGAGCGTGAGCAGCAGCACTTCGAATTCGGTATTGCCACCAGCGATGGCGGCGAGGAACGGCACGGGAAAGGTCACGACGATCCTGAAGTGGAATCCGCAGGGAGCGCGACGTCGGCTCGCGCAGGGCGCGGCGTGTCGGCGTACCTACACTATACGCGCAACGCCGGCGAATCGTTCGGCGCCACGCGCGATGCGCAGACGCCAACCGCTATTAAATAGGAAAGCCGCGGCGCGCTCAGCGCGCCGCCTCGCCCTCGAGGTACGTGTAGCCCTCGAGTCCCGCGACGTACTCGGCGATGAACATATTCGCCTCCTCGCGCGAGATGCCCTTCGCGCCCTGCACCTTGCGGCGGAACGTCGCGAGCAGGTCCGACGCGCGGAACTCCACGTAGTCGAGCACTTCCGTCACGGTGTCGCCGTGCACGAGGTGCGTGACTTCGTACGCATCGCCGCGCAGGCGGATGTGCACCGCGTTCGTGTCGCCGAACAGGTTGTGCAGGTCGCCGAGGATCTCCTGGTACGCGCCCGTGAGGAAGATGCCGAGGATGTAGGCATCGCCGTCCTTGAACACGTGCAGCGGCAGCGAGGGCTGGCCGTCGCGCCCGCCGATGAAGCGATCGATCTTGCCGTCCGAGTCGCAGGTTACGTCCTGGATCGTGCCGCGGCGCGTCGGCTCCTCGTCGAGGCGATGGATCGGCATAATCGGGAACAGCTGGTCGATGGCCCAGTGGTCCGGCAGCGACTGGAACAGCGAGAAGTTCGCGCCGTAGCGGTCCACCAGCGCGGCGTCGAGGTCGCGGATGATGTCGTCGAAGCGCTCGCGCTTGCCCGACACGAGCTTGGCCACGGCGTTGAGCGAGCAGAGGTAGAACTGTTCCGCCATCGCGCGCTCGCGCAGTGAGAGCACGCCGGAGTTGAACAGCTGCTGCGCGCGTTCCTTGTCGAAGGTCGCGTCGTGGTAGATCTCGTGGATGCGGCGCATCGAGAGGTTCTTGCGCGCCAGCGTCTTGAGGTCCTCGGCCATCTCGTGCAGCAGCGCGTGGTCGTCGTCCGTGAGCGCCGGCGGCGACGGGTCGTTGGCCGACTCGACGTCGATCACGCTGATGAGCATCAGCGCGTGGTGCGCCGTAAGCGCCCGCCCCGATTCCGAGATGATGTGCGGATACGGCAGCCCCTCCTCGCGGCAGGTCTCGGCCAGCGTGTACACGATGTCGTTGGCGTACTCCTGCGCGGAGTAGTTCATCGACGCCTGCGCGGTGCTCTGCGTGCCGTCGTAGTCCACGCCGAGGCCGCCGCCCACGTCCACGTAGTCGATGGAGAGGCCGAGGCGCCGCAGCTCCACGTAGAAGCGGCTCACTTCCTGCAGTCCGCGCTTGATGAACCGGATGTCGGTGATCTGCGAGCCGAGGTGGAAGTGGATCAGCCGCAGCCACTCCGTCTTGCCCGCCGCGCGCAGCTTCTCGATGACCTGCATCAGCTGCGCCGCGTTGAGGCCGAACTTCGACTTCTCGCCGCCCGACTGCGCCCAGCGCCCCGAGCCCTCCGCCGAGAGCTTGATGCGCACGCCGATCGTCGGCTCGATCTTGAGGTCCTGCGTCACCTGCATCAGCACGTCGAGCTCGCTGACCTGCTCGATGACGATCATCACGCGATGGCCGAGGCGCTGCCCCATCAGGGCGAGGCGCATAAACTCCTCGTCCTTGTAGCCGTTGCAGATGATCAGGTGGTCCGTCCGGTCGCTCAGCGCGAGGACGGCCTGCAGTTCCGGCTTCGAGCCGCACTCGAGGCCCACGCCCGTCGGATGCCCGAACTCGACGATCTCCTCGACGACGTGCCGCTGCTGGTTGACCTTGATCGGATAGACCGTCGTGTACTGCCCCTCGTACTGGAACTCGGCGATCGCGTTCGCGAAGCGCCGGTGCAGCATCTCGATGCGCGCCTTGAGGATCTCGGAGAAGCGCAGCAGCACGGGCAGGCC
>CAZYQM010000220.1:0-3749 GCA_964649965.1 uncultured Gemmatimonas sp.
GGGTCATCGTGCAGGTCCTGTAGTGTTGGTGTGATGCTACTTGGTGTTATAACACATATTGAAGCGAAACGTTCCTAGCCGCGGGCCAGGGTGAGCAACTCTATCAGCGCCTTCAACTGCTTGGCATCGAGCCGCTTGAACTGCCGCTCGTGCTCGCGCGCCATCGGCGCATCGAGCTGGTCGACGAGCCTCCGGCCCTTGGCCGTGAGCGTCGTATTGACCTGGCGGCGGTCCTCACTGCTGCGCACGCGGGAGATGAGCCCCGCCGCCTCCATCCGGTCCAGCAGCCGCGACACATCCGGCATCCGCGTGATGAGCCGATCGCGAATCTCGTTGCGACACAGCCCCGCCGACTCCGCCCCGCGCAACACCCGCAACACGTTGTACTGCGTGAGCGTGAGTCCGTGCGGCTCCAGCAGCCGTTCGATGCCGTCGCTCAGGACGGCCTCGGTGCGGGCCACGCTCAGGAACGCCTCGTGGGCGAGGCTCCCGAAGGGCTTCTGCTGGCGCAGTTCGGAACGGAGGTCAGGCGTCACGACTGGATAATACGTGTTATAACACGGAATGTCAAGGACCGAGAACCGGCGGCGCCGACACGCTGCGCCGTCCCGGTCATCGCGGCACCTCCGGCTCCTCCCGCACCCAACGCCGCAGCACGCGCCAATAGCCCACCGGCATCAACCGCGTCAGGATCGAGATCGCCACCGCGTCCCAACCCACGAGCACGCGCAGCTTCCGCCGCTCCACGCCACGCACGATGATCTCGCCCGCGCGCGACGGCGGCATCCGCAGGCGTTTGTTGGAGAACACGCGCTTCCGCTCCACCTCGGCGGCATCCACGCCGTCCGGCACGCGCGCGTCATTCGCGATGTTCGTCGCCACCCCGCCGGGATGCACCACCGTCACGCCGATGCCCGAGTCATCCAGCTCCCAGCGCAACGCCTCACTGAACCCACGCACCGCGAACTTGCTGGCCGAGTACGCAACGTTGCCGGCCGGCGCGACCATCCCGAACACGCTGGAGACGTTCACGATCCGCGCGTCGTCGCAACTGCGCAGCGCAGGCAAGAAAGCGCGCGTCATCCACACGGTGCCCCAGAAGTTCACATCCAGCACCCAGGCCACGTCCTCGTCACTGACCTGCTCATAGGTCCCGCCGAGTCCGACGCCGACGATGTTGAACAGCAGGTCCACGCCGACGTGATGGGCCAGCACCTGCGCGGGGAACGCCTGCACCTGCGCGCGGTCCGCCACGTCCAGCCGATGCGCGCTCACGCGCAGCCCCTCGCGCGCGACCATCTGCGCCGTCTCCGCCAGTCGCTCGGCGTTGATGTCCGCCAGCGCGAGATGGCAGCCGCGCGCCGCGAGCGCGACGGCCGTCGCGCGGCCGATGCCGCTGCCGGCACCCGTCACCACCGCCGTGCGACCCGCGAGGTGCATTCGGCTAGGCATCGTGCGTGCCGGCGGCATCGTGAGTGGTGGTGGCGTCGTGCGCCGCACGTGGTGCGTCTGCGCGTCGGAACTGCATCACGCGATGGTTCACTCTGCCGTGTCGCAGCAGGAACAGGTCACGGATGTAGTTCTGGTAGAGCCGCCACGGCGCCGCCGGCCCCTGCTTGGGCAGGTACGGCAGCGCGCGCTGCACATAGCCCGACGTGAAATCGAGCACGGGCTCACCTTCCAAACCCGGATCGCGCTGCGGCGTCGCCTGCACGTAGCCCTTCGCGTCCATATGGTTGAGCAAGCGGCACACGTGCTCGCTCGTGAGGTCGCACTTGAGCGTCCAGGACGCGTTCGTGTAGCCGAACGCCGAGGCGAGGTTCGGCACGCCGCTGTACATCATCCCGCGATACGCCATCGTGTCGGCGAGGTTGATGCGCTGGCCGTCCACGTCGAGCGTCATCCCGCCGAGGAGCTGGACGACGAGACCCGTCGCCGTGACGACGATGTCCGCGTCGAGATGCCGTCCCGACTTCAGCACGATGCCGCTGGCGTCGAAGCGCGCGATCTGGTCGGTGACGACCTGCGCCCGGCCCTCGCGCAACACGCGGAACAGGTCGCCGTCCGGCACGATGCAGAAGCGTTCGTCCCACGGATCGTACTTCGGGTTGAAGTGCGTCTCGACGTCGAAGTCGGTCCCGAGCTCCGCGCGGTTGCCCTTCTGGATCAATCGGCGGAAGAACCCCGGCCAGGCCCGCGCGACGTTGAAGAACAGCATCTGCCGCAGGATGTTCTTCCAGCGCGCGGCGGCGTATGCGGCATCTTCCGACATCACCTCGCGGAACACGTTCGCGATGCCGTCGGCGGCGGGGAGCGAGGAGACGTAGGTCGGCGAGCGCTGCAGCATCGTCACCGACGCCGCCGCCTTCGGCCCCTCGGCCATCGCCGGCACCAAGGTCACCGCCGTCGCGCCGCTGCCGATCACGACCACGCGCTTGCCGGCGTAGTCGAGATCCTCCGGCCAGGACTGCGGGTGCACGAAGCGGCCGCGGAAGTCCCCGCTGCCCTCCCACTCCGGCAGGTAGCCTTTCGCGTAGTCGTAGTAGCCGGTGCAGGTGTACAGGAACTGCGCCGTGAGTGCGCGGCGCTCGCGCTGCGGCCCGACTTCCATCGAGACGGTCCAGCGCGCCTCGGCACTCGACCACGAGGCGCCGACGACGCGATGCGCAAAGCGAATCTTCCGGTCGATGCCGTAGGCCCGCGCCGTGTCCTCGATGTACGCCTTGATGGACGGACCGTCGGTGATCGCCTTGCCGCCGGTCCACGGGCGGAAGCGATAGCCGAGCGTGAACATATCCGAGTCCGAGCGTACGCCCGGATAGCGGAACAGGTCCCAGGTGCCGCCCATCGCGTCGCGCGCCTCGACGATCGCGTAGCTGCGGTCGGGACACCGCGCCTGGAGGTGGTATGCCGCGCCGATGCCCGAGACGCCGGCGCCGATGATGAGCACATCCACGTGTTCGGTCGTCACGCCTTGGAGCATATCAGCCGGCTCGCGTATTCGTCAGGGATGACGACCCGTGAACCGATGCTCATCGAAGTCTGGTCCGACATCGCCTGCCCCTTCTGCTTCATCGGCAAGCGCCGCCTGCAGGGCGCGCTCGAACGCTTCCCGCAGCGCGACGACATCCGCGTGGAGTGGCGCAGCTTCCAGCTCCAGCCGCAGCTCGTCACCGACGCCTCGCGTCGCATCAACGAGTACCTCGCCAGCACCAAGGGGATGCCCCTCGCGCAGGTGGAGCAGATGCAGGCCCGCGTCCAGGAGATGGGCGCGAGTGAGGGCATCGCCTTCGCAATGGACCGCGTAGTCGTCGCCAACACCTTCAACGCGCACCGCCTGCTGCAGTGGGCGCAGTCCGAGGGCCGCGGCGACGCGATGAAGGAGCGCCTGATGCGCGCCTACTTCGAGGAAGGCGCCAACGTGGACGACGCGGAGACGTTGCGTGCGCTGGCCGTCGACGCCGGGCTCGACGCGGCGCAGGCGGCG
The DNA here is from genome assembly GCA_964649965.1 of uncultured Gemmatimonas sp. GTDB lineage: Bacteria > Gemmatimonadota > Gemmatimonadetes > Gemmatimonadales > Gemmatimonadaceae > Pseudogemmatithrix. Next base: position 3,488 of record CAZYQM010000220.1, read on the forward strand.
ACGCTGCTCGCCGGCGACGGCTTCACCGACGAGGTGCGTCGCGACATCGCCGAGGCGCGGCAGCAGCGCATCAGCGGCGTGCCGTTCTTCGTGTTCGACCAGAAGTACGCGATCAGCGGTGCGCAGCCGGCGGAGCTGTTCGACCAAGCCTTGGCGCGCGCCTATGCGGAGCGGAACGCCCCCGCGAGCATCTGAGCGCCCGGGGACTCACGCACTGCGCAGCGTGCGCAGCGCCTTCTCCCAGCGCGCCAGCTCGGCCAGC
>CAZYQM010000221.1:0-3625 GCA_964649965.1 uncultured Gemmatimonas sp.
CCCGCTGATAGCTCGTCTCGATCTGACCCACCATCACGGTAGCCCGACGGAAGGCGATCACGGCGTCGCGCGCCACGCGAACTCCCGCTTGTCCACCGCGCCGGTCGAACGACGCCGCACGTCGCTGCCGTCGGCGCGTACCGTATAGATCTGCGCGGCAATCACCCCACCGACGTCTTCGTGGGCCGAGCTGAACACCACGTAGCGGCCGTTCGGCGAGAATGTCGGATGCGTCTCACCCGCCGACTGCAACGGCTCGGCGAGCAGACCGCGCTCGACGCCCGTCGCCACCGTCACGAGGCGCATCACGGCGCTCAGTCCGTCACCCGTCCTCGCGAGGAGCAGCGTCGCACCGTCCGGCGCCCAACGCGGACGCGTGACGACCGACATCGCGAATGCGGTGAGCGCGCGGCGTTCCGTCCCCGTGGCCGACATCACGGCGATGCGTGACGTCTGGTATCCATCCACGAGGCTGTCCTGCACGAAGGCGATCTCCGCCGGCCCCGTCGTGCCGGGCGGCGACCACGCCGGCCAGTGCTGCGACGTCGCGTCATCGGTGAGGTTCACCGGATCGCTGCCGTCGGCATCCATCACCCAGATATCCGACGGATTCCACGGCCCCTGCCCGCCGACGGCGCTGTAGCGACGGAACGCGATCTGGCTGCCATCGGGGCTCCACGAGGGCTGGTCCTCGTACGTGGATTCTTCCGACGTCAGCATCTTGATGTCCGTGCCGTCGATGTTCGCCACGCAAATAGCGGGACCGCTGCCCGGGCAGACGAACGCAAGGCGCTGGCCGTCCGGCGAGACCGCCGGCTGCGCGAATCCATTCAGGTCCACGACCGGCTGGACGCTGGCGTAGTCCACGCCGTCGGTGCGATACAGGCGTGAGGCCCCGAACGGCCCGTCCGGTGACGCGAAGAGCAAGTCACCGCCGAACACCGGCTGCACGGTGATCAGCACGACGGCGCTAAGGTCGCCGTGCGTGACGCGGATCGTGGCGGTGCCTTCCGACAGCGCGTTCACCAGTCCGTCGTCCACCGTCGCGACGATCGGTGACAGCGACGTCCACGTCACGGTGGCCTCGGGCACCGTCTCACCGAACGTATTCACAACTGAGGCCCGGAGCGGCGTCGTTCCGCCCTCGTCGAGCGTGTCCACCGCCACCGAGGTCACGATGCCGGCCAGCGGCGCCGCGAGCACGGTGATGTTCACGTCGCGCACCACGGTCTCGCTGCTCACCCGGATGGTGGCGACGCCCTGCGCGAGGCCGCGCACGACGCCGGCAGCCGTGACCGAGGCGACAGTCGGCGTGATGCTCGTGAAGGCGACCGGGCGATCGCCGAGCGATTCTCCGCCGGCGGCCTTCGGCGTGACCGTGAGCTGGAGATCGCTGCCGCGGACCACGGCCGGCGTGGGCGGGCTGACGTCGAGCTGTACGACGGTCGGCGGGGTGAGCGGCGCCAGCGGCGAGTCGCCGGCGCAGGCGAAGATGCCGCTGTAGAGGATGGACAGCTGGATGAGGCGGACGTACAGTCGAGCGGGCACGGGGCACTCCGGCGAGGTGATCGGATTGGATGCGCGGCGCGACATCGTCCGCACGCCGGGAGAACTTCCACCCGACCGCTTAGGACAGCGCTTAACCGCCGCCCCGAACTAGTTTTCCGTCCGTGACCGAACCCCTCACCGCCAAGGACCGGCTCGCCCAATGGCGGCGCTCGCGCCCCCGCACGCCGCCGCTCGAACGCCGCACCGTCCGTGCCCGCGGCCTCGACTTCGCCGTCCGCCTCTCCCCGCCCGTCCCCGGCGAGGTGCCGCTCGTCGCGGTCAACGGCGGGATGATCTACGGTCACGAGCTGCTCTGGCCGACCTTCGCGCCCTTCGCCGAGTACCGGCAGGTCATTCTCTATGACCAGCGCGGTCGCGGGGGTTCGACGCCGCCGCCCGGCGCGCGCGCGGCGCGCATCGAGCACGACGCGCTGGACCTGCAGGCGCTGCGCGAGGCGCTGGAGATCCCGCAGTGGGACATCGGCGCGCATTCCTGGGGCGGCGGCATCGCGCTGCTCGGCGCGGCACACGACCTCGCCGGCGTGCGCCGCGTGGTCACCTTCGATGCCGTCGGCCCGACGTCCCGTTGGCTCGACGGCCTGCACGCCCGCGCCCTCGCGTTCCTGCTCTCGCGCGAGCGTCGCGCGGAGTATGAGGCACTCGCCGTGCTCGATCCGACCGCGTTGCACCGCGACGATCCCGAGGCGCACGCGCACTACAGCCGCGCGCTGTATCCCGCGTGGTTCCACGACGAGACGGCGATGCTCGCGCCGCCGCCGCTGTCCATCAGCGCCACGGGTGCGGCCGTCGCCGCGCGGCTCCGGCGCGAGGGCTATGACTGGCGCGAGACGCTCGCGCGCGTCCAGGCGCCGGTGCTGCTGATCCACGGCGAGCAGGACTGCGTGCCCCCGACGGAGGCGGACGCGCTCGCCGAGGTGATTCCGCGCGCGCACGTGATGCGCGTGCCGCACTGCGGCCATATGCCGTTCTTCGAATGGCCGGCGATGGTCTTCGAGGCCGCGCTGCGGTTCCTCCGCGCGTGAGACCGCTCGCGTTGGCACTGCTCATCGCATCGAGTGGCTACGCCTGCGGCGCACCGGACGCGCGGGTGCCGGACGCGCGCGAGCCCGCAGGCAGGCGGCACGTGGTCGTCGAGGAGGCCGAACCGGCTGCGTTCGGTTCGCTCGAGACGTCCGGCACGCCGGCACCCGAGCGCGACCCCGTCGCCATCGCCGCGGCGCTGGAGACGCGCAGCTTCGGCAGCTATCTGCCGGAACTCCTCGAGCTGCGCGACGGCTGGAGCTATCGCTGGCGTGACCGCTCGCTCGAGCCGATGCGCGTGTGGATCGAACCGTCCGCACTGCCGGGATTCGAGACGGACTTCGCGCTGGAGGTCGAACGCGCCTTCGAAGCCTGGTCGCGCATCGGCCTGCCCTTCCTCTTCACCTACGTGCGCGATTCGTCGCGCGCCGAGGTGCACGTCACCTGGGTGGATCGCTTCGAGGGGCGGATGACCGGCCGCACGCTGTGGCGGCACGACGAGCACGGCTGGATCACGACAGGGGCGATCGAACTCGCGCTGCTTCTGCCGGACGGCCGCGCCGTGACGCGCGAAGGCGTGCGCGCGGTGGCGCTGCACGAGGTCGGGCATCTCATCGGCCTCGACCACCCCGACGACGCGACCAGCGTGATGTCGGCGCAGGTGTTCGTGACAGAAATGAGCGAGGCGGACCGTCGCACGGCCCGCCTCGTCTACGACCTGCCGCCGGGACGCATTCGCCCCTAGGCCGTCGTGCTCATTCGCGCGGCGCGACGTTGCGCTTGAGCACCACCGTGCGCGTGTCGCGCGCGCGGATCACGCGCAGCTGGTTCTCCGCACGGTCTTCCAGCGACAGCATCCGCACCACGAGCAGCGGCGAGGTTGCCGGCGTGCCATCCACCGCCACGATCACGTCGCCACCGCGCAGGCCGGCCGCCGCCGCCGCCGAGCCCGGCGCGACTTCGTTCACCAGCACGCCTTCGGTGCCGCTGCGGATGCCGAGCACGTTGCGCCAGTCGTCATCGAGCTGACGGAACT
>CAZYQM010000222.1:0-3607 GCA_964649965.1 uncultured Gemmatimonas sp.
GAGCAGCGTGCTCTTGCCCGCGTTCGGCTGGCCGACGAGGCCGATGTCGGCGATGAGCTTGAGCTCAAGCTCCAGCGTCTTGAGCTCGCCTTCCTCGCCCGGCTGCCACTCGCGGGGCGCCTGGTGCGTGGCCGTCGCGAAGAAGGCGTTGCCCTTTCCGCCGCGGCCGCCCTTGGCGACGATCATCTCCTGGCCGTGCTCGAGGATCTCGCCGAGGCGCAGGCCGGAGTCGCGGTCGCGGATGACCGTGCCCGGCGGCACCGGCAGGACGATGTCCTTGCCCGAGCGGCCGGTCTTGTTGGAGCCCATCCCGTGCTCGCCGCGCTCCGCTTCCCAATGGTCGCGGTAGGTGAAGTCGAGCAGCGTGGAGAGATTGGCGTCCCCGCGGACGATGATGTCGCCGCCCTTGCCGCCATCGCCGCCGTCGGGACCGCCCATCGGGGCGAACTTTTCGCGGCGGAAGGAGGTGCAACCGGACCCGCCGGTACCGGCGGTCACGCGGACGGTGACGAGATCGATGAACATCGTGCGCTAAAGCTAATGCCGCGGCCGTCGCGGCCGTACCGTTCTGTGGCGCGTGGTGGCTATTTGCCGACGACCCGCGCGAACAGGAGCTTGGCGCGGATCAGGTTGGCGGGCGCGACGACCCCGTCGAGCGCGTCGAGCGTCGCCGCGACCTCCCCCGCCGACGAGCCCGCGTTCAACGCCCCGTGCAGGTGCGAGTGCAGTTGGCGGTCCTGACCCATCGCCGCGCAGGCGGCGACGATGCAGAGCTCGCGCAGTCGCAGTTCCATTCCCTGCCGCGAGAGGATCTTGCCGTAGCCCTCGACGATCATCCAGTCGTCGAGCGCGGGATGCAGGCCGACGATGTTCTCGCGCAGCTTCGCGTAGAACTTGCCGTACACGACCTCGCAGGTCTGTTCGCCCTGCGTGCGCCAGCGCCAGAGACTCGGCTCCGGGATCTCCTCGAGGGCCGGCGCGGGCACGCCGCTGACCTTGCGCCATTCGCGCATCGCGTTGAGCGCGCGCGGGAAGCCGGCCATCAGGTAGCTCTGGAGGATGCACTCCTCCACCCACGGCGTCGGGACGTCGGCGTCGAGCGCGGCCTGGCAGGCGGCGCGGATCTCCGGCTCGCTGCCCGCGGCGATCTGGGCCGAGAGGCGCACAAGCGCCGCGAGGTCCACAGCCAGCGGCGCGACCGTCGGTGTGTGGCGAGCGCCCGGGAGATCGGTCACGCGCGCCATCTCCGCCGCCGCCGCCGCGACAGCTCGGCTCGCGTCGGCTCACGCACGCAGCGCACTCCGCACCGCACCCACGGTCTCGCCGCGCGTGTTCTTGATGGGGCGCTCGACGAACTCGGCGAGTCGCGGCGGCAGGTCGTACGGCAGCACGCTGAGCTGCTGCAGCGCGCGCAGCACAGCCACGTGCTGGGCACGCTGCGCACCGTCCTCGACCTTCACGGCCAGCCCGATGCCCAGCGACGGCACCGTCACCGTGTGAACGCCCTCGGCGCCCACCTTGGTGATGACCGCGCCCTGCGTCTCCTCGAGCATCACGGTATCGAAGCGGTCCGTGCCCCCGAGCAACTGCGGGTGCTTGCGGATCGCCGCCGCCGTGCGCGCGGGCAGTTCCTCGCCGGTGTGCACGGCGCGCCCCCAGCGCGCGTAGGCCAGCGCCATCCGGTCCAGCGGCAGGGCCATCACGGCGACGCCGCAGCCGTCCGCGCCCAGCGGCATATCGTCGAGCGGGACGCCCGTCCAGGCCGAGACCTCGCCGAGGCAGCCACGCTGCACCGGATGATCGGCGGCCTCGTAGCCCACCGTCGCCCAGCCCTCGGTCTTGGCGCGGGCCAGCATCGCCGCGTGCTTGCCGGAGCAGTTGTTGTGCAGGCGCGTCGGGATCGCGCCGCTCTCGCGCAGCAGCTTCGAGCCCCGCACGGACAGCGGCTCGTGCGGCCCGCAGGCGAGGTCGCCCTCCTCGAGGCCCATCGAGGCGAGCATCCGCGAGGCGATCGCCACGTGTTCCGGCTCACCGCCGTGCGAGGCGCAGGCCAGCGCCAGCTCCTCGTGCCCCCAGCCCAGCTTGTCGAAGCCGCCGCTGGCCAGCAGCGGCAGCACCTGGAAGGGCTTGGCGCAGCTGCGCCACATCGTCACGAGGCCAGAGTCGCGGGCCGCGCCGACCAGCACGTCGTCCGCACCGATCACGGCCGCGTGCACGCGGTGGCGGGACTCGATGGTGTCGCCGCGGGTGATTTCGACGTCGAGGTTCAACGCGAGCATTGCTTCAACCTAATCGGGCGCGCACCTCAGCCAGCAATGCCTCACGCGTGTTGCGGGCGGGGTCGGCGAGCACGACGTCCAGCAGCTGCTTGAGCATCTCGCCCATCGCCCGTCCCGCCGCGACGCCGGCGCGCTGCAGGTCCTCGCCGTCGATTGCGAGATCGGCGATGCTGAGCGGATCGCGGAACGCGCTGCGCAGCGCGCGCCGGTAGAGCGCGAGCCCCGCGCGGCCCTGCGCGGCCGTCGCGCCGTCGGCCTTCGCGCGCGCCCACAGGATGCGCGTGAGGCCCGGCACCATCAGGCGGCCGGCGCGGGCGATGGCGCGACGGAGCATCTCATCGCTGAGCTCCGCAGTCGCTTCGCCCACCAGCGCCGTCCACGGGTTCGCCGCGGCCGCCTCCGCCAGCGCCAGCGTCGCCTTGGACTCGACGTTGCTGAACTTGAGGTCCTTGAGCGCCTTCTCAAGGCCGCGCGGTGGCGCCACGCCGGGCTCTACAAAGAGCGCCGCGAGCCGAAGCATTCGCCGGTCCGGCCGCCGCGTCAGGCCGGGGCGCGCCAGGTAATCCACGGCCGCAAAGCGCGCCCGCGGCGCGTCGGCCAGCGCCGGCACCAACGCGGTGAAGATTCCCGCCTCGCGATATCGCTCGAGCGTCACGCTCGGCTTCGCCACCTGCTCCATCACCTTCTCGAGCTCCTGCTTCACGCGCTCCATCGATAGGCGGCCGAGCTGCGGCGCGCTGTCCTTGATGGCCTGCCACGTGGCGGGGTCCAGCGTGAAATCGAAGCGTCCCGCGAAGCGCAGCGCGCGTAGCGCGCGCAGACGGTCCTCGCGCATCCGCTCCTGCGCGTCGCCCACGCAGCGGATCACCCTGCGCTCGAGATCAGCGCGGCCGTCGAAGGGATCGCGCAGCTCCAGCCGCTCGGCGTGCACCGCGATCGCGTTCACCGTGAAGTCGCGCCGCGCGAGATCCTCCTCCAGCGAGGCGCCGAACTTCACGACGGCGTGGCGGCCATCGGTCTCGACGTCGTGCCGGAAGGTCGTGACCTCGTGCAGCACGCCGTCGCGGTCGAGCACGCCGACGGTCCCGAACTGGATGCCCACTGGAATCGTGCGCTTGAAGAGCTTCTGCACCTGCTCCGGGCGCGCGCTCGTGGCGATGTCCCAGTCGAGCGTCTCGATGCCGAGCAGGGCGTCGCGCACGGCGCCGCCGACGCACCAGGCCTCGTGGCCGGCGGCTTCGAGCGTGCGGGAGATCTCGCGGATGGCGGCGGGTGGGCGCAGCGGCGGCATTGGCTAACAAGATAGCGGCGCGGCCTACGGCGGCGTG
>CAZYQM010000223.1:0-1601 GCA_964649965.1 uncultured Gemmatimonas sp.
GCCGGTCGAACGGAAAGTCTGGCACTACCTCATCGACCACGTCGCCACGCACACGTACCAGCCGAGCGTGCGCGAGATCGCGCGGCACTTCCGCATCCCGTCCACGCGCACTGTGACGCAGCTGCTGGAATCCCTCGCGACCAAGGGCTACGTGCGTCGCGTGAGCGGCCGCTCGCGCGGCGTCGTGCTCGAGGGATTCACGGGCGGCGTGGGGACGCAGCCCGTGCCGCTGGTGCAGTTCGGCGGCGACGGCCAGCCGATCGTCGAGCAGCACTACACATTGGACCGCCAGCTCATCCCCAGCGACGACGCCTTCCTGGTGCAGACCAACGTCGAGGAAGCGCCGCGGCACGCGCTGCGCATCGGCGACCTCGTGCTTGTCGCGCCGACGGCGCGGGCCGGTGACGAGACGCCCGTCGCGGTCCGGCTCGGCACGCGCATCTTCGTGCGCCTGCTCGTGCGGCGCGGCGCGACGCTCCTGTTGCTGGCCCCCGCGCCCGGCGTGCCGGACCTCGAGCTGCGCGACGGCGAGGACTTCCGCGTGCTCGGACCGGTGGGGCTGGTACTGCGGATTACCGCGCCGCGCGAGACCGACGAGAAGGACGGCTGAGCTTACGGCCGCGCCGGATCGGCTGGCTGCGGCGGCGTCCGGTTGCGCTGCGCTTCCTCCGCCGCACGCGTCGCCGCCCGCTCCTTCTCGCGACGCTCACGCAGCGCCTTCACCGCGCGATCGAACTCATCATCGCGCATCTGCCGCGCCGCCTGCTGCACGATCTCGCTGCGCATCGCGTCGAGCCGCCGCGCGCGCTCGGCGGCGATCGGATTCGCCTGCACGTTGTTGAGCGGCAGCAGCGCCAGCACGGGCGTCGGCAGGGAGAAGTTGCCGAGACGGATCATCCCCTGGTCCACGCCCCACTTCTTGCCGCCGAGGTTGAACGTCCAGTCACCCGGTCGGCGCTCGCCGGTCCCATCGCCCATCGCGTCCACATAGGCCTCGATGTTGCGCTCCAGCATAAGGCGCAGCGTGTCGGCGCGGGTGAGCGGCACGATCGGCGCGACGACCACGTCGCCCGGCTTCACCCACAGGCGCTGGTCGGTGAACGTCGGCCGCAGCCCGCGGATCGGGCCACCGTCACCGATGATGTCGCCGTAACCGCCCCCGCTGGGCTCTTCGGCGGGTGGCGCAGCGGGCACGCCGGTCGGCACGCCGCTGGGCGCGACCAACGGCGGCACCACGGCAGGCTCGGCGGGTTGGGTCTCGTCAATCGGCCGACCGTCGCCGCCGTCGCGCGGCGGCTCGCGGTTCGGTTCGCCGCCCGTCGGCAGCACCACCTCGAAGCGGATCTCCTCGGGCACGATCGGCCGTCCAGAGTCATCGCGCAGCCAATCGTAGGCCACCGGCACGATGAAGCTCGGCACCACGATCACGATGAGCAGCACCTGCAGCACCAGGGCCGTCGCCGACACTCGGACATCGCCCGAGCGCCGCTTCGGCAGCAACTGGATGCCGCGCTTCTGCGTCACGTCTCGTCCACGACCGGGTTCGAGACCTTGCTCCAGCCCACGACTTCGACCTCCACCACGTCGCCGGCCTTGAGCGC
>CAZYQM010000223.1:1611-2388 GCA_964649965.1 uncultured Gemmatimonas sp.
GCGTGCCCGTCAACACCACGTCACCCGGCTCGAGCGTCATCCACTGCGAGATGTAGCTGAGCAGTTCGTCGATCGGGAACACCATCTCGCTGGAAGAGCCGCGTTGGCACTCCTCGCCGTTGACGCGCGTGACGACCGTGAGGTCGCGCAGGTCCACCGTGCCCTCGCGCTCCGGCCCGATCGGGCAGAAGGTGTCGGAGCCCTTGGCGCGCCACCACTGGCCGTCGCCCTTCTGCCAGTCGCGCGCCGAGACGTCGTTGACCGCGACGACGCCACGCACCGCAGCTGCCGCCTGCTCGCGCGTCGCGCGCGAGAGCCCCGTACCGAGGACCACGCCGATCTCGCCCTCGAAGTCCACGCGGCCGGCGTCCTTGGGTAGCACGATCGCCTCGCCATCGGCGATCACGCTCGACGTCGGCTTGAGGAAGATCAACGGCGCCGCCGGGACCTCGTTGCCGAGTTCCTTGGCGTGCTCCCGGTAGTTGCGGCCGGCACAGACGATCTTGTTGGGTCGGGTCATCCTTGGAATTTACCCCGTCACGCGGGTGAAGTCTCGTAAAACGCCGTCAGTTCGTCGCGCAGCATCGCCCAGGGGCCCTGCAGGCGCGTCGCCGGCGGCAGCCCCTCCGTGAGACGCCGGCCGTAGCCCTTCGTGACGACGCGGGGGTCGCAGATGATCACCGCGCCGCGGTCGGACGCTGTCCGGATGAGCCGCCCGAAACCCTGCTTGAGCCGCAGCGCCGCGTGCGGGATCATATACTCGGCGAAGGCATCGCC
>CAZYQM010000223.1:2398-3595 GCA_964649965.1 uncultured Gemmatimonas sp.
GCCTCGATCGCCTCGCACTGCGCCGCCGTCATCGGCTCGGTCGGCACGCGGAACGGGATCTTCGCGATGATCATCCCGCGCAGCGCACGGCCCGGCACGTCCACACCTTCCCAGAAGCTCGCCGTCCCCAGCAACACCGCGTCGCCGTGCTCGCGGAAGCGCCGCAGCAACTCGTCGCGCGGCGCCTCCCCGTGCACGAGCAACGGGTATCGTCCTTCGACACCGGCCGCCCGCAGGACGGTTGCCGCCTCGCGCACGTCGCGATGGCTCGTGAACAGCACGAACACGCCGCCCTTGGCCGCGGTGATGAGGTCCTGCGCGGCCGCCATCGTCCGCTTGAAGTGGTTCGCGCCGTCCGTGTTCGGCGGCGGGAAGTCGCTGGGAATGAGCAGCATCGACTGCCGCGGGTAGTCGAAGGGCGAGGCCAGCGAGGCCGTGATCGGTTCGAGTTCCTCGTCGTCGAGCCCCAGGCGCCGCGTGATGAAGTCGAAGCCATCGCCCACGGCCAGCGTCGCGCTCGTGACCACCGCGGTCTCGACGCGGCGGAACAGGTCCTCGCGCAGGATGGGTGCGAGGTCCAACGGCACCGCCGTCGCGCCGATGTTGCGGTCCCCGCCCCGCAGCTCGAGCCAGCGCACGCGCGGCTGGCCTTCGCGCCCGGGCCGCAGCGCCGCACGCAGCGCATCGCCCGCGGTCTGCAGCCGGCGCGTCACGCCGCGCACCTCGTTGAGCAGCGGCGCCATCTCCTCAGACTTCGCCTCGTCGCTCTCCAGGCGCTCACGCACCATCCGCAGGCCGTCGCCGAGCAGTTCGACTTCCGCGAGCAAGTCGTCGAGCGCCACGCTCAAGCCCGCCTGCCACACCGACTCGTCCTCGAAGGCATCGGTGAGCCGCACCATCGTCTCGCTGCGCGACTTCATCCACTCCGTGAGCAAGTCGCAGAGCGCGGTGCTCTTGTCGCGCGCCGTCGCCAGCGACGGCACGAGCCGCGCGCGCAGGAGGTCGAGACTCGCGACGGAATACAGATCCTTGCTCGACGCCAGCTTCTTCTCCAGCGCCGGCAGCAGACCCTTGCCGCGTCGTTCGAGGCGCGAGAAGAGCCGCTCCAATCCGCGACGCGACACCTGCTGGCCCAAGTGCGCCGCGGCGGCGTCCTCGAGGGTGTCGCCGGCGAGCAGCTGACGCCGGTCCGCCAGC
>CAZYQM010000224.1:0-3509 GCA_964649965.1 uncultured Gemmatimonas sp.
GCAGCTCGCCGGCGTGCCGGCCATCGAGGTGCGCGCCATCTCGAACGAGATCGAAGAGACCGACCGCAGCCGCTGGCACTTCGACCACGCCTTCGCGGCCATCACCGCGGCGACGCCGCGTCTCGTGGAGGCGATCGCCGCGTGCGTACGCTGACCTTCGGCTACTCGCCCTGCCCCAACGACACCTTCGCGTTCCACGCGCTGGCCCACGGCCTGGTGGACGCACCGTTCCGCATCGAACCGGTGCTGCTCGACATCGAGGAGCTCAACCGCCGCGCGCACGAGGGCGCGTTCGACCTCACGAAGCTGAGCGTCGGTGCGTTCGCCGCAGTCGGCGATCGCTACGCGATGCTGCGCAGCGGCGCCGCACTCGGCCACGGCGTCGGCCCGCTGGTCGTCACGCGCACGCGGATGTCGCTGGCGGACGCGGTGCGCGGCCGCGTGGCGATTCCTGGCAAGGAGACGACGGCCTTCCGCCTGCTGCGCCTTGCCGCGCCCGAGCTGCGCGACACGGTGGAGCTGCGCTACGACAAGATCCTCCGCGCCGTCGCCAGCGGTGAGGTGGAGGCGGGGTTGATCATCCACGAGAGCCGCTTCACGTATCACGAGCACGGCCTGCACAAGGCGCAGGACCTCGGCGAGTGGTGGGAGCGCGAGACGTCGTTACCCGTGCCGCTGGCCGGCATCTGCGCGCGGGCGAACCTCGACGTGGAGACGCGCGCGGCCGCCGAGCGCGCGATCCGCGCGAGCGTGCAATACGCATTTGACCATCCCCACGCCAGCGCCGACTACGTGCGGCAGCACGCGCAGGAGATGAGCGCCGAAGTCTGTGCGCAGCACATCAAGCTCTACGTGAACGAGTGGTCGCTGGATGTGGGGGCGGAGGGGATGCAAGCGATCCAACGTTTGGTGAACGCCGGTGCCTGACGCCATCGGACGGCTCGAGGGCATCTGGCAGAAGCGCGCGCATCGCGGGCCGATGGACGCGCTCGACTTCGGTGAGTTGATCGCCGGCGAAGGCCTGGCGGGCAGCGTGGGCAAGAGCCGCCGCCGTCAGGTGACGATCATCGAACGCGAGGTGTGGGACCGCGTGCAGGAGGAACTGCAGGCGGCGATTCCCTACAGCGCGCGGCGCGCGAACCTGATGATCAGCGGGATTCGCCTCGAGGAGACGCGCGACCGCGTGCTGCGCATCGGCACGGCGCTGGTGCGGATCGGCGGGCACACGACGCCCTGCGAGCGGATGGATGAGGCCTGCGATGGCCTGCGGGCGAAGCTCGCGCCACGTTGGGGCGGTGGGGCGTTCGCCCAGGTGATTCGCGGGGGAACCGTTCGCGTCGGAGACCGTGTCGAATGGGAGACTCAACCGGAGCGCTTATGACCGCCGCAGTCCCGCACGCCGCGCGCACAGGGATCATCGCACTGACGGCGATTGCCGGCACCGCGCTTGCACCCCACGCGGTGACCGCACCGCGAGCCGATACCCTCCGCTTGCCACTGCTCTGGTCGGTGATCGAAGGCGAGCATCCCACCGCCGACTCGCTCGGCAAGCTCACCGGCATCGCGATGGACGCGAGCGGCAACGTGTACGTCTCCGATTTCGCGGAGCACACGGTCTGGGTATTCGACGCGCGGGGTCGTTCACAGCGGGCGATCGGCCGCAGGGGCGATGGACCGGGCGAGTTCCATTCACCGACCGGCATCGCCATCGGGCCAGACGGCAAGCTGTACGTCCGAGACCAAGGACACGTCTCGCGCTTCGCCGTGGACGCGACGACGGGTCGCCTGAGTCGATACGAGACGCGCTATTTCGGTGGCGCGATGAACGACTGGACATCCACGCTGGCCAGCCGATTCGATGCGCAGGGACGGCTCTATTACCCGAACTTCAACTTGATGGACCGTAGCCGCCGAATGGGCCAGTGGTGGATCTTCAGCCCCGAAGGCGAGCAGGTGGATTCGATCGCCGTGCCGGTGATCGAGAACGTGCCGTCGGGATGGGCCTCGGTGCGGCTGTCGGCTAACAGCGGACGACTGCTCCCGGGATTGAACCGCGTGCCGTTCGCCGGGATGCCATCGTGGGACGTGACGCCGCGCGGCACGGTGCTGTACACAAGTGGGAGCGAGTACGTGATCCGCGAGGCGGACCGCGACGGTCGGGTCCTGCGAGAGTTCCGCCGCGCGACTCCCCCGCTCCGCATTCCCGCCAGCGAGCGTCGCGATTCGCTGGCGGCATTGCGGTTCCGGCTGGATTCCATCGCGCACATCCCGCGGCCGCAGATCAACGGGATTCCCGACGACGTCTGGGCCCTGCGACTGCCGGAGACCTTCGCACCGGTGCTCGAGGTCTTCGCTGCGCCGGATGGACTCGTCTGGGTGCGGCGCTGGGTGCCGGAGGGACACCGGCGCAGTGTCTTCGACGTGTTCGAAGCCGACGGGCGCTTCAAGACCGTCGTCGAGCTGCCGGCGAACCTGCTCGCCGGCATCACGCCGGTGCTCACGCGCGACGGCGTCGCGGCAATCGGCAGCGACGCCGAGACCGGCGCGATGACGGTCCTGCGGTTCGGCCGCGCGCGCTAACGCGCGCGGGTCACGCGAAGCAGCACGACTTCGTCCTCTCCGTCGGCGCTCGCTCGCTTGCCGAGCAGGTGCGCGGCACCGACCTCGAAGGGCACGAACGCGCCCGGCACGCGCGGCTCGGAGACGAGCCGTCCGTCGCGCCCGTAGACGCGGAACGTCGTTTCCGGCGCGCCTTCCGGCGAGGTCACCAGCCAGATGAGCTCTGCGGGATCCGCGAGCACGCGCCAGAACTGCGGCAGCTGCTCCGGGAGCGCGATGCCCTGCAGGAACTTGGTCGCATCCTCGCGGATGCGCTGCGGTACCAACGCGACCGCTGAGACGGATGCGCGCGCGTACTGCTCCGCCGTCGGGCGGCGCGCGGGTGTCGCTGCGTTGAAACGGAACAGCTCTCGGCCATCGGCGGCGAGTCCGACGACGTCTCCCGACGCGCCGTCGGCAACGATGAGATCATCGTCGGCATACGTGAACGTCGTCGCGGGTGAGAGCGGGCGCGGCACCGCGCCCATTCCGCCCTGCGGCGAGATGCGGCCCATCACCCAGTGGCCTTGGGAGACCGTCTCGCGGAGCGTGCGCGCAGCGCCCTGCGCCGGCACCGTCAAGAGCGCAGCGCCCATCTCGACGACTTGGTACTGCCCGCCACCGGGCGACTCGCCGCTGAGCACGGGTGGGATGTCCCGGCGCGGCGCCATTCCCTGGAGCAGCGCGAGTGCACCCGAGCGTGAACAGCCGGCGGTCATCGACGACGCGCCTTCGGAGACCGTGCGCGTCACGGGTGTCTCGGTCGCGGCCGCAGCGACGGAGTACACGCTGACGCGCGCCGACGCATCCCAGACCGTGAGCGACGTGGCGCCGCAGGTGCCGAGCCAGATCGGCAGCCGGTACTCACCGGGTCCGGCCCCGCGACGTCCCAGCGTGCGCCCGAGTGCGCC
>CAZYQM010000225.1:0-1774 GCA_964649965.1 uncultured Gemmatimonas sp.
TCACGCCGCTCACCTGGGGCGCGGTGGCGTACTCGGGCGTGCTCGCGATGGTCGTCGCCTACCTGTTCTGGTACCGCGGCGTGCGCGCCATCGGCCCGACGCGCACGGCGATGTTCGCCAACCTGCAGCCGCTGGTCGCCGTGCTCTTCGCCTGGCTGATGCTCGGCGAAGTGCCGACCCTGTTCCAGGGCTTCGGCGCCGTCGCCGTGCTCGGTGGTCTCTACCTGGCCCGCCGATGAAGGTCGTCCTCTTCGACATTGACGGCACGCTGCTGCTGTCCGACGGCGCCGGTCGCCGCGCGATGGAACGCGCGTTGATCGCGACCTTCGGCACCGCGGGGCCGAAGAGCTATCGCTACGGCGGCAAGACCGACAAGCTGATCGTGCGCGAGACGATGCGCCTCGAGGGTATCGCCGAGGCGGAGATTGACGCGGCGATGGACGCCGTCGTCGCCGCCTACCTGCACAACCTGCGCGAGGACCTCGGTACGAACCCCGGCAACGCCTGCGCGCTGCCCGGCGTCTTCGCGCTGCTCGACGCCGTCGAGCGGCACGACGGACTCTTGCTCGGCCTGCTCACCGGCAACGTCGTCGAGGGCGCCGGCGTGAAGCTGCGCGCCGTGCAGATCGCGCCGGAACGTTTCCACGTCGGCGCCTTCGGTTCCGACCACGAACAACGCCCGATGCTGCCGCCAATCGCCCGCGAGCGTGCGAGCGCGCACCTCGGCCGCGATGTCGGCGGCGACCAGCTCATCATCATCGGCGACACCGAACACGATATGACCTGCGGACAGGGCGTCGGGGCCCGCGCCATCGGCGTCGCCACCGGCGGCGTCACGCGCGCCACGCTCGAGTCGCACGCGCCCGCCGCCGTGTTCGACGACTTCCGCGATACCGATCGCGTGCTGGAGGCCATCCTCGATGCGTGAAGTCGAGCTGAAGGGCTTCGCGACCTCCGACGACGAGGCCGAGGCGGCGCGTCGTCGCCTGGTCTCCGCCGGCGCCTCGCTGGTGTACGAGGGCCGCCTCGAGGATCGCCGCTACGACACGCCCGACAAGGCGCTGGCCCTGCGCGACCACGTGCTGCGCCTGCGCGTGTATCGCGGCGAGCGCATCACCACCTCGCTCGATTTCAAGGGCCCGACGGGCTACGCGGACGGCTTCAAGGTGCGCGACGAGTTCACGGTCGGCGCCGACGATCCCGTCGCGCTCGCCCGCATCCTCGAGGCGATGGGCTACGTGATCACGCGCGAGATCGACCGCGAGATCGCGCAGTACACGCTGGCTGGCGCGACGGTGCGCTTCGAGCGATATCCCCGTATGGACATCCTCATCGAGGTCGAGGGTTCGCCGGAGGCCATCGAGGCCGCCATCGCCGCGCTGGACCTGCCGCGCGAACGATTCACCGCCGAGCGCCTGCCGGACTTCGTGCTCAAGTTCGAGTCGCGCACCGGCGAGCGTGCGGCGCTCTGCGACCGCGAGCTCGACGGGGAATACCGCTACTCGCCCAATGACGCCTGACTATCCGCT
The DNA here is from genome assembly GCA_964649965.1 of uncultured Gemmatimonas sp. GTDB lineage: Bacteria > Gemmatimonadota > Gemmatimonadetes > Gemmatimonadales > Gemmatimonadaceae > Pseudogemmatithrix. Next base: position 1,530 of record CAZYQM010000225.1, read on the forward strand.
GCCCGAGTTCACGCGCTCGCTGCGTGCGCTGGCCGTCGCCTCGGCGCCGGGGTCGGATCACGACGTGATCTTCGCGCCGCTGCTCGAGGCGCGTCGGGCGGCACACCGCGCGACGACGCTCGACCAGCAATTGGCGGCCTTCGATGCGGCGCGGCTCGACCGCGCCTGGCGCGGCGCGATCGCGACGCTGGCCGAGCGCCGCTTCGCGACCTCGCTGCCCGACCGGCGTGCGTTGGCCGCCGAGC
>CAZYQM010000225.1:1784-3506 GCA_964649965.1 uncultured Gemmatimonas sp.
CGCGACCGCTCTGGTCGTCGCTCGAATCGCTCAAGGCCGCGGCGGAGCGCACGAAGCTCGCCCGCCCCGAGCACAAGCGCGGGACCTGGAGCGCCTGGGTGGCCGAGTTGCAGCTCCTGTTCCGCAGCGCCGACGCGTGGTGGGAGCAGTGCCTGCCCGTGCTCGCCGATCCGCGCGGCCGCAAGGGCGCGTTCTGGCGTCGTGTGCTGAGGCAGACCCCGTGATCGTCGGCATCGGCTTCGATCTCGTCGCCATCGCGCGCGTCGAGGGGATGCTCGCGCGCAAGGAACAGCGCGCGCTCGACCGCCTGTTCACGCCGCACGAGCAGGAGTACGCGATGGCCCGCGCGCGGCCGGCGATGCACCTCGCGGCGCGGCTCGCCGCCAAGGAGGCTGTCTTCAAGGCGCTCACCGGCAGCGACGACGCCAAGAAGATCGGCTGGAAGGAAGCCGAGGTGCGCCGCGGCGCCGAAGGGCCGCCGGTACTCGCGTTCAGCGGGCGGGCCGAGGCCCGCGCCAAGGAACTCGGCGTCACGCGTGTGCACCTGACGCTCAGCCACACGGACGACGTGGCGGGCGCCGTCGTCGTGCTCGAGCGCGAGTAGGACGCACGGCAGGCGCTGTCGGGGACGCCCCCGACACCTGGGCGGACCCGGGGTCGTACAACCCTCTGGGGGATGGCGTTGTCCAACCCCCGGACCCCAGCCCCCTCCGCCTATGCGTCGCCTCACCGCCGTCGTCGCGCTGCTTGCGTCCGTCTCGTCCGCACGCGCCCAACAGCTGCCTGCCGCGCCGCAGGCCACCGTGAATCTCGACGCTCCCGCCACGGGCAGCGCGGCACGCACCAGCCGACCGCCAGTCATTGACGGACGTCCCGACGACGAGGCCTGGCGCGCGGCACCGGTCATCGACCAGCTCCTCGAGCACGAACCGACCACCGGCGCCGTGCCCCGCTTCCGCACCGAACTGCGGCTCCTCTATGACGACCGCTACCTCTATGTGATGGGGCGGATGTTCGACCCCGCGCCGGATTCGATCATCTCGCTGCTCTCGCGGCGCGACGTCCGCACCGAGAGCGAGCAGCTCAAGCTGGTCATCGATTCCTACCACGACCGCCGTACCGCCTACCAGTTCATCCTGAACCCGGCCGGCGTGAAGCGCGACTTCTACGTGTACAACGACGCCGTCGAGGATCCCACCTGGGATGCCGTCTGGGACGGCCACGCGAGCATTGATTCGCTGGGCTGGGTGGCCGAGTTCCGCATCCCGTTCTCGCAGATGCGCTTCGCCGACCGGGACGAGCACACCTTCGGCCTGCTCGCCGTGCGCGACGTCGCGCGCACGCGCCAGCGCATCTCCTGGCCGCTGTTCGATCGCAATCGCCAGGGCTACATCTCGCAGGGCGGCGAGGTCAGTGGCATCCGCGGACTCCCGCAGCCGCGCCGCCTGGAAGTGCTGCCCTACGTCGTCACCAAGAACCTGACGCGCCCGCTGGCCGCGGGCGGCTGGGAGCATCCGCAGGAGCAGACCGTCGGTGCCGACGTGAAGTGGGGCATCACGAGCAACCTCACCGTGGATGCCACGCTCAACCCTGACTTCGGCCAGGTCGAGGCCGACCCCGCGGTGCTCAACCTCTCGGCATTCGAGCAGTTCTTCGAGGAGCGCCGGCCGTTCTTCCTCGAAGGCGCGGGCATCTTCGATTTCCGCACCTCCTGCGGTGATG
>CAZYQM010000226.1:0-638 GCA_964649965.1 uncultured Gemmatimonas sp.
CCGCGGCTGCACCGATGCTGATGCCGCGCCACTGGTATCGCCAGCAGCGTGAGGCCGGCCGCATCCCCGATGCGGCCATCGAGCGCGCCATCGCACTGCTCGCCGCGCCGGCGAGCGTCGCCGACGTGCTCGCCGCACTCGGCAGCGACGCGCCGGCGCTGCCGCACCACCCGCTCGTCAGCGAACTGCGCGATGCGCAGCGCGATGCCGCGCGCGACGTGCTCTGGCGCGATTACATCGCCCAGCAGTTCGGCCAGACCTGCGAGGCGTACTTCGACGCCGCGCAGGCACCGTGGGCCGCGGCCGCGACCGATGGCTTCTACTCCTTCTGGCGCGACCTGCTCCTCACCGACCGCACGCCGCGCCTGTTGCTCGGCGCGCTGGACCTGCGGGCCGCCGTCCCCGAGTTGCCTGAGACCGCCGACGCGCTCATCGCCGAGGCGCTCGACACGCTCGCGCTGCCCCGCGCCGCGCGTACGACATATCTCACGGCGGTGTTGCTCTCCATCGTCGGCTGGGCGAGCGCAGCCGCGCATCGCCGCTGGGAGGCCCGCCTCCGCGGCGGCGACGACGACACCATCGTCGAGCTGCTCGCCGCCCGGCTCGGCTGGGAGCTCCTGCTGTACCGCACCGCGACC
>CAZYQM010000226.1:648-3506 GCA_964649965.1 uncultured Gemmatimonas sp.
CCCACGCGCTGGACGCAGGAGCGGCGGCAGTGGCAGGAGGACGCCGAGCGCGTCGCGCGCGACCAGGCGCCGGAGTGGATCCTCCAGCGCGCCTTCGAACTCCACTATCACGAGCGGTTGGCGGGCGCGTTGGCGTGGCACCCGACACTGCGGCACGCCGATAGCGGACCGGCAGCACCGGCGACCGTGAGCGCGCAGGCGGTGTTCTGCATTGACGTGCGCAGCGAAGTCTTCCGTCGGCACCTCGAAGATTGCGATGGTGGCATCCAGACGCTGGGCTTCGCCGGGTTCTTCGGCATTCCACTCGAGTACCAGCCGCTGGTCGGCGAGTCGCGCCCGCAGTTGCCGGGCTTGCTCGCGCCGACGCTCGTCGCCGAGGAGGTCGGCGCCGACGTCTCGTCGCTGCGCGAGTCGCTGGCTGCGCGCGGCACGCGACGCACTCAATGGAAGGACATCGCGTCGGGCCTGCCGTCCACCTTCGCCTTCGTCGAGGCGACTGGTCTCAGCGCCGTCTTCCGAATGCTGCGGGCCAGCTTCGAGCCGAGGCACCCGCAGGACGACCGCGCGATGGACGTCGTCCCGACCCTCACGCGCCGCAGCGACGGATCCACGCTGGACGCCGAGTCCAAGGCCGACCTCGCCGCGAACGTGCTGCGCGGGATGTCGCTGACGCAGGGCTTCGCACCGTTGGTCGCGCTCATCGGCCACGGGGCGCTGCTCGTGAACAACCCGCAGGCCGCCGGCCTCGCCTGCGGAGCCTGCGGCGGTCAGTCCGGCGAGGTGAACGCCCGCGTGGCGGCCGCGCTGCTCAATGACGCGGACGTGCGGCAGCGTCTCGCCGCGCGCGGCCTCGAGATCCCGGTGCGCACGCGGTTCATCGGCGGCCTGCACGACACGACCACCGACGACCTGCTCTTCTTCCCCGATGCGACGACTGCCGCGACGCACGCCGAGGCGCTGGCCGCACTGCAGGCGTCCTGCGCTCGGGCGGCGCGGCGCACGCGCGCCGAGCGCGCCGACAGGCTCGGGATGAACGAGTCCGATCCCCTCGCGCTCGCCGAGGCGCTGCGCACGCGCGCGGCCGACTGGTCCGAGGTGCGGCCCGAGTGGGGCCTCGCCGGCAATGCCGCGTTCATCGCGGCGCCGCGTCGGCGCACGCGTGCGCTCGACCTCAAGGGTCGCGCCTTCCTGCACGAGTACGACGAGCGGCGCGACCCCGACCACGCCGTGCTGGAGCTGATCCTCACCGCCCCGGTCGTCGTCGGCCACTGGATCAACTTCCAGTACTGGGCCTCGACCGTGGATCCGAGCCGATTCGGCAGCGGCGACAAGACGCGTCACAACGTCGCCGGCGGCAACCTCGGCGTGTACGAAGGTGCCGGCGGTGACCTCCGCATCGGCCTCGCGCAGCAGTCGGTGCACGACGGCGAGCGCTTCGTGCACGAGCCGATGCGCCTTGGGGTTTTCGTCGAGGCAGGCGCGGCGGCGATCGACGCGGTGCTCGCCAAGCACGCGACCGTGCGCCACCTCGTCGAGCACGAGTGGATCTTCCTGTACCGCATCGACCCCGAGACCAGCGACGTCTCGATCCGCCGACGCGACGGGTGGGAGACGGTCGCGAACGGCAACGCCGCACGCTGGTAGGCGCGCGGCGTCAGGTCACCGCCGAGGGTTGCGGAACGCGGCGGGGTCGGTGCGTGGCACCGGCCCCGCCGTATTCATTAGCGTTGGCGCGAGCCGGTGAAGTTGGCGCCGCCCTGGCCCGCGAAGTCCACGTAGCCGCTGAGCGAGTCTGGCGTGACGATGCGCGCGGTGTACGTCAGCACCATCCCCTCGCCGGCGCCGCTCGGCGACAGCGTGAACGACAGCGTGTCGCCGTACACGCGGCCGGCGATCGTGCGCGCACCCATCGCGTTCGAGGTGTAGCTGCCGGTGACCTTGTCGCCCTCCTGCTTGATCTCGAGGATCGGATAGCCCGTGCCGTTGTCGGTGACGACGGCGAGCTGCCAGCGACCGGTGAGGTCGTGGAGGATGGCGGCGGTGGCGGTGGCGGCGAACGCCGCGACGAGCAGCGCGGCGACGAGAATGCGGCGGGACATCGGTCTCACTCCTTGGGAACGACGGTCGGTCGGGTCAATCGGAAGATAGTCTCGGGCGTGACGTGGGCCCACTCGTCGCGTCCCATCCGGGCGGCCGGATGCACTTTCGCGGTGTCCGGAAGCCCGTCGGCGTCGAGCACGTCGTCGCGCACCCACAGGTGTAACACCTCACCCAGCACCCAGGTGCCGTGCAGCGGCCCCTCGCCCTGCGGAATTATCTGGAACACGCGGCACTCCAGCGCCGCCGGCGCCTCGGCCACACGCGGCGGCTTCACCGTCACGCTCGGCACCCGCGTGAAACCGGTGACATCGAACTCGTCCACTTCGGGCGGATACGGTGCCGACGCCTGGTTCACGCGCTCGGCCATCTCGCGCGAGACGATGTTGATGGTGAACTCCCCCGTCTCGCGGATGTTGCGCAGCGTGTCCTTGGGATTCCCGTGCCGGTCCGCCGTCGGGCAGATGGCCACGCCCTGCGGATTCTGCCCGCCCATCGCGAAGAACGAGAACGGCGCGAGGTTGCCCACGCCAGCCGCGCTCAGCGTGCTCACGAACGCGATGGGGCGCGGGGCGATGAGCGGGGTGAGCCAGCGATGCCGATCGCGCGGCGAGAGGGTGGCGAGGTCGAGATGCATACCGACGCAGAACGGTGGACGGTGGACGGTGAACGGTCGGTACCCTTCACCGTTCACCGTTCACCATTGCCTCAGCTCGTCGGCGGCGAAAACCCCTGCCCGCCCTCGATCCAGCTGTACATAT
>CAZYQM010000227.1:0-3503 GCA_964649965.1 uncultured Gemmatimonas sp.
GAGCCGGCGCCAACTGCGGCCGGCGTCGTCGGAGCGATACAGTCCGCCGTTCTCTGCTTCGACAATCGCGAACACGCGATCGGGATTCGCCGGCGAGACCGCCACGCCGACCTTGCCCATCAACGACGGCAGGCCGTTCGTCAGGCGCGTCCAGCTGTCGCCGCCGTCGGTGGATTTCCAGATGCCCGAGCCCGCGCCGCCCGAGCGCACGTACCACGGCTGCCGCTGGTGGTCCCAGAACGCCGCGTAGAGGATGCGCGGGTTGGTCGGATCCATCGAGAGGTCACTCGCGCCGCTGGTCGGGTTCTGGCCCTTGAGCACCAACTCCCAGGTCGCGCCGCCGTCCTTGCTGCGGTAGATGCCGCGCTCGCTGCTGCCCTGCCAGCGGTCGCCCTGCGCGGCGACGTACAGGAGGTTCGCGTCCTGCGGATGCACGCGCACCGCCGAGATCTGCCGCGTGGCCTCGAGGCCGATGTGTCGCCACGTGCGCCCGAAGTCGGTGCTCTTGTACACGCCGTCACCGTAGGTGGACGACTGCCCGCGGATCGCGTGCTCGCCCGCGCCCACGTAGATCACGTTGTGATCGGAGTTCGCAACGGCAATCGCGCCGATGGTGCCGGTGCGGAAGTGCCCGTCGGAGATGTTGCGCCAGCTGATGCCGGCGTCATCCGTGCGCCACAGCCCGCCGCCCGTGTAGCCGGCGAAGTACGTGAGGGGCATCCCGCGCACGCCGCTCACGGCATTCGAACGGCCGCCGCGCGAGGGCCCGATGTTGCGCCACGGCATCGCGGCGTACCCGGCCAGCGATGAATCGGCCGCCGTCGCAGCGGAGGGGCCGCGACCGCGGCCTTGGGCGGAGACATCCGTCGGCGAACCACCGACGGTGAGCAGGGCCGCGAGGCCGAGGAGGAACGTCGAGCGCATTCGGGGTGGGGGCGAAAGGTGATACAGGAGATTCGCCCCGCATCCGCCGCAATGCAATCGCTACGGCTGCCGCAGGCGCACGCTGCCGGAGCCCGTGGAGACCTGGAAGCGGCCGTCGGCGCCCGTGCCGATGCGTCCGCGCAGTTCGTTGCGGCGCACCTGGTCCATCGTGACCGGATAGTCCGTCGAGATGCCACCGGAGCCGGTGCGGATGTCGAGCTCCACATTCGGACTGCGCGGCAGCGTGAGCGTGACGCTACCCGAGCCGGTGCGCGCCGTCAGGTCACGCGGTACGCTGGCGAACCCAAGGCGCACGGAGCCTGAACCCGTGGTGCTGCGTACATCGGCGCTGGCGAGCCCCTCGATCTCGATGCCGCCCGAGCCCGTGCTGGCGTGCAGGCGCTCGGCCCGCACGTTCCGCCCCTCGACGGAGCCCGAGCCCGTGCTCACGCGCAGTTCATCGCCGCGCACGTCCGCGAGCCGCACGCTGCCCGACCCGGTGGACGCGTACACGCGCTCGCCCTCCACATCTTCGATCGCCACGCGACCGGAGCCCGTCCGCGCCGAGAGCCGCCCGCGCATTCCGCGCACCGTGACCGTGGACGCCTGCGTCCGCACGTCGAGTTCGCCGTTCACGTTGCCGACCTCGACCACGCCCACGGCGAGATGCAGCGTGATGCGCTGGCCCTGCGGCACAGCGATGCGGAGGTCGGCGTGACCTTCGAAGTTCCCGCCGCGCGAACTGATGCGCACGCGGCGTCCGCCACGGTCGTCGTCCCAGTCGTTGGAGAACGTCCCGTCATCGTCCACCTGCAGCGTCGTGGAATAGTTGTTGCGGTCTTCGGCGGCGTAGTAGATCTCGCGCGACGGATACTTCACGACGAGACGACCGCCCGAGGCTTCCACCGTCAGGCGCGCGCCGTCGTCACCGCCGCGCGTGAGCTCGACGACGACTTCGCGACCGTTGCCGGCCACCAACTCCGCGCGGCCCGCGAGGTTCCAGATACTGACGTTGTCGCCGCTCAGGGAATGCCGCTCCGACGCCTGCGCGGCGGCGGAATGCGGCGCGATGGCGCTGAGCGAGACGACGGCGATGGCGAGCAGAAACTTCGGCATAGCGATCTCGAGGTTGGGATACAGTGCGACCTACGGGCGGAACAGCGAATCGTGTCACGCAACGCCGGATCGGGCGCTGAGGCACGAGCCGATCGGCGCATCGTGCGAGTGACATCTGGGAACTTCGACAGGCGCGCCGCCCGTTCGGTTTGAAGCCCGCGCAGTCCCGTCCGCCCGCCGACCTTAGATTGCCCTCGATGCTCGCCGCGCTCGCCTTCCTGCAGCTCCTGCTCGCGCTGGTCCTGTTGCGGCGCCTGAGCGGCGGCCGCACGCGACTGCCGGCGGAGATCCCGCTTCCGGGTGGGCTGCCGCCTGCGTCGCCGGGGATCGCCACCGGCGCTGCCGTTGGCCGTGACGATGCCGACCCCGGTCTCACGATCGTCGTCGCGACACTCAACGAAGCGCACCGCATCGCGCCCTGCCTGCGCGGCCTGCTCGCGCAGGGCGCGCCCGTGCGCGAGATCCTCGTCGTGGACTCCGGCAGCGGCGACGGCACGCGCGAGATGGTGCAGGAGGCCGCCGCCCTCGATCCGCACATCCGTCTGCTCAACGACCCGCCGCTGCCGAGCGGATGGATCGGCAAGGCCTGGGCGCTGCAGTACGGGACGCAGCAGGCCACGCAGCCCTGGGTGCTGGGGATGGACGCCGACACGGAGGCGAGCCCCGGCTGCGCCGCGGCGGTGCTCGCTGCCGCCCTGCGCGAGGGCTTCGACGTGGTCAGCTTTGCGCCGCGCTTCGACGGCCAGTCCGCCGCCGAACGCTGGCTGCAGCCGGCCCTGCTCGTCACGCTGATCTACCGCAGCGGCGCCGTCGGCGACCCGCGCGTGAAGCCCGAACGCGTGATCGCCAACGGGCAATGCTTCCTCGCGCGCCGCGAGACGATCCTCGCGCACGGCGGCTATGAACCCGTCCGCGAGTCGTTCGCCGAGGATGTGAGCCTGGTGCGCCACCTCGCCGCGCGCGGCGCGTCGGTGGGCTTCCTCGACGGTTCGCGCCTCTACCGGGTGCGCTCCTACAGCGGCGTGGCGCAGATGTGGCGCGAGTGGGGCCGCTCGCTGGACCTGAAGGACGCGACGGCGAAGCCGCAGCAGGCGCTCGACACGGCCTTCGTCGTACTGGCGCAGGGCCTCTGCCTCCCGGCGGCGCTCGCGCTGTGGCTGGCGTGGCCGTCGCTGGAGCCGTCGGCGTGGCGCACGCTGCTGCTGGCGGGCACATCGGTGCTCGTCGCCGTGCGCTGGCTGCTGCTGCTCGGCATCGCGCCGAGCTACGAGCGCCGCGGCCTCACGTGGTGGCTCTCTCCGTTGGCCGATCCGCTGGCCGCGCTGCGGCTCGTCATCAGCACGCTGCGTCGGCCCAAGCGCTGGCGCACGCGCAGCTACGCATCCGCCTCGGCGGCCTGAACGCCCTTACCACGAAGTGGCTGTGTTGGAAGTCAAGCGGTGGTGGGCGTCGGCGACGCCTGC
>CAZYQM010000228.1:0-3485 GCA_964649965.1 uncultured Gemmatimonas sp.
CGAGCAAGGCGAGGAAGATGGCGTTGCGCATACTGAATACTACGCGCACGAATCGCCCTTTGTGCCGCCGGCCTCAACGGCACTTACCACGGAGACACGGAGGCACGGAGACTGCCGGTGCAATGCTCTGGGGGCTCGAACCGATGCATCGGCTCGAGCCCCCAAGAGAGGCGGTTCCTGCAATTGCAGTCTCCGTGCCTCTGTGTCTCCGTGGTGAAGGCGGTTACTCCCCCGCCGAGAGCTCGATCTGCTCCCCTGTCCCGGCGTCGTCACCGCCCTCGGCCCCGTCTTCCTTGTCGTCGGACACCACGCGGGCCACCGCCGCGACGATGTCACCGAGCTCGAGGTCCTTGAGCTTCACGCCCTGCGCCACACGACCCGTCTCGCGGATCTGGTTCACCGCGCAGCGCAGCGACTGCCCGCCGCGGGTGATCAGCATCAGGCCGTCTTCCGGCAGCACCTCGAGCAGGCCGACCACATCCCCGGTCTTCTCCGTGCGCTTCACCGTCAGGATGCCCTTGCCGCCGCGGCCCTGCACGCGGTACTCGTCCACGTTCGTGAGCTTGCCCATCGCCAGCGACGTCACCACCAGCAGCGAGGCCTCGCGCTTCACGACCACCATCCCGACCACGCGGTCGCCCTCGCCCAGCGCGATGCCGCGTACCCCGGTGGTATCCCGGCCCATCGGACGCGCTTCCTGCTCGTGGAAGCGGATGCTCAGGCCGTGGCGCGTCACGAGCACCACGTCGTTCGTGCCCGACGTGATCTGCACGTCGATCAGCTCGTCACCGTCCTCGAGCTTGATGCCCTTGATGCCCGTCGAGCGCACGTTCGAGTACTCGCTGAGCGCCGTCTTCTTCACGGTGCCGTTGCGCGTGCAGAACATCAGGAACTCGTTCTCCGTGAACTCCTTCACCGGCACGATCGCCTTCACCGTCGTGTCCGGCGACACGTTGATGAGGTTCACGATCGGCTTGCCCTTCGCGGCGCGCGCGCCCTCGGGGATCTCGTGCACCTTCAGCCAGAAGCACCGCCCGTCGTGCGTGAACACGAGGAGGTAGTCGTGCGTCTGCGCCACGAAGAGGTGCTCCACGAAGTCGTCCGTGCGCAGCTCCGTCCCCTTCGTCCCGACGCCGCCACGGCGTTGCTTGCGGTAGGTCGAGATGTTCGTGCGCTTGATGTAGCCGGCGTGCGAGATGGTCACGACCATCTCCTCGTTCGCGATGAGGTCCTCGATCGAGAACTCGCCTTCGTCGCTCACGATCTCCGTCCGGCGCTCGTCGCCGTAGGTGTCCACCAGCGCCGCCAGCTCGTCCTTCATCACCTGCATCCGCTTCGCCTTGCTCGCCAGCAGCTCCTCGAGGCCGGCGATCAGCGTGCGCACTTCCTTGAGCTCCTCCTCCAGCTTCTCGATCTCGAGGCCGGTCAGCTTGGCGAGACGCATATTCAGCACGGCCTCGGCCTGCCGCTCGCTCAGCTTGAAGCGCCGCTGCAGCTGCTCGCTCGCCTGCGGCGTGTCCTCCGCCGCGCGGATGACCTTGATCACCTCGTCGATGTTGTCGACGCAGATCTTGAGGCCTTCGAGGATGTGCTCGCGTTCCTTCGCCTTGTCGAGGTCGAACTGGGTGCGGCGGATGATGACTTCGTGGCGGTGCGCGATGTAGTGCTGCAGCACCTCGCGCAACGGCATCACCTTCGGCACCAGGCGGCGCGTCACCGGATCCGGCACCAGCGCCAGCATAATGACGCCGAAAGTCGTCTGCATCGAGGTGTGCTTGTACAGCTGGTTCAGCACCACCTTCGGGATCGCGTCGCGCTTGAGCTCGATGACGATGCGCGTGTTCGCGTCCGACTCGTCGCGCAGGTCGCTGACGCCCTCGATCTTCTTGTCGCGCACCAGCTCGGCGATGCTCGTCACGAGGTTCGCGCGATTCACCTGGTACGGCAGCTCGGTCACGACGATCTGCGACTTGTTCGAGGATTCCTTCTCCTCGATCACCGCGCGGGCGCGCATCACGACCTTGCCGCGGCCGGTCTCGATGTAGTCCTTGATGCCCGCGCGGCCGTAGATGAAGCCCGCCGTCGGGAAGTCCGGGCCCTTGATGTGCTTGCGGATCTCCTCGACCGACAGCTCGGGATTGTCGATCATCGCCGTCACCGCCGACGCCACCTCGCGCAGGTTGTGCGGCGGGATGTTCGTCGCCATACCCACCGCGATGCCGGCCGAGCCGTTCACGAGCAGGTTCGGGAACGCCGACGGCAGCACCGTCGGCTCTTCCAGGCGATCGTCGAAGTTCGGCGCGAAATCGACGGTGTTCTTGTCGATGTCCGTCAGCATCTCGACGGCGATGCGCGTCAGGCGCGACTCCGTGTAGCGGTACGCCGCCGCCGGGTCGCCGTCCATCGAGCCGAAGTTGCCCTGGCCGTCCACCAGCGGATAGCGCAGCGAGAAGTCCTGCACCATGCGCACCAGCGCGTCGTACACCGACTGGTCGCCGTGCGGGTGGTACTTGCCGAGCACGTCGCCGACCACCGTCGCCGACTTCTTGTACGGCCGCCCCGGCACCAACCCGAGCTCGTTCATCGCATACAGCACGCGCCGGTGCACCGGCTTCAGGCCGTCGCGCACGTCCGGCAGCGCGCGGCTGACGATGACGCTCATCGAGTAGTTGATGAACGATTCCTTCACCTCGTCCTGGATCAGGCGCGGAAGGATCCGCTCACGGTTGTTCGGGGCCGTCATAGACGCTCGGTTTAGGGGCGGTTTTCAGAGGGAACCACGACCCCGAAAGTTAGCCGATTTCGCAGGCGCAAACAACGGGTTTTGTGGTCCCAAAACAGCAATCACCACGGAGGCACGGAGACACGGAGACTTCCCGAGAATTCTTCGGGGGCTCGCGCCGATGCCTCGGTGCAAGCCCCCCAGAAGATGCAGTTCCCGCCGTTGCAGTCTCCGTGCCTCGGTGTCTCCGTGGTGAACCGCCGTTCAGCGCTGCTCGGCGCTCGGCGGCTCGCGTTCGGCCTCTTCGGACGCGCGGCGCATCGCCTCCCGCTCGCTACGCCATTCCTCGTACCAGCGCCGCGTCACCTCGCCCGCCAACTCGCGGTTGCCGAGCCCGAAGCTCAACGCCAGCGCCAGCGCGATCGCGCCGAAGATGATCGCGAACGCCGTCGTCACGATGCCCGTCGCCACGCCCAGCTCCTGCAGCGACATGAACACGGCGAGCAGCACCACGCCGCCCTTGCCCACGCGCGCCAGTGTGCCGGCGCCCGCCAGCGCACCCGCGCTCGCAGCAATCAGGGCCGCCACCAGGTCGCCCAGCACGAGGCCGAGGATCACGATCACCACCGCGGCGATCACGCTCGGCACGTAGCTCACCAGCTCGGCGAAGGCCTGGCCGAGGTAGTCGATGCCCAGCGTGTCCGCGGCGATCAGCATCGCCGTGAAGATCAGGAACCAGAACACCACGTTGCCGATCACGCGC
>CAZYQM010000229.1:0-3448 GCA_964649965.1 uncultured Gemmatimonas sp.
TAGCCGAAAACTACGTCGCGCGCGGCGGGTCTGTTACACGGCGTTCACCACGAAGGCACGTGGTCAAACGGGCGAATGTCAGTCGGCCAGCTGCCGATACGCCCCGCGATAGTAGAGCAGGGGATTCCCCTCGCGCAGCTCCGCCCCGCGCACCTCGGCGACGAGGATCGTGTGGTCGCCCGCCGGATGCCGCGCCACCACGCTGCATTCCAGCGACGCCAGCGAACCGCCGAGCAAGGCGACGCCCGTCTCGCCGCGGGTGATCTCCACGCCCTCGAAGCGATCGCGCTCCCGCTCGGCGAACTGCCGCGATAGCGCCTCCTGGCCCTCGGCGAGGATGTTCACCGCGAAGTGCTCGCAGCGCTCCAGCACCGGCGCCACCGAGGCCCCGTTGTCAATGCAGACGAGGATCATCGGCGGGGTCAGCGACAGCGACGAGAAGGCGCTCACCGTCATCCCGTAGTCGTGGCCGTCCTGGCCGCGCGCGGTGACGATGGTGACGCCGGAGGCGAAGCGCGCCAGCGCGCCGCGGAAAGTCGTGGGATCGAGGGTCACGTGCTGCATAGCTTAAGGAATCCGGAGCAAAGGTGCCGCCGCCGCGCCGATCAACGTCGCGAGCAGGTTCACGGTGTCGTTCGTCATCCAGCGCCAGCCGCGACGGTGTTCCGTGGCCACGCCGCAGTCGTGCGTGGCGCGTTCGGTCCAACGGTCGCAGCGGGCGCAGTGTCGCTTGGCCTGCACGGTGGCGCCGAGGAGGCTGTCGCCGAGCCCACCGAGCACGCCAGCCGCGACGACCGCCGGCAGGGGCACCGGCATCGGCGCGAGCAGAGCCGTCGCCGCGAGGCCCACCGCCAACGCCCCCGCCGCGCCGCCCAGCGAACCCATCCAGGTGATGCCGCCCGAGAGACCGGCCTCTACCGGCGCGCCACCGACAATCGAGCGTGGCGTCGCACCGCCGAGCAGTCCGATCTCCGTAGCCCACGTATCCGCCGCGGCGGCAGCGAGTGCCCCGAGCGCGCCCGTCGCGAGCCACGGCGCCACGCCGAGCGCCGCGCCGAGCACCGCGAAGGCATAAACGCCGCCGTTCGCCCACACCTGGCTCGCCGTGCGCGCGCCGGACGCGGGCAACGTCGCTTGGGTCCGGCTCGCCTTGCGCCGCGCGCCGACGCGCGTGAGCGCGCTCGACGCGATGAACCAGGCGACGAGCAATGCGGCCCAGCTCCATCCCGCAGCCGCACTGACTGCGCCGACGATCGTCGCGGCCACTGCGCCGGATGACGACAGGCTGCCGGCGCGCCGCGCCAGCACCGCGATGGCCGCGGCCACCGCGAGGCCGAGCAGCCCGCGCAGGATCAGGGACGGGGCCCGCGCGGGTCGCGCGTCTCGTGCAGCAGGCCGAGGGCGCGGTCGCGCAGGCCTTGCGGGGCGCGCTCCGAGGCGCCGACGCGCCGCATCGCGCGTCGGTAGGTCCGTGCGGCCGCCAAGGCGAAGCGGCAGGACGGGCAGCGCGTCGCGTGCGTCTCCACGCGCGCGACCGTCACCGCGTCCGCCTCGTGGGCGACCACGTCGTCGATCACGAGCCGGATGGCGGCGCAGTCTGCGCCAGTGTCGTTCTGGGGGAGCGTGTCGTGCATCGTTCGTCTTGCCGGGAGTGCCACCAACACTCACTCAACCATTAACTTCCGCCACGGTTCCCAGAAGACTCCCACCCCCTCGCCGTGTCCGCAACCGTCGACCCGCTCGTCCCGCTGGTCCTCCTCGAGGCCGTGCGCACCGTGGACCTCCCCGACGGGGAACTCGAGACCGAGTTCGTCGAGGAGCTCCGCATCAAGCGCTTCGGCCTCAGCGACACGGTGCACGCGCAGATCCGCCGCTACCACGAGGCGATGAAGCGCGGCCAGCGGCCCAGCGAGGAGGAAGCGGCCGGCATCGCGCGCCTCATCGGCCGCCGCCCGGACGCCGAGGCCGTCTTTCGCGAGGCGGGGCGCACCATCGCGAGGCGCACCTACCAGCGCGTGCCGGCGCTCACCAAGCGCCTCACGCACCTGCTGCCCGCCCTGCTCGCGCGGCCGCTGGCGCTCTCGCAGATCCGCCGCATCGGCGCCCGCTACCTCGGCGGCGAGGTCCGGCGCGTCGGCGCGTCGATCCACCTCGACGTCCGCAACTCCGTCACCCTCGATGCCGCGCCCAGGCAGGCCGGCTGCACGTTCTACGAGGCCGCCCTCCGCGAGCTGATGCAGTTGCTCGTGGATGGCGTCGGCGCCGTGGAACACGTGCGTTGCGCGTCCCGCGGCGAGGGCACCTGTGAATGGCGCGCCCAGTGGCGCGCGGTGCGCTGAGATGCTCACGACTGCCACGCTGCCCCAGCTCCAGGCCGCGCTGCGCGAGGCGCAGCTCGACGGCTGGCTGATCTACGATTTCCGCGGCCTGAACCCCGTCGCCGCGGGCGTGCTCGGCATCCGCGGGATGGTCACGCGCCGCATCTTCGCGTGGATTCCCGCCGAAGGCACGCCGCAGGCGGTGCAGCACGCGATCGAGCCCGGCCCCTGGGCGCAGTGGCCCGCCGACTGGCCCAAGCACGTGTATTCGGCCTGGCGCGAGCTCGAGGCGCTGCTGCCGTCCTTCGTGAAGGGCAAGCGCATCGCGATGGAGTACGCCGCCGGCGACGCCGTGCCCGTGGTGGATCGCGTGCCGGCCGGCGTCATCGAACTCGTGCGCGAGGCCGGCGCGACGATCGCCTCCAGCGGTGAGCTGGTGACGAAGTTCTTCTCCGTGTGGAGTGAGCAGGAGATCGCGTCGCACCGCGAGCACGCCGAGTTGCTGCGGGGCTTTGCGCACGCGGCCTTCGCGCGCGTCGGCGCGGCGATCGCCGCGGGCACGCCGATCCACGAGCACGAGGTGATGGAGTGGCTGCAGGCGCAGTTCGCCGCGCACGGCCTCTTCACGGACCACGGCCCCAACGTCTCGGCCAGCGAGAACGCCGCCAACCCGCACTACGAGCCGAGCGCCAAGCATCCGCGGCGCATCGTGAAGGGCGACGTGCTGCTGATCGACCTCTGGGCCACCAAGCAGCGGGCGGGTGCGATGTGGGCCGACCAGACGTATATGGCCGTGGTCGGCGAGCCGACGTCCAAGCAGCGCGAGGTCTGGGCGGCGATTCGCGATGCGCGCGACGCGGCGATTGCGCTGCTCAGCAAGAAGCTCGCGGCGGGCGAAGCGGTGCAGGGCCGTGAAGCCGATGCGGCGGCGCGTGCCGTGATCGTGGAGCGCGGCTACGGCCAGTACTTCACGCACCGCACGGGGCACTCGATCGACGCCCGCGGCCTGCACGGGATGGGGCCGAACCTCGACGACCTCGAGACGCGCGACGAGCGCGTGCTGCTGCCGGGTGTCGGGTTCTCGATCGAGCCGGGGATCTATATCGCGGGCGAGTTCTGGATGCGCACCG
>CAZYQM010000230.1:0-3401 GCA_964649965.1 uncultured Gemmatimonas sp.
GGGCTTCTCGCTGATCTTCCTCGCCCTCGGGGCCGGCGCGACGGTCTTCGGCCAGCTGATGATCCGCAACCGCGACCTCATCAGCCGCGTCGGCGGCGTGTTGATCACCGTCTTCGGCCTGTACCTGCTCGGCGTGTTCAACCTGTCCTTCCTGATGAAGGACACGCGCCTGCACCTCGCGGACAAGCCGTTGGGCTATCTCGGCACGATCGTCGTGGGCATCGCCTTCGGGGCGGGCTGGTCACCGTGCATCGGGCCCATCCTCGGCGCGATCCTCACGATGGCCGCCAATGAGGGCGACGTGAGCCGCGGCCTGACGCTGCTTGGCGCGTACTCGGCGGGCCTCGCGATTCCCTTCGTGGCCTCGGCGCTGATGGTCGAGCGCTTCCTCGAGATCTTCGCGAAGGTGCGGCGCCATATGATCTGGGTGAACCGCTTCGCCGGCGTCCTGCTCGTCTTTGTCGGCGTGCTGATGCTGACCAACCGCTTCACCATCCTCGCCAACTGGCTGCAGGCGTTCACGCCGGAGTGGCTGTTCAATCGCATCTGAGTTCGCCCCGGATGCAGCGAGCCCCGCGGCGCCGTGCGCCGCGGGGCTCTGTGCATCCCAGGGGGATGGAGCTTAGCGCCAGAAGACGCTGAAGCCGAAGCGCGCGCCGATCATCGAGTCCGGATCGTACGAGTCACCGGCGCGGACCGTGCCGGCGAGCGACCAGGACACCTTCTCGCTCATCGCCTTCTTGTAGCCGACGTCAGCGCCGAAGTCGATCGCGGCATCGATGTCCGTGATCTTGGTGATCATCACGCCCGGGGCCACGAACAGGCCGTTGTGGCCGCGGTCACCCGCGAAGTAGTAGGGCGCGAACACGCCGAGCTGGATGGTCGTCGAGCCGTCGCCGCCATCGGGCTTGAAGTAGCCGATGCCGAGCGTGGGCTCGAGGGCGATCTTGTCGTTCAGGTACACGCCAAGCGCCACCGTGCCGGGAATCCCGACGTTGAGCATCGTGTTGCCGCCGGCGAGGCCGAGCCCCGCGACGTCAATGCGAATTTCCTCGACCGACAGCTGCGCCTGCGCGACCGAAGCCGACACCGCAACCAGCGAAGCAACCGCGACCGCACGACGAATCACAGACAGCATCTATCCTCCTAGAAGGATTTAAATGTTGGCCGTCGATCAATCCCGGACGGCCACGGGGTCCTGCTCGATTTCGTCTTCAAGCTGCTGCCGACGCAGCAGCGACCAGTATCGCCCTTTGACACGCAGCAAGTCGTCGTGGGTTCCCTGTTCGACGACCTGCCCGTCATCCAGCACCAAGATCCAGTTCGCGTCGCGGATGGCCGTGATGCGGTGCGACGCGATGATCGCCGTGCGCCCCGCCAAGGCCTGCCGCAGTTCCCGCAGGATGGCCGCCTCGGTGTGGGTGTCCACCGCCGACAACGCATCATCCAGGATCACCACGCTCGGACGCCGGGCCAGGGCCCGCGCCAACGACGCCCGCTGCTTCTGCCCGCCCGAGAGATTGATACCGCGCTCCCCGAGCATCGTGTTCCAGCCGCCGGGGAATCCCTCAATCGTCTCCGTCAACTGCGCCACCCCAGCCGCCCACTCGGCGTCGGCGGCATTCGCGGTGCCGTACGCTAGGTTGGTTGTAAGGGTTTCGCTGAAAAGGAGACTTTCCTGAGGGACGAACCCAATCTCTTGACGTAACACGCCCAGGGGGATGTCGCGAACGTCAACACCGTCAAGTAAAACCCGTCCTGACGTCACGTCCGCGAGACGGGGAATGAGCTCCAGTAGGGTGCTCTTGCCCGACCCCGTCGCCCCGACAATCCCCAGGGTCGCGCCCGGCGGCACCGACACGGAGATGTCGCGCAGCACGGTCCGCGGCGTTTCCCCCGCGCGCGCGGGATACGCGAAGGCCACGTGCTCCAACGTGATGCCGCGCCCCCCGGTCGTCGGCGGGAGCTCGGCCGCCACCCGTGGCGGCGCAGGGTCGGCGATGGCGGCCTGCGCGTCTAGGATGTCCAGCAGACGGGTCATAGACGCCGCGCCGCGCTGGAAGAGGCTCGTCACCCAGCCTAGGGCGATCAGCGGCCAGGTCAGGTTGGCGAGATAGAGGCCGAAGGCCACGAAGGCGCCCACGGTGATGGTGCCGGCGACGACCTGCGCCCCGCCGAAGCCAAGCACGGCGGCGGCGCCGAGTCCGGCGAAGAACGTGAAGCTCGGGCCCATCATCGCGTTCAGCCGCACGAGTGCGATGTTGCGTTCCAGATAGTCCTGCGAGATGTCGTCGAAGCGTTGCTGCTCGGCCGGCTCCTGCCGGTACGCGCGGATGATGCGCAGGCCGGAGAGGTGTTCCTGCACCAGCGTGGTGAGGTCGCCGAAGCGCGATTGCACGCGCTCGAAGCGATCGTGGATCGCCTTGCCCAGCCGCAGCGTGATCACCGGCAGCAGGACCATCGGCGTGAGCGCGATGAGCGTGAGCCGCGGCGAGATCGCCACCATAAACGACAACGCGAAGATGCCGCCGAAGATGGTGTTGGTGAGGTACATAATGGCCGGTCCCACGGCCATCCGCACCGCGCCGATGTCGTTGGTGAGCTTGGCCATCAGCTCGCCCGTGCGCGTGCGGCCGTACCAGGCCGGGTCGAGGCGCGTGAGCTGGGCGAAGAGGTCCTCGCGCAGGTCGTGCTCGATGATGCGGGAGACCCCGTTCAGGATCTCGCGCATCTGGAAGCGGAAGACCGCCATCCCCAAGGTGACGCCGAGCATCGTGGCCGCAGTCTTGAGGATGTCGCCCAGGGGTGCGCCGGCGGCCATCGCGTCCAGCGCCTGCCGGATCAGCGTCGGCAGCCAGCTGAAGAGGGCCGTCGAGAGCACGACGCAGAGCAGGCCGTAGGCGATGCGCCATCGATACGGCTTGACCCAGGGCAGGACGCGAGTGAGTGATGTCACGCGGCCCGCGGTGTTGAGGACTGGCGGTCCGGGCGCGAACTTTCAGGTCGACGCAGGACCCCTACCACAGGAGATGGCATATGCACACGAAGTCTATCAAGCGCGGATTGGTTGCGCTCGCGATCGTCGCGATGGCCGCCTGCGGCGGCGACGCGGCGGAGGATGCGCGCGAGATCGAGCTCGCGCCCGCCGATTCCGGCGCGGCGATGAGCGACACGGCCCCGACGCAGGCGGCCGCGCCCGCGCCCGCGCCGACGCCCGCGGCGACGAAGGCCCCGGCGCGCACCGCGTCGAGCACGCCGGCCCGCGCCACCTCGCGCAGCGGCGCGCTCTCCGCCGGCGCCACGCTCGCCCTCTCGACCGGCGCGCGCATCTGCACGAACACGCATAAGGTCGGCGACCGCTTCACGGCCGTGACCACCGCGGACATCGCGGCGACGAACGG
>CAZYQM010000231.1:0-3033 GCA_964649965.1 uncultured Gemmatimonas sp.
GTTCCAGCTCGACCAGCTCTCGATGGTGATGGTGCTGATCATCACGGGCATCGGCTCGCTGATCCACCTGTTCTCCGTCGGCTATATGCAGGACGACCCGGGGTACCCGCGCTACTTCGCGTACCTCAACCTGTTCGTCTTCTTTATGCTCCTGCTGGTGCTCGGCTCGAGCTACCCGCTGATGTTCGTGGGCTGGGAAGGCGTGGGGCTGTGCTCGTACCTGCTGATCGGTTTCTGGTTCTCGGAGAAGGCCAACGCCGACGCCGGCAAGAAGGCGTTCATCGTCAACCGCATCGGCGACTTCGGGATGCTGGTGGCGATGTTCCTGATGTTCGCGAACTTCGACACCCTGACGTTCACGGGCATCGAGGCGGCGCTGGGCGACATCGAGGTGGGCGCGCTGGTGCCGACGGCAATCGCGCTGTTCCTGTTCCTCGGCGCGACGGGCAAGTCGGCGCAGATCCCGCTCTACGTGTGGTTGCCGGACGCGATGGCCGGCCCGACCCCGGTCTCGGCGCTCATCCACGCCGCGACGATGGTCACGGCGGGTGTGTACCTGATCGCGCGCTCGGGCCTGCTCTTCGCGCTGGCGCCGACGGCGCAGCTGACGGTGGCGCTGGTCGGCGCGCTCACGGCGGTGTTCGCCGCGACGATCGGCCTCAAGCAGTGGGACATCAAGAAGGTCCTCGCGTACTCCACCGTCTCGCAGCTCGGCTATATGTTCGTCGGCGTGGGCGTGGGCGCGTACACGGCGGGCGTCTTCCACCTGATGACGCACGCGTTCTTCAAGGCGCTCTTGTTCCTCGGGTCGGGCTCGGTGATCTACGCGATGCACCAGGCCTACCACGCGACGCACAACCACGAGGACGCGCAGGATATGCGCAATATGGGCGGCCTGAAGGCCCATATGCCCGTGACGTTCTACCTGATGTGGATCGCGACGCTGGCCATCGCCGGCATCCCGTTCTTCTCGGGCTTCTTCTCCAAGGACGAGATCCTGGCGAGCGTGTTCGCCCGCACGCACGGCTCGACGCTGGCCGAGGGCTCGCTGCTGGGCGTGCCGGGCAGCGTGGTGCTCTACGTCGTGTATGCGCTGGGCCTCGCCGCGGCGCTGATGACCGCGATCTATATGACGCGGATGATGCTCTACACCTTCCACGGCCCGAACCGCACGGGTGAGGCCGAGCGGCCGCACCTGAAGGAAGCGCCGTGGATTATGACGGGTCCGCTGGTGGTGCTGGGCCTGCTGTCACTGGCCGGCGGCTGGTTCAACATCCCGCCGATTCTCGGCTTCCTCGGCGCGGACGGCGTGCTGCACCACTGGCTGGAGCCGGTGACGGGCGCTGCCGAGCTGATGGTGACGCACGGCGAGGCGCCGCACCTGTCGCACAGCACGGAGTACGTGCTGATCGGCACGGCCATCGCGATCGCGGTGGCGGGCATCGCCTTCGCCGTCGCGAAGCTCAAGCCGGCGGCGCTCAAGCCGGCCAAGGATTCGCCGGCGGAGCAGGGCATCGGCAAGACGCTCTACAACAAGTGGTACGTGGACGAGGGCTACGACAAGGCCGTCGTCCAGCCGACGATCGCGGTCTCGCGCACGGTGCTCTGGAAGGGCATCGACGTGGGGCTGATCGATGGGCTTCTCGTGAACGGCAGCGCGGTGCTCACCAAGGCCTTCGCCTGGGCGGGCTCGCAGCTGCAGACCGGGCGGGTCGGGACCTACGCCTGGATCATCGTGCTTGGCGCGGTGATGGTGCTCGGCGCCTTCACCTTCTTCTGATCCGACCGTGACCGCGTTCCTCGATACCATCGGCTATAACGGCTGGATCCTTCCGGTCCTCCTCGCGCTGCCCGTCGTGGGTGCCGCCGTGCTGTTCGCACGCGCGCTCTCCGGCAGCGGCGACGCGCAGGCCCGGATGGCCGCCGACCGCCAGTTCGCCCTCATCGTCTTCCTGGTCGAGATGCTGCTCTCGCTGGGCCTGTGGTGGTCGGTGGATCCGGCCGCGCTCGCTTGGCAGGCGGAGGTGCAGCTGCCCTGGATCCCGCAGTGGGGCATCTCGTTCCACGTCGGCCTCGACGGCATCGCCCTGATGCTGCTCCTGCTGACGACGATCATTATGCCGCTGGCCGTGCTCGGCGGCTGGACCAGCATCCGCGAGAAGACCGGCTGGTACTACGGCCTGCTGCTGCTGCTCACGACCGGGATGATCGGCGTGTTCGTGGCGCTGGACCTGGTGCTGTTCTACGTGATGTGGGAGGTGATGCTCGTGCCGATGTACCTGATCATCGGCGTGTGGGGCGGCCAGCGTCGCCTCTACGCGAGCCTCAAGTTCTTCCTCTACACGATGCTCGGCTCGCTGCTGATGCTCGTCGCGGTGATCTGGCTGGGCATCGCCGCGGCGCAGGGCGACGTGCCGAACTTCAGCTACGATGCGATCCTCGCGATGTCGGCGTCGTCCGACTGGAGCGCGTCGCTGTGGCTGTTCGGTGCCTTCGCGATCGCCTTCGCGGTGAAGGTGCCGATGTGGCCCTTCCACACGTGGCTGCCGGACGCGCACGTCGAGGCGCCCACCGCCGGCTCGGTGATCCTGGCGGCGATTATGCTCAAGATGGGCACGTTCGGCTTCGTGCGCTTCGCGCTGCCGCTGTTCCCCGAGGCGGCGATGCATCCGGGCGTGCGCGCGCTGATGCTCGCCCTCGCGGTGATCGGCATCGTGTACGGCGCGCTGGTCGCGCTGGTGCAGCCGGACTTCAAGAAGCTGGTCGCGTACTCGTCGGTGTCCCACCTCGGCTTCGTGATGCTCGGCATCTTCGCGGCCACGGTGGAGTCGATGCAGGGCGCGCTGGTGGTGACGATCAGCCACGGCCTCTCGACGGGCGCGCTGTTCCTGCTCATCGGGATGATCTACGAGCGGCGGCACACGCGCTTGGTGGATGACTTCGGCGGCATCGCGAAGGTGATGCCGGTGTTCGCGGTGTTCCTCACCATCGTCGCGCTCTCGAGCATCGGCGTGCCGGGGACCAACGGCTTCA
>CAZYQM010000231.1:3043-3396 GCA_964649965.1 uncultured Gemmatimonas sp.
GGCGAGTTCCTCGTGCTGATCGGCTCGTTCGAGACGGCACCGTTCCACGCCGTGATCGCGGCGACGAGCGTGATCTTCGCCGCGGCCTACCTGCTCTGGGCCGTGCAGCGCATCATCTACAACCCGCTGGTCAAGCCGGAGAACCAGGCCCTCAAGGGAATGGACCTCAACTGGCGCGAGATCGGGCTGCTCGTGCCGCTGGTGGCCGGCATCCTGTGGATCGGCGTCTACCCCAAGCCCGTGCTCGAGAAGACTGAAGCCGCGGCCGGGCGCCTCGTGCGCCTGGTGCAGCCGGCCCAGCTGACGGCGTCCTCGGAGGCCTCGCGATGAGCTACGATCTCGCGCTGCCCGGC
>CAZYQM010000232.1:0-3378 GCA_964649965.1 uncultured Gemmatimonas sp.
GCGCGCTGGCTGCGCGTGTTCACGGCTGAGCGACGCTCCGTGCCGCTCGCGGACGTGCTGGCCGCGTTGCAGGAGTAGTCACCACGAAGGCACGAAGGGTCTCGCAACAAACCGTCGGGCCCGCGACCCCAAGGAACTTTGCTTCCTTGGCGTTGCGGGCCCGTGAGTCTCTCGCGGCTCCTTTCGTGCCTTCGTGGTGAAGCTCGTTATCCTTTCGGCTCGGACGCGCCCTGCTTGGACTTCCCGTGCGCCTCGGCGAGCAACTTGCCGATGCCGCGATAGAACTTGGCGTCGGCCGAACGCCCCTCCTCCGCCATCGCGAGCGCGCAGCGCTCCAGCGCGTAGAGGATGTTGCCGAGGTAGAGCTCGGCGAGCCCGCCGACCGTCTCCGGTTGCTCAGCCACCGGCGTTCTCGAGCGAGAGGACCTGGATGACGATCGCCGTGATGTTGTCGAGGCCGCCGCGGCCGTTCGCCTCGGCGATCAGCGAGTCCACGATGCGACCCGGGCCCGAACGCGCCATCAGCAGCTGCGCGAGCCGGCGGTCGTCCACCATTCCCGTGAGGCCGTCCGAGCAGAGCAGGAACACGTCGCCGACGCGCGCCTCGCCCGAGTAGATGTCCACCTCGACCTCGTCGCTCGCCCCCACGCAGCGCGTGATCACGTTGCTGTAGGGATGGTAGCGCGCCTGCTCCGGCGTGAGCAGGCCGGCATCCACCTGCTCCTGCACGTAGGAGTGGTCCTTGGTGATCTGGACCAGCGCGCCGTCGCGGTAGAGATACACGCGCGAATCGCCGATCTGCCCGATCAGGTAGCCGTGGTCGGAGAGCACCATCACCGACGCCGTGGTGCCCATTCCCTGCTTGTCCGACTCGGCGAGCATCCGGTCGAAGATCGCCCGGTTCGCCTCCTGCAGGGACTTGGCGACGAGTTCCGCGGCGGCGGTGTCGCGCACCGAGGTCAGGCCGAGGAGATTGCGCGAGACGATGGTGACCGCCATCTCGCTGGCGACCTCCCCGGCGGCGTGTCCGCCCATCCCGTCGGCGACGACGAAGACGCCGCGCCGTTCGTCGGCCTCGGCGAAGAAATTGTCCTCGTTGCCCTGGCGGATGCGTCCGGTGTCCGTGCCGGCGCCAACGTGTATCTGCATTGCGTTCAGCGTACCGTGGTCAGGAGGAACGCCAGGAGTCCGACGCCGGCACCGGCGAGACTCAGGAAGATCGCGATGACGGCGCCACAGCCGGCCTTCTTCTTGGCTTCGGGAGCCTTGGGCACCGGTTGCTTCGCCATCGCCGGCGTCTTCGCCGCGACGCTGCGACGCAGGGCGTCGGCGTCCACGGCGGCGATCGCCCGTGTGGACCCGGCGGCGGCGCTCTCCTGTGCCGCAGGGCGGAAGGTCATCTTGATGCCGCCGAAGCGGATGTCGGGCGCGCCCTCGATCTTCTGCTCGCCCTGCACGCGCCGGCCGCCGACGTAGGTCCCGTTGGTGGAGCCTTGATCCACGACCCACCAGCCGTCGGCGCGCTTCTGCAGTTTCGCGTGCGAGTCGGAGATCGACTCGTCGCGGATCGCGATGTCGTTGTGTTCACCGCGCCCGATGTTGGTGAGCGCGGAATGGAGGTCGAACTTGGTGCCCTTGAGCGGGCCTTCGTTCTTGATCTCGAGCGTCGCCAAGGGAGCGCGCGCCGGACGGGCTGCGGGCTCGGCGGGCGCGCTCGGGATCGCCACCGGGACGGGAGCCGGGGCTGCAGCGGGAGCCGGCGCGGGAGCCGGCGCGGGAGCCGGAGCCGCCGCAGGGGCCGGTGCAGGCGCTGCCGCTGGCGCTGCCGCCGGCGCGGGCGTTGGCGCACTCGGCGCGGGTGTGGCGGGAGTGGGTGCGGGCGCGGCCGCAGGGGCCGGCGCGGGTGCCGCCTTCGCCACGTCCGCATAGAAGCGGAACTCTTCGCTGCCCATCTTGAGCACGTCGCCGCGCCCGAGGAGCTGCGAGCCCGACACGCGACCGCCGTTCACCCAGACGCCGTTCGTGCTGTGGTCCGTGAGCACATAGCCGTTCGCCGCGGGGGCGATGCTCGCGTGCTTGCGCGACACGTCGCTCGACGCGAGCACGACGTCATTGCCGACCTCGCGTCCAAACGTGATGCCCGCGTCGGGGACGGCGTACTCTCGACCATCCACGAGGGAGACGAGGCGTCCCCCGGTGGCGGTGGTGGGCTTCTTGGGCGCGCCGCCCTTGGCGCCGGCCACCAACGCGGCCACGTCGGACGCCGAGACGAACTGCGTGCTGCCTTCCTTCTGGTCGTCGCCGAGCCGGAGCTCGTGGCCGGCGAGCTCCACGCGGTCGCCGTGCAGCAGCGGGCTCGGCTCCACGCCGAGCTGCACGCCATTCACGAGGATCACCGCGTCCGGGCTGCCCCGCTTGATGACCACGCCCTTCGCGCTCACCGAGACCACGGCGCGCACCGACGCATCGCCGCTGGGCAGGCGGACCGTCGCGCCTTCGAAGGCACCGACGGTCGCGTCACCCGCCGGGAGCGGGAATTGTTGGTCCAGGAGCTGCAGGTAAGGCATTCGGGACGAAAGTTACCGCACCGTCCGGAACCTCGGCAAGGCGAACGCCCCGGTTGTCACGACGCCGTGGCGAGCTCTCCCACTTGCAATCGGTAGAGCCGGGCGTACAGTCCGTCGGCAGCCAAAAGGGCACGATGCGTGCCACGCTCGCGCACTTCGCCGTGGTGCAGCACGAGAATTTCGGTCGCGCGCGTGATCGTGCTCAGGCGGTGCGCGACGGCGATCGTCGTGCGCCCTTCCATCAGGACGTCGAGCCCCTGCTGGATCTGCGCCTCGACCTCGCTGTCCACGCTGCTCGTCGCCTCGTCGAGCAGCAGCAGGGCGGGATCCGCGGCGATGGCCCGCGCGAAACTGAGCAGCTGGCGCTCGCCCACGCTGAGCGAACTGCCGCGCTCGCCGAGCCGTTGGCCGTAGCCGTCGGGGAGCCGGGCGATGAGGCGATCGGCGCCCACGCGCGCCGCCGCGGCGGCGACCTCCGCGTCGGACAGCGGGTTCGACAGCCGGATGTTCGTCGCGACGTCGTCGGCGAAGAGAAAGATGTCCTGCTGCACGTAGCCGACGGCGCGCCGCAGCTCCTCGAGCGGCAGCTCCCGGATGTCCACGCCGTCGAGCGTGATGCGCCCGCGCTGCGGCTCGTAGAAGCGCAGCAGCAGGTTGATCACGGTCGTCTTGCCCGCACCGGTGTGGCCGACCAGCGCCAGCGTCTCGCCGGGACGCGCCGTGAAGCTCACGCCGCGCAGCACCCACTCCGGCTCGGCCGGCGCCGCGGCACCGCTGGCCAGGTGCGCGAGGTCGTAGGCGAACCACACGT
>CAZYQM010000233.1:0-3364 GCA_964649965.1 uncultured Gemmatimonas sp.
CGCACTGGGACCACATCCAAGGAATCCCGTTCTTCGCGCCGATCTTCGGGCGGGGCAATCATTTCACGATCTGGGGCTCCGAAACTTTGGAACGGAGCTTCGCGAAAGTGTTGCGGGACCAGATGTCGCCCGTCGTGTTTCCGGTAAGCTTCGAGGAACTTGACGCGACGATCGACTTCCGCGGTCTTCCGGAAGGCACCCCCACCGCCGGGCGGGGGTACGAAGTGACGGCGTTCGCGGTGCAGCACCCGGGTGGGGCCTTGGGCTATCGCTTCACGGCAGCCGGGGACCGCAGCCGAGCGCTGGTGTATGTGTCGGACAGCGAGCTCTCGCCGCACGAGCGGTACGACTCGCCGCCCGACTGGCGGCAGCAGATGGTGGAGTTCGTGCGCGGGGCGGCGGTGCTGATCCACGACACGACCTACACCACCGAGGAATACGACCATCACCGCGGTTGGGGGCACTCGACCTTCGCCCAGGCGGTGGAGTTGGCGATCGAGGCGGGCGTGGAGAAGCTGGTGCTGTTCCACCACGAGCCGCGTCGCACGGATGACCAGTTGGACCAGCAGGTGGCGCAATGCCGCCAGATGGTGCAGGACCGCGGGGCCACGCTGCAGGTGGTGGCGGCCGCGGAAGGCTTGACCCTGACTCTCTAACCTCCCCGGAGGCAGTGATGTTGAAGCAGATCGTGCGTGCCACTGCGGTTCTCGCCCTCGCGGCGATGCCGCTCGTCGCCCAGGAGGACACCCGCCCGACGGTGGCGGTGCTGCCCTTCGTCAACAGTGCGATCGGCGCGGCGCAGCAGGAACTCGCGCCGCTCTCCAAGGGCATCGCGGACCTCCTGATCATCGAGCTCGCGCAGAACACGGGCATCCGGCTCGTCGAACGCGAGAACATCGAGGCGATCCTCAACGAGCAGAACCTGGCCCGCGACGGCCGCGTGGACGACGCCACCGCCGCGCGCATCGGCCGCCTGCTCGGCGCCAAGCACATCATCACCGGGTCGTTCGTGACCGACCGCTCGGGCACGATGGTCGTGACGCTCAAGAGCATTGACGTCGAGACCTCGCGCATCGCCTGGACGCATATGGACCGCGACCAGTCGGACAACTTCCTGTCGCTGGTGAGCAAGGTCGGTCAGGCCACGAACGCCGGCCTCAAGCTGCCGGAGCTCACCCCGGCGGCGCGCCAGACCAGCCAGGCCCGCACGCAGGCGCAGGCCCGCGTGCCGTTCCGCGCCGTGATGATGTACTCGCGCGCCATCAGCGCGCAGGACGCCGGCAATCGCCAGGAAGCGCTGACCCTGTTCAACCAGGTCACGACCGAGTTCCCCGAGTTCGAGGACGCCAAGAAGGCGCGGGACCGCCTGCAGAACAGCGGCAGCAACTGATCGCTGACTGGCGCCTCGCGCCGGTCTCGCGACAACTTTGAACCGCCGGTGCCCATCGCGGGCGCCGGCGGTTCGGATTTCCCCCTGATCCCGCGCCGTGCAGCCACTCGTCATCGCCCCTGAAGGTCGCGCCTTCCCCGCCCTGCCAGCGCTCGGCGCGGACAGCTCCGTCGAGCTGCGGCGGGTCCCACGGCTGCCGCACGCCAGCGAGCTGCCGGCGGATCGCCCGGTCGTGATCCTCGTGGACGGCGCACTGGCCCACGGCTCGGCGGGGCACCTGGCGCCGCTGGCTGACCACGCCGCGCTCGTCGGTGTCGGTGAGCTCGGTGAGGCCGGCCCGACTGGCGCGCTGGCCGACGCCGCGCTCGTGGGCTGGCTGCCCGCCGACGCGCATCCGGCGCTGGGCCGCACGGTCCTGCACGGCGCGCTGCGCCACGCGGCCACGCTCGTCGCCGCCGCGCGCTCGCGGCAGGCGCAGCAGTCGTCGGCCACGGACCTGCGCGAGCTCTCGCGCGTCGGCGCGGCGTTGGCCACCGAGCGCGACCTCGACACCCTGCTCGGGATGATCCTCACGCAGGCGCGGCGCCTCGCCAACGCCGACGCGGGCTCGCTGTACCTCGTCGAGGCCGACGACGAGGGCAATCCGACCACGCTGCGCTTCAAGCTCTCGCAGAACACGACGCTGCCCGAGCTGCCGTTCAGCGAGTTCACGATCCCCATCGACCACACCTCGCTCTCCGGCTACGTGGCCGCCACCGGCGAGCGCCTGATGATCGGCGACGTCTACCTGCTGCCCGAGCACGTGAGCTACCGGCAGAACCGCAGCTTCGACGACAAGTTCGGCTACCGCACCAAGAGTATGCTGGTGCAGCCGATGTTCACGCTGAAGGACGACGTGATCGGCGTGCTGCAGCTCATCAACCGCAAGCGTGACTTCGACGTGCCGCTGGACTCCGCCGCGCGCGTGGCCGAGCAGGTGGTGCCGTTCGACGAATACTCGGCCGAGATGGTTGCGGCGCTGGCCGCGCAGGCGGCAGTGGCGATCGAGAACTCCCGGCTCTATGAGGACATCGAACGCCTCTTCGAGGGCTTCGTGACGGCGGCGGTGACGGCCATCGAATCCCGCGACCCGACGACGTCGGGTCACTCGTTCCGCGTCGCGACCCTGACGACAGGGCTGGCCGAGACGGTGGACCGCGCAGGCGATGGGCCGTACAAGGGGCTCACGTTCACCAAGGAAGAGCTGCGCGAGCTGCGCTACGCGGGCCTGCTGCACGACTTCGGCAAGGTCGGCGTGCGCGAGCAGGTGCTGGTGAAGCAGAAGAAGCTCTACAACCACGACCTCGCGCTGGTGCGCGGGCGCTTCCAGTTCCTGATGCAGCAGGCGGACCTGGAGTACGAGCGCGAACGCGCGGAGTATCTCGTGGAGCACGGCCAGCGCGACTACGCCGAAGCGGCGGCGCGCCTCGACGACTACCGTCGCGACCGGCGCGAGCAGTTGCTGCGCTGGCTGGAGGCGATCACGCGGGCCAACGAGCCGACGATCCTGCCCGAGGGCACGTTCACGGAGCTGGAGGAGATCCACCGGCAGACCTACGTGGACTTCGACGGCGTGGTGCGCCCGCTGCTCAGCGACGACGAGCTCCGCTTCCTGATGATCGACAAGGGCAACCTCGATCCGCGCGAGCGCCGCGAGATCGAGAGCCACGTGACGCACACGTATCGCTTCCTGCAGCAGATCCCGTGGACGCGGGAGCTGAAGGGCATCCCGGACATCGCGTACGGGCACCACGAGAAGCTGAACGGCCGCGGCTACCCGCGCGGGGTGGGCGAGGCGGAGATCCCGGTGCAGACGCGGATGATGACGATCGCCGACATCTACGACGCACTGACGGCGACGGACCGGCCGTACAAGCGCGCGGTGCCTGCCGAGCGGGCGCTGGACATCCTGCACGCCGAGGCCAAGGGCGGGCT
>CAZYQM010000234.1:0-3318 GCA_964649965.1 uncultured Gemmatimonas sp.
CCGCCTCGCCGATGCCCTCGCCGAGTCGGATCGGGAGACCGTGCTCGCCCTGCTGCGCGTGGACCCGCGGACCGGACTGATCCGCGAGCGCGCCCGCGCCGTCGGGGGCCGCATCGAACGCGAGGCGATGGAGACGTCCGTGGAGCAGCTGCCGCTGGCGACGCATCGCACGGTGGCCGAGGGCGGGTCCTTCGCCGACGTGACAGAGGACCAGGCGGCTTACGCGCGCTTGCTGCGCGTCCCCGAACCGGAAGCGGGCGGCCAGCTTCTGCTGCGTGGCATCCGCCACGAGCGCCAGCTGATCGCCATCCTCGCGGCGGTCGAGCCGAAGCGTGTCTTCGGCACCCGCGTGACCGAACGCCTGGGACCGCTGGCCGCGCTGTTCGACCTGGCCGTCGCGCGCTTCGTCGAGCAGGAGTCGCGCAGCGAGGCCGTGCGGACCCTCGAGGCGGTGACGCAGCGCGTGCACCAGGACTACCTGCAGCGGCTCTCCGAGCTGGAGGCGCAGATCGCCCGGCAGACGAGCGAGTTCGAGGCCGAGAGCGCGTCGTCCCGCCTGGCCCGCGAGCGCGAGGATGCCAAGCGCGCCGAGGAGCTGCGCCGGAACGCGCGCCAGCTCACGGTGCTCGAGCAGCAGCTCACCGCGAGCATCGGGCAACTGGAACAGGCGCACGTGGAACTCCACCGGCGCTCGGAGGCGTTGCGTCAGCGCACGCGGACGCTCTACCTGCTCGACCGCGTGCTCTCGCTCTCGGCGTCCACGGCGGCCGCGCGTCCCTTGGTGGACGGCCTGCTCACGCTGCTCGGCGACGATATGCAGGCGCTGCGCTGTTCGATCTTCCTGCACGAGCCGGACAGCGACGCGCTGTACCTCGCGGCGGCGCGGGGGCTCGCGCCGCACGTGCGGATCGGGCATCGCGTGGCAATCGGGCAGGGCATCGTCGGCCGCGTCGCCGCCTCGCGCGAACCGATGCTCGTGGTGGACGTGCAGGAAGCCGCCACGCACCCGCTGCTCAAGGACGAATACTTGACCACAGGCTCGTTCATCTCGTTCCCGCTCGTGCGCCACGACACCCTGATCGGCGTCGTCAACCTGACCAATCGCGCGCAGCGCGGCCTGTTCGTCGAGGAGGACGTCGAGCGCGTGCGCCTGCTCGGGCTGATCATCTCGCTGGTCGCCATCGAGGCGTCGTTGCCGCAGCGCCTGGCCGGGGCGGCGGCGTGAGTTCTCCCGTGTTGCAGGGCGTGCTGCGACGCTTGGTGGCCGGCGAGTCGCTCTCGGGGGACGATGCGGCCGAGGCCTTCGATGCGGTGATGCGCGGCGAGGGCACGGCGGCGCAGATGGCGGCCCTGCTGATGGGGCTGCGCGTCCGCGGCGAACGGGCCAGCGAGGTGGCCGGCGCGGCGCGCGCGCTGCGCACTGCGATGACGCGCCTCGACGCGCCGCGCCCGGATGACCTCGTGGACACCTGCGGCACGGGCGGCGGCACGCTCACGACGTTCAACATCTCGACGGCCGCGGCGATCCTTGCGGCCGGCGCGGGCGTCCGCGTCGCCAAGCACGGCAACCGCTCCTTCACGTCCAAGTCAGGCAGCGCCGACGTGCTCGAGGCGCTTGGCGTGCCGATCGACCTGCCGGTCTCGCGGATGGGCGAGGTGCTCGACGAAGCGGGCATCGTCTTTATGTTCGCGCCGACGATGCATCCGGCGATGCGCCACGTCGGCCCCGTGCGTCGCGAGATGGGCATCCAGACGGTGATGAACCTCATCGGCCCGCTGGCGAATCCGGCGCTGGCCGGGCGGCAGGTGATCGGCGTCGCCGATCCGGCCCGACTCGAGCTCATTGCCGGGGCGCTGGCCGAACTCGGGACGGTGCACTCGCTGGTGGTGCACGGCGCGCCGGGCCTCGACGAGATCTCGCCGGTCGGGCCGACGACGGTGATCGAATTGCGCGGCAGCCAGATGTCGCGCTCGGAGTTCCGCCTGGAGGACGTCGGGCTCGCGCCCGCGAAGCCCGACGACCTCGCGGGCGGAGAACCGGCACGGAACGCCGAGATCGTGGAGCGGGTCCTTCTCGGGAAGGCGCCCGCCGGTGCGGAAGCGGCGGTCGTGCTGAATGCCGGCGCGGCGATCTACGTGGCCGGAAAGGCGAAGGACCTCGCGGCCGGCGTGACGCTGGCGCGCGAGGCCCTCAAGGCCGGGGCAGGGTGGGACGCGTTGGGACGCCTGCGTCGCGCCAGCGCCTCGCGGCGCTGAGCGACGGCGTCAGTAGCGGCGCATCACGCCCACGACGATGCCCTTCACCTGCACGTCCTGGGCGTTGGCGTAGATCGGCTCCATCGTCGCGTTGGCCGGCTGCAGGCGCACGCGGCCGTCCTTCTCGCGGTAGAAGCGCTTGACCGTCGCGCCGTCGTCCTGGAGCATCGCGATGACCATCTCGCCGTTGTCGGCGGAGGGGCGGTCGTGGACGACGACGTAGTCGCCGTCGCTGATCTGGTCCTCGATCATCGAGTTGCCGCGCACGCGCAGCACGTAGTGCTCGCCGGCGCGACGCACGAAGGCGTCGGGGACGGCGATGGTCTCGCCGCTCTCGAAGGCCTCGAGGGGCAGGCCGGCGGCGACGGAACCGCGGATCGGCAACTCGATGGCCTTGGGGAACACTTCGCTGGGCAGGATCTCGATCGCCCGGGATTCGTTGAACGACTTCCGGATGTAGCCCTTGCGATCGAGGTTGGACAGGTGCTCGTGCACCGTGGCCAGCGAGTTATAGTTGAAGGCCTCGGCGATCTCCTCGAAGCTCGGCGCGTAGCCGTGCTCCGAGGAATAGCTCTGGAGATAGTCGAGGATCTTGCGCTGGACCTTGGTGAGCGCCATTGCGATCGCCCCTGCGAGGGTGGAGTGGATGGGCGGGCTCAGACGCCCGTTGCCTACCAGACGCCCGAATACGACCCGAAGTAACGGTATCCGAACATTGCCCGAAGCACAAGCCAGCCGTCCGTGGTCCCCGCCGAGGGGTCCGCTGGGTGAGCTCACCGAACAATCCAAGCAGCGGGCGCGCGAGAGCCGCTTGGCGCGCGCGGAGTTGGAGGCGATCGTCGCGGGGGCTCCTGCCGTCCCCGACTTCGCCGCCGCACTGCGGCGGCCGAGCGTCGCCGTCATCGCCGAGCTCAAGCGCAGTTCGCCCTCCAAGGGCACGCTCGACGCTTCGTTGGACGCGAGGGCGCGGACGCGGGCCTACGTGTCCGGCGGAGCTGCCGCGCTGTCCATCCTGACCGAGCCGGCGCGCTTCGGTGGGAGCCTCGCCGACTTGCGCGACGT
>CAZYQM010000235.1:0-3283 GCA_964649965.1 uncultured Gemmatimonas sp.
CCGAGGCGCGCACGTTGTACCTGCGCTTCGTCCAGATGGCTCCGGTCGCCGACGCCCAAGCCCGCACGATCCGGCAGCGGCTGGGCGTCGAATCGCCCTGAGTCTCACATCAACAGCATCGTCGCGAGCCCAAGCAGCATCCCCATCGAGGCGACGTCCGTTGCCGTAGTCAGGAAGATGCTCGACGCCGTCGCCGGATCCGCACCGACGCGCTGCAGCGTGAGCGGGATGAGCGCGCCGCTGATCCCGCTGATCACGCAGGAGCCCATCATCGCGAGCACGACGATGCCGGCCAGCCCGAGCGCGTTCGGATTGCCCTGCGCACGCGCGACGATGAACATCCCGACGCCGGCGACGAGGCCGACCAAGAATCCGTTGAGCACGCCGAGCAGCGCCTCTTTCGCCACGAGCGTCTTGCCGGCGCCCTGATCGAGTTCGCCGAGCGTCATCCCGCGCAGCGTGACGGCCAGCGCCTGGCAACCGGTGTTGCCGCTCTGGCCGGCGAGCACGGGCAGGAACAGGGCGAGGATCACCATCTGGTCCAGCGTGTCCTGGAAGAAGCCGACCACGCCGGCGGCGAGGAACGCCGTGACGAGATTCAACTGCAGCCACGGGTGCCGGAACTTCAGCGACCGCGGCCACGGCGTGAGCAGACGCTCCTCGTCATTGACGCCGACCATCTGGCCGGGCTGCGCCGAGATCTCGACGGCCTGCTCCTGGAACATCGCGCTGCCGCGGACCTGGCCGAGGAAGCGCCCGACGTCGTCCACCACGGGATACACCGGATAGTGCCGATGCACGACGATCTTCATCGCGTCGTCGAGCTGCAGCTCGGGCCGCAGCGCGAAGACGTCCTTCAGCATCACCTCGCCGAGCGTGGCGTGATCGTCGGCGGCGAGCAGGTCGCGCATCGTGCAGACGCCGACGAGGCGCCGCTCGGCGTCCACGATGAAGGCATAGGTGAAGAACACCGTGCGCGGCACGGTGCGTACGCGATCGGACGCGCCGCCGACCGTCTCGTCGGGATGGAAGGTCAGCGGCGGCACTTCCATCAGGCGGCCGACACTGCCCTCGGGGAACGACAGGTTCAGCGACCACTGCTTGGTGACGCCCTCGGGGACGGCCGCGAAGAGCGAGTCGCGCTTCGCGGCCTCGAGCTCCGGGATGATGTCACCCGCCACCGAGGGATTGATGCTCTGCAGCACCTCCGCGGCGACGTGCGGGTCGAGGGCCTCGAGCGCATCGGCCGCCTCGGCGGGACCGAGGGATTCGATCGAGCGCTTGAGCTGTTCTGACGTGAGGGGCTTGCTGCGAGACGAGCGTCCGTCGGCCACGGTGCGACTCCTGCGCGGGCGGAAGGGAGGGGGATGCGCAAGAAGATGGCCGTGCCGCTGGGAATGCACCAGTTGGCGCGGGCGCCGGATGGCGCCAAGTTGCGGGGGCGACTGAACGGTCTGTGCGCCGAACGCGTAGGCACACGGTCGCCATTCACCTCCAGATGGGAATCCCGATGCGTCTTTCGAGCTTCGCCCTCCTGCTCACCGCCGCGCCGCTGGCCGCCCAGATGGGCGGGGGTCGCGGCGGCGCCCAGATGCCGCGCGACACCGTGCGCCGCGTGCTCACCATCCCGGGCCAGCGGGACGGCCAGTCCACGTTCCCGCTCACGAACTACCCGGAGATGCAGCCCAAGCAGTGGGGCGTGATGGATTTCCAGCACTACCACACCACGGCCGAGCTGAACTACTGGATGCAGCGCTGGGCCAGCGAGCGTCCGGAGCTCGTGGACCTCGTGCAGGTCGGGACGTCGTTCGGCGGCCAGCCCATCTGGCAGCTGATCGTCACCAAGAAGTCCACCGGCGCGCACACCGACAAGCCGGCGGCCTTCTTCGAGGGCGGCCGCCACTCCGGCGAGATCACGTCGAGCGAGAGCATCCTCTGGCTCGCGTGGCACGTCCTCGAGAACTACGGCAAGGACGCGGCGATCACGCGCCTGCTCGACGAGAAGGTCCTCTACCTGCGCCCGAACAACAATCCCGACGGCGCGGATATGTACAAGCTCACGCCGATGGCGAACCGCAGCTCGGTGCGCCCGGTGGACAACGACGGCGACGGCCTGCTCGACGAGGACTCCGGCGAGGACCTCGACGGTGACGGCCACGTCCGCCAGATGCGCAAGTACGTCGGCGCCGGCAACGGCACGCACGTTGTCGATTCGATGGACGCCAAGGGCCGCCTGATGCGCCAGGTCGGGCGCGGCAACGGCGACTACCTCGTGTATCCCGAGGGCATCGACAACGACAAGGACGGCCGCTACAACGAGGACGGCGTCGGCGGTCTCGACCTGCACCGCAACTACCCGTACAACTGGCGCCCCGAGCGCGAGGCCACCGGCCGCGGGATGACGCAGTTCGGCGCCGGCGAGTACCCGCTCTCCGAACCGGAGACGCGCGCGGTCTTCCTCTGGCAGCTGCACCATCCGAACATCGGCGTCACGAATTCGATGGACACGCAGGTGCCGATGCATCTCCGCGGCCCGAGCACCTGCGAAGAGAAGGACTGTATGTTCCCGAGCGACCTGCGGCTGTTCCAGCACTTCGACTCCGTGGGCCTCAGCTTCACGAACTATCCCTGGGCCGGCGACGTGTACCGCACGTACGCCACGCGCTTCAATCCGGACGGCGACCCGCAGCCGCTGTTCGGCCACGGCCCGGATTTCGGCTACTTCCAGATGGGCCAGATCTGGTACGGCGACGAGCTCTGGAACGGCGGCCGTGAGCGCGACTACAACGGCGACGGGCGCTGGGACCAGTACGAGGTGCTGCGCTACAACGACGAGCACTTCGGCGGGCGCGGCTACCAGGCCTGGACCAAGGTGATGCACCCCGAGCTCGGCGAGGTCGAGGTCGGCGGCGCGAATCCGAAGTTCTGGTCGCAGAACGGCCCGCCGGAGGTGCTCGAGAAGTGGGCGAGCAACCAGGCGCGCTTCAACCTCGCGATGGCGATGGAACTGCCGAAGGTCGAGATCACCGAGACGCGCGTCGTGCGCCTGCGCGGCACGCAGCGTGACTCGGCCACGCACGAGGTACGCGTGACGGTGCGCAACACCGGCCGCATCCCGACGGCGCTCGAGCAGGCGAAGCGCGTGCACATCGTGCGGCCGGATGCGCTCAGCGTCGAGGGCCCGGGCCTGCGCACCATCGGACCGCGCCTGCAGGAGTTCTGGCTGGCCGGCCGCGAGACCAAGACGGTCACCGTGCGCGTGCGCGCGCCGGAAGGCCGGGCG
>CAZYQM010000236.1:0-3243 GCA_964649965.1 uncultured Gemmatimonas sp.
CTGCCGCCGGGGCGCGCGGCCGGCAAGATCATCGGCGAGGGGCCGGATGCGGTGCCTGAGCTCGTCCGTCTCCTCAAGGAAGGGGCGAAGGTTCTCTACTGTCGAACATCCTCGCATTCGCCGAGACGCGCGGCGGTGAACTCCGCCGCGCCGGCCTCGAGGCCGTGGCCGCGGCCCGCGTCATCGCCGACGCCAAGGGCGGCCAGGTGCACGCCGTGCTCTTCGGTGCCTCGGGCATCGCGAAGCACGCCGCCGCGCTGGGCGCGCACGGCGCCGACGCGGTGCTCGTCGTCGAGCACGCCGGCTTCACGCACAACAATCCGGAAGCGGTGAGCGCCACGCTCGCCGAGAAGGCCAAGGGCGACTATGCCGGCGTGGTGCTGCCGGCCAGCGCCACGGGCAAGGACGTCGCGCCGCGCGTCGCCGCGAAGCTCGGCGTGCCGATGGCGTCGGACGTGACCACGCTCAGCGTGGGCGGCAACGGCATCACCGTCACGCACCCCGGCTACACGGGCAAGGTGATCCAGACGCTGACGCTCACGGCTACGCCGGCCGTGGTCAGCGTGCGGCCGGGCGCCTTCCTGCCGAAGGAGAACGCCAAGGCGGGCACCGTGGAGAATCTCGCGCCGAGCGGCGATCCGTCGGCCTCGCGCGTGAAGGTCACCGAGACGGCGCAGGGCAACACCGCCAAGCTCGACCTCGGCGAAGCCCCAGTCATCATCTCCGGCGGCCGCGGTCTCAAGGAAGCGGCGAACTTCAAGCTGGTCGAGGATCTTGCCGCCGCCTTCGGCAACGCGGCGGTTGGCGCGACGCGTGCCGTCACCGACGACGGCTGGCGTCCGCACTCGGACCAGATCGGGCAGACAGGCCGACTGGTGTCGCCGGATCTCTACGTGGCCTGCGGCATCTCGGGTGCGATCCAGCACCTCGCCGGCATGCGCACGTCGAAGACCATCGTCGCGATCAACAAGGACAAGGACGCGCCGATCTTCAAGATCGCCGACTATGGCATCGTCGGTGACGTGCTCACCGTGTTGCCGGTGCTCACCGAGGCCGTGAAGAAGGCGAAGGCGTAGCGTGGTGCCGACGGGGGGCGCGAAGTAGCTTTTTCGCTATGCCCCCCGTCAACGGATTCTTCCTCGCGATCATCGTCCTCGCGCTGGGCTTCTTCAGCTACAACGTCCAGCGCCTCCTCGGCTACCTCCAGCTCGGGCGCCTCGACGACGTTCGATGGAACAAGCTGCCGACGCGCATTGGCAACTTCCTGCGCATCGGCATCTTTCAGGAGAAGATCTTCCGCGATTCCATCGCGGGCCCGATGCACGCCCTCATCTTCTGGGGCTTCCTGGTGCTCGGTGCATCCACCACCGAGTTCCTCATCGGCGGCGTGCTGCCGGGCTTCGGCTACGACCAGTTCCTGCCCGAGCCGCTGTACCGCCTCTACGTGCTCAGCCAGGAGGGCATCGCCGCCGTGGTGCTGGCGATGGTCGCGATGGCCCTGTGGCGCCGCCTGACGCACCGCGTGCCGCGCCTCGAAGGCGCCGAGACGCACCCCAACGATCCGCTCCTCATCCTGAGCTGGATCGCCGCGCTGATGATCACGATGTTCCTCGCCGAGGCCTTCCACTTCGTCGCGTCGCCGGACGAGATGGCCAGTGCCTTCCCGGTGAGCTATCCGATCGCCAAGACGCTGGTGCTCGTCGGCTTCCGCGAGGGGATGCCCGCGCCGCAGCTGATGCACGACCTGTTCTGGTGGTCGCACGCGCTGCTCGTGCTCGGCTTCCTGAACTACCTGCCGTATTCCAAGCACCTGCACGTCGTCGTGTCGCTGCCCAACACCTTCCTGTCGAACACGAGCGGCCCGGGCGCCGTCGGCACGATGCGCGCGCTGGACTTCGAGGGACGCGACGCCGAGCAGTTCGGCGCCTCGGACGTGGAGCACCTGAGCTGGAAGTCGCTGCTCGACGGCTTCGCGTGCACGGAATGCGGACGCTGCACGAGCGTCTGCCCGGCGAACACCACGGGCAAGCTGCTCAGCCCGCGCAAGATTATGATCAACGTGCGCGAGCGGCTCGAGGCGAAGATGCCGTGGATGGAGCCCGCGGCGGACGGCGGCTTCGCCACGCTGCGCGCCGACGCGCCCGCGGCGCTGCTCGAGAAGCCGCTGCTCGGCGGCTACATCACCGACGAAGAACTCTGGGCCTGCACCAGCTGCCGCGCCTGCGTCTATGAGTGCCCGGTGAGCATTGACCAGCTCAGCGTCATCAACGAGCTGCGTCGCAACCTCGTGCTCGCGGAATCGCGCTTCCCCGAAGAGATGATGCCGGCCTTCGAGTCGCTGGAGACCAGCGGCTCGCCCTGGGCTTTCGATCCCGGCGACCGCGGCAAGTGGGCCGAGGGGATGGACATCCCGACGATGGCCGAGATGGCCGAGCGCGGGGAGTCGCCCGAGGTGCTGTATTGGGTGGGCTGCATGGGCAGCTTCGACGACCGCGCCAAGAAGACGACGATCGCGTTCGCGCAGATCCTCCAGGCTGCGGGCGTGAAGTTCGCGATCCTCGGGCAGGAGGAGAAGTGTAACGGCGACCCGGCGCGCCGGATGGGCAACGAGTACCTCTACCAGATGCTCGCCAAGGACAACGTCGAGACGCTGGGCAGGTACGGCGTGAAGACGGTGGTGACGGCCTGCCCGCACTGCTTCCACCAGCTGGGCAACGAGTATCCGCAGTTCGGCGGCGAGTACGACGTGATCCACCACTCCACGTACATCGAGCATCTGATGGCCGCGGGGCGGGTGCCGATCCGCGAGGAGCTGCACGGGCCGGTGCGCACCTTCACCTACCACGATTCCTGCTACCTCGGCCGCTACAACGACGTCT
This sequence comes from uncultured Gemmatimonas sp., assembly GCA_964649965.1. Lineage (GTDB taxonomy): Bacteria > Gemmatimonadota > Gemmatimonadetes > Gemmatimonadales > Gemmatimonadaceae > Pseudogemmatithrix. The sequence continues at coordinate 2,880 of CAZYQM010000236.1, forward strand.
ACGACGCGCCGCGCGAGACGCTCAGGCGTGCGCTGCCGGTCGTGAACCTCGTCGAGATGCCGCGCAGCAAGGACAAGGGCCTCTGCTGCGGCGCCGGCGGTGGCCGGATGTGGATGGAAGAGAAGGTCGGCAAGCGCATCAACGTCGAGCGCGCCGAGGAGGCGCTGGCGACCAAGGCCGATGCGGTCGCGGTGGCTTGTCCGTTCTGTATGACGATGATGGCCGACGGCGTGAAGGCGCAGGGCGCGGAGGTGCCGGTGTACGACATCGCCGAGGTCGTGGCGCAGCAGTTGGCCTGATGGACGACCCTGCGAAGCCTTCGCTGATCGAGCTGCCGCCGGACCATCCGGACCTCCCGGTGAAG
>CAZYQM010000237.1:0-453 GCA_964649965.1 uncultured Gemmatimonas sp.
CCTTCGGCGACGATTGCACGGCAGTCGTGCTCTACGGCAGCGCCGCGACCGCGGCTCCCAACGCGAAGGGCACGGACTACAACGTGCTTGTCGTCCTGCGCGCACTCCGCGGCGAGGCCCTGCGCGCGGCCGCCGCACCGGTGCGCCAGTGGCAGGACGTCGGCCATCGCGCGCCGCTCATCCTCACCGAAGCCGAGTGGCGCTCGAGCCGCGACGTCTTCGCGATGGAGCACGCGGATATCGCGGCGCGGCAGCGCGTGCTGCACGGCGCCTTGCCGTCACTGCCGGCGGTGCAACCCGACGACCTCCGTCGCCAACTCGAGTACGAAGCGATGGGCGCGCTGCTCCACCTGCGCCGCGGCGTGCTCGCCATCGGCCACGACCCACTGCAGACGCTCGACCTCCTCGTCGCCGCCAAGGGCACCACGGTCGCGCTGCTTCGCTCGCTGCTGC
>CAZYQM010000237.1:463-3227 GCA_964649965.1 uncultured Gemmatimonas sp.
GATGATCGAAGCCGGCCATCCGGTGCCCGACGATGCGGCTGCAGCGCTTGCCGCGGCTGCACCGCTCGCCCAGCTCGACGCCACGCCGCTCGCCGAGGTGATCGCGCACGCGCGGGGGGAACGTTCGATCCCGCCGGCTCGCGCCGCCGAGGTGCTCGACGGCGTTCACCGCCTACTCAAGGCGCTCGTCGCCCACGTGGACGCGATGTGGCATCCCGACGCGCCCGCCGTGGACTGACACTGCGCTCGGCCGCGAACGTATTCATAGATGTAGTCCCGACATTCACCCGGAGTCGTCAATGAAGGCCAAGTGGTTGCTCCCCGTCCTCACGCTGTTCCTCTCGGCGTGCGGCTACAACACGATCCAGACGATGGACGAGACCGCCGCCGCCGCGCGCCAGCAGATCGAGGTGCAGCTGCAGCGTCGCGCGGATCTCGTGCCGAATCTCGTCGAGACGGTGAAGGGCTACGCCGCGCAGGAGGAGCGCATCTTCACCGAAGTGGCGCAGGCACGGTCGGCCCTGCTCGGCGCGCGCAGCGGCGGCAACATCGGCGAGATGGCCAACGCCAACCAGGAACTCACCGGCGCGCTCGGCCGCCTCCTCGCGATCTCGGAGAACTACCCGCAGCTGAAGAGCGACCAGAACTTCCTGCGCCTGCAGGACGAGCTCACCGGCACGGAGAATCGCATCGCCGTCTCGCGCACCGACTACAACAACGCCGTGCGCGACTACAACGCCTATATCCGTCGCTTTCCCGCCGTGCTGACGGCCAAGGTGACCGGCGCGAAGGCGCGCGAGTACTTCGAAGTCACCAACGCGGAGAATCGCGAAGCGCCGAAGGTGAGCTTCTGATGCGTCGGGCACTCGGAGTCGTCACGCTCTCCCTCGCCGCCGCGATGCTTTCGCCGCGTGCGAGTGTCGCGCAGTCGCCGGAACACGACGCGGCCTACACCGTCGTCACGACGCTATTCGACGGAATGCGCACGCGCGACACCACGGCGATGCGCGCGGCGTTCGCGCCTGGCGCGGCCCTGCAGTCGGTCGGAGCGAACGGGCAGATCCGGAACGATCCGATTGATGGATGGATCGGTTCGGTGGCGGGCGCGCCGGCGGGTCTCGTGCTCGACGAGCGACTCGGCAAGCCCATCGTGCAGCTGAGCGGCAATCTCGCGACGGTGTGGGTGGACTATTGGTTCTTCGCCGGCGATCGCTTCTCGCACTGCGGTGTGGATGCGTTCGTGCTCGCGAAGACGGAAGGCGCGTGGCGCATTCTGTCCGTTGCTGACACACGACAGCGCGAAGGTTGCCCGCCGGCGCCAAGTCGCTGAGTCGCTCCGAACCGTCGAACGCCCCCGAGAATCGCGATTCTCGGGGGCGTTTCATTTGACACAAATCGTGCTGTGAAGACTTGGACCAGTGGCCTAGGCCGGCGTCGGGAAATCCCTTTCTGGCAACGCTTTAGCGAGACCGGGGTATTAGGACCGTTCAGTCCCTTACCGGAATGTTACGTGCAACTCTATGTGCCACTTTGATTTACCCACTGGCGCATTACCTTTGTATGTAACGGCAACGGCAGTTTGACCCCCCGGTCCTACTGTCCGACGACCACTTTTTTGGAGACCAAATGCGGAAGCCACGACCCAATTCGTACAATCCCGCGCAGGCCCTCCACTTGATCGCGAGCGATCGCAACGGCGACCCGCTCAGCTGCCCGTCCTGCTCCGGTTCAATTCAGCGGGAGCCGGGTGCCGCGCCACCGCCGCCGCGTTCTCACGTGACGCTGAAGTGCGTCGGCTGCGGCCGCGTCGCGCGCTACATCGCCGGCGCAGCCTGATCAGGTCCCCCTTCCACTCCCAAAGGAGCACGCAGCAGATGGCTCGCATCACCGGCACCGTGAAGTGGTTCAACGACGCGAAGGGCTTCGGCTTCATCCAGCGTGAAGGCGGCCCGGACGTGTTCGTGCATTTCAGCGCCATCCAGGGCAGCGGGTTCAAGTCGCTGGCCGAGGGTGACCAGGTCGAGTTCGAGATCGTGGACGGACAGAAGGGCCCGCAGGCGGCGAACGTCACCAAGAGCTGAGTCTCCGCGAGTCATCACTGCCTCGATGCACGAAGCGCCCCCGGCCGATGGCGGGGGGCGCTTGTCGTTGGTGCGGTTCGCTCAGGCGGAGAGCGGCAGTTCCATCTGCTGCGGTCGCGGCGCGCGGCGCGCGCGGACTGTCGGCGGCAGCGCGACGCGCGTAGCATCGGCGGTGACTTCCGGCTGGTCTGCGGGAGTGGCTTCGCGCAGCAGTTCCGCAGTCTGGTAGCGGAGTTGCATCGCACGCAGCGGCGCGGCCAGGGCGTCGCGCGATCCATCACGGAACCCCGCGGCCTCGTCGCGGACATCGCCCGGCAACAGGCGGCCCAGCGGATGCTCCAGCAGATGGTCCACTTCGGCGCCGTCCCGGACGGACAGCGCGGCGATCAGCGCATCGAGGTAGCCAAGCACGGACTCCTCCTTTTGCCGTTAAGTACACTTTGCAACTAAAAGGTTCCCACGGCAAGCCCCTGTCCCGCCAGCATCGTAACGCTATCGTGACCGAATCAGCCCAACAGGTCGAAGCGGACCGCCCGCTGGAGGCCGCGGCGCCGGCGCGGCGCGTACCGGAAGAGCTGGGCGGGGCGTCCGCGACCCTCCGAGCGCCAGTGCTCCGTCGGCTCCACCAGGTGGGCGGCCATCAGGCTGCGGCGGAAGCTCGCCTTGTGCAGCCGCCGCTCGAG
>CAZYQM010000238.1:0-293 GCA_964649965.1 uncultured Gemmatimonas sp.
CACGGCGGGCCGGGTCGCAACGCGCCCCGCGCGCGACCACCGCGGCGTTCCCGTAGAGTACGTTTCAACGGGGCTGAGGGTTGCCTTCGCCCCCGCATCCTGACCGATTACTGACGTGACCCTTCCGCGTCCCTCCCGCCGATGAGTTGGAACGTCCTCCGGGACCTACCCGGCTGGTGGGCGTATGCCGCCGGCGCGGTGGTGCTGGCGTTCAACCTCGCGGCCACCGGGCACGTGCTGATGAACAAGCGCGACGTGCGCGCGGCCATCTCGTGGACCGGCGTCATCTGGCT
>CAZYQM010000238.1:303-2951 GCA_964649965.1 uncultured Gemmatimonas sp.
TCGTCGGGTCCGTGCTGTACGCGATGCTCGGCCTCAACCGCATCCGCCGCCGCGCCGCCGAGCTGCAGCGCGCGCGGCGCAAGATGTCGCTGTCCACGCCGCGCGACACGGCGATCGCCCGCCTGGGCAGCGAGCGCAGCGTGCCCGCAGCCTTCGAGCCGATGGCCAAGCTCGGCGAGACGATGAGCGGCCGTCCCCTGCTCACCGGCAACAGCGTGCAGCCGCTGCACAACGGCGACGAGGCGTACCCGGCGATGCTCACGGCGATCGACGGCGCGCAGGCGTCCATCGCGATGTCGAGCTACATCTTCGGCGACGATGCCGCCGGCCGCCCGTTCATCGAGGCGCTGGGCCGCGCCGTCGCGCGCGGCGTCGCCGTGCGCGTGCTCGTGGACGGCGTCGGGGCGCGCTACACCTGGCCGCCGGTGGTGCAGGCCCTGCGCAAGGTCGGCGTCCGCGCGGAGCTCTTCCTGCCGCGCGTGCGCGATGCGGGGCTCGGCTTCTTCAACCTGCGCACGCACCGCAAGGTGCTCACCGCCGACGGCAAGGTCGCCTTCTGCGGCGGGCTCAACATCCAGGCGCGCAACATCCATCGCGACGATCCGCCACGGAAGGTCCGCGACCTGCACTTCCGCCTTGAGGGCCCGATCGTCGGGCAGCTGCAGGAAGTGTTCGCCGAGGACTGGGAGTTTATGACGCGCGAGGTGCTCGACGGGCCGGCCTGGTTCCCGTCGCTCGCGCCGATCGGCCCGACGACGGCGCGCACCTACACCGACGGTCCCGACGGCGACCTCGAGATCCTGCGCACCGTGCTGCTCGGTGCGCTCGCCACCGCGCGCGAGTCCGTCCGCATCGTCACGCCGTACTTCCTGCCGGACCAAGGTCTCATCTCGGCGCTCACCGTCGCCGCGCTGCGCGGCGTGCGCGTCGACATCGTCCTGCCCGCCAAGGTGAACATCCCGCTCGTGCAGTGGGCGGCGACGGCCCAGCTCTGGCAGGTCCTGCGGCCCGGATGCCGCGTCCACCTCACGCCGCTGCCCTTCGACCACACCAAGCTGATGGTGGTGGACCGCACCTGGTCGCTGTTCGGGTCGTCCAACTGGGATCCGCGTTCACTGCGCCTGAACTTCGAGCTCGACGTCGAGTGTTATGATGCGAAGTTGGCCGAGCGCCTCGACGAGGACGTGCGTATGAGGATCGCCGGCGCGACGGAACTCTCGCTCGAGGACGTGGATTCCCGCCCTGGGTGGAAGAAGCTCGGCCACGGTCTCGCCCGCCTGCTCTCGCCTTATCTCTAGGATCGCAATGCCCGCACCGCGCGTCCGCGTCACCCTCGTGAAGGTCTTGGCCATCCAGGCGCTGGCCCTCGTGCTGCTTGGCTTGCTGCAGCGACGCTACGGAGGCTGACGATGCACTGGATCAACTGGGTGGTCGTCGTCGCCTATCTCGCGTGGGTCGTCGGCGACGGCATCCGCCGCTCGCGCGGCGCGACCAACCTCGAAGGCTACTTCCTCGCCGGCCGCTCGCTGCCCTGGTGGGCCGTCGGCCTCTCCGTGATGGCCACGCAGCTCTCGGCCATCACGCTCATCGGCACCACCGGACAGGGCGCGACGGACGGCCTGCGCTTCGTGCAGTTCTACTTCGGCCTGCCGATCGCGATGGTCATCCTCGGCGTGACCATCGTGCCGTTCCTGATGAACGCGAAGGTCTACACGGCCTACGAGTATCTCGAACGCCGCTTCAATCCGGCCACGCGGTCGCTCACCAGCTTCCTGTTCCTGCTCTCGCGCGGGATGTCCGCCGGCACGATCATCGCCGCGCCGGCCGTCGTCTTCACCGCCGTGCTCGGCATCCCGCTGTGGATGTCCATCGCGCTCATCGGCATCCCGACGGTGCTCTATACCGTGATCGGCGGCGTCGGCGCGGTGACCTGGGCGGACGTCAAGCAGATGTTCGTGATCGTCGCGGCGGTGGCGGCGATGCTCGTCGTGATCGTCGTCCAACTGCCGCTGCCGCTCGACGACGCGCTGCACCTCGCCGGCGCGACGGGCCGCCTCACGACCTTCGACTTCTCGTTCAACCTCACGAACACCTACACGTTCTGGTCGGGCATCATCGGCGGCACCTTCCTGATGCTCTCGTACTTCGGCGCCGACCAGTCGCAGGTGCAGCGCTACCTCGCCGCGAAGAACGTGGACGAGGCGCGCAGCTCCCTGCTGATGAGCGCCTACTGGAAGATTCCGCTGCAGGCGATGATCCTCCTCCTCGGCGTCGGCATCTTCCTGTTCTACGTCTTCAAGCCGATGCCGCTGATGTTCAATCCGGTGCAGGACCGCGCGGCGCGCGAGGCCGCGCCTGCCGCGTTCGCCGAGCTCGACGCGCGCTACGCCAGCGTCACGGCCGAGCGTCAGCAGGCGGCCGAGGCCCGCGATGCGTCGGCGTTCGCCGCCGCCGACCGCGCCGTGAACGCCGTGCGCACCGAGGCGCTCGCCACGGCCGAGCAGGCGCTGGGCCAGCCTACGCGCGACGTGAACTACATCATCCCGCGCTTCGTCACCGACTACCTGCCGATCGGGCTCGCCGGCCTGTTCCTAGCCGCCATCCTCGCCGCGGCGATGTCGAGCATCGCGGCCGAGCTCAACTCGCTG
>CAZYQM010000238.1:2961-3206 GCA_964649965.1 uncultured Gemmatimonas sp.
AGCGTTGGGTGAACCCCGCGGCCAGCGATACGCAGTCGCTGAAGGTGGGCAAGCTCTCGACGATGTTCTGGGGGCTCTTCGCCTGCATCGTCGCGACACAGGCGGCGACACTCGGGTCGCTGATCGAAGTGGTGAACCGCTTCGGCTCGTTCTTCTACGGATCCATCCTCGGGGTCTTCCTGCTCGCGATGATCCCGCGGGCGCGGGGCGTCGGCGCCTTCGTCGGCCTGATCGCCGGGATGTCC
>CAZYQM010000239.1:0-1612 GCA_964649965.1 uncultured Gemmatimonas sp.
CCCTCACGGATATCGACTGGGGAGCCCGCGAGTCGGTCTACATCTCCTCGCCGACATCGGGGTGGACGGGGACTGTCCAGGACTTCAGTGCGGTGACCAACCCGACAAGCCTGCCCGTGGCCGGCCTTGGCACATCCACCAACCCCTGGACCTCCAAGCTCGCCCTCACCGAGCTCGACAACGAGCTCTCGACCCGGGGCAACGTGCTGGTCAACTTCACCGCGCCGGTGTCAACGTTCACGATCTGCACCGACAGCCGCAACGCGACCGCCCTCACGCGGACCGCCTCGCCTGAAGGCGCAACGCACCGGCGCCGAGCATCGTCGCGATCACGGCAAGGAGCGCTGCCAGCAATGTCACGCGCTTGCCGGTCGAGTACGTGTCCGACGAGAACTCCAGCGTCACCGATCTCGCGCCGGCCGGCAACGGGACGGCCATCAACGAGTACATCGCGCGCAGCACCTCGACCGGCTTGCCATCCACCGTTGCGCGCCAGCCCGGATAGTAGTTCTCGGACACCACGAGCGCGCTGCCGCCCGGCGCAGGCGCGTCCAGCGCGAGCTCCGCGCGGCCCGGCGCGTACGATGTGGTACGCACGCGCAGGGAGAGCGGCTCAGGCAGGCGCTCGAGCGTCGGGGCCTCGACAGCCGCATCCGGCGGGACCAGCGCGACGCTGTTGTAGGCGAACGCACGGCGCTGGATCGCCGGCAGCACCTGCTCGTCGGGAATCTTGGCGATGACCGGCGCCACCCAGGCGTACGGATGCTCGCCGGGCAGCTTGAAGAGCGATACGGTACTGCCCGCCGCGTTCCGCACGGGACCGACCACGCGCTGGACGCCAGGCAGGCCCAGCGTATCGAGATTGGTATAGATGTATTGGACGTTCAGCAGCTCCCAGATCGTCGGATTCATTATCTGGGAGTAGTTGCCGTCCTTGTCCATCAGCTGCTGATAGCGCCCCAACTCGTTGCCGTGGTAGCCGAGCAGCACCCGGACGCCGTGGGCCATCAGTCCATCGTACTCCAGCGTCGGGTCGTGATACGCGGCGTTCGGCCCGAATGCGTTGGCGATCACGCGCACGGGTTCCGGTTGTTGCTTGAGGTAGTCAATCGCCGGATCGCTGGCGTACAGGACGTCGGCGCGCTCGGAGAACTTGAAGTAACCGCGCTGCACGCTCCACAGGTCCACGGTAACCAGCGCGACAAGCGCGATGCCGAAGTGCCGCGCGGAGAGCTTGCCCGCCCCGTGCATCCACGCGAGCACAAGCAGTGCGGCGATGACCGCCAGCAGGCGCAGCGCGCCGGCGTTGACGGCGGCGGCGTTCGCATCCACGCGATCCAGCCGCGCGCTCGGCGCGAGCGACAGCGCGGCGTCCTGCCACACGCCGGCGATGCCGAGCACGGCGATGCCGCCGAGCACGACGCCGACACCGATCAGCCAAGCCTTCCGCGCGCCCTGCGCGAGCAGGCGCTCGACGCCAAGCGCCGCCAAGCAGGCGACCGCGAACGCCGCCACATAGAAGAACGTGCTCGGCGCACGGAAGAACTTCGTGCCCGGGACGATCGCATACACGATCTTGTAGAACGGCGTGCTGCCGCCGAGCGCCCAGAGG
>CAZYQM010000239.1:1622-3167 GCA_964649965.1 uncultured Gemmatimonas sp.
ACGCCGACGAGGAACCACCTCAGGCGACTGCGCGCCTTCGCGATGCCGGCGACACCCGCGGCCGCGAGGGCCAGCACGGTGGCCCCCATATACTCCGAGTGGAGATGGATGCCGTTGCGTCCCCAATAGTTCTCCAGCTTTCCGGTGAACTCGGGCAGCACGAGGTTCATCAGCTCAATGGCGGGTAGCGAGAAGCTCGTCGCATACTCGTAGCCGCGTCCACCGGCGCGCGGCGACCAATCCACATACTCCAGTACCGGCAGGTACTGCACGGCGCCGATCACCAGGCCGAGTCCGACCGCACCCAGCGCGAGACCGAGGCGGACGACGGCATCGCGCGTCGAGAGCTGTACGCCCGTCGGCGCGCCGAAGGCGAGCATCACGGCCCACGCGCCAGCCGCGAGCAACAGGTACTGCAGCAACTGCGGATGCGGCGTGAGCACGCCGAGTCCGATGATCAACGCCAGCGCGCCCCAGGCCCAGTGCTTGCCGTCGCGGATGCCCCAGGTGAGGGCCAGCAACGCCACCGGCAGCAGCGACGACACGAACAGCTTGCCGTCGTGGCCCGGCGAGACGAGCGAGGCCACCTGCCCCGCCATCATATACGCCACCGCACCGATCACGGCCGCCGCGCCGCGCAGGCCGAGGCTGCGCAGGAAGGACAGCGTCGCGATGCCCGCGAGCATCAGGTGCAGCACCATCCCCCAGGTCATCGCGAGATCCGTCGGCAGCAGCATTCGCAGCAGCTGCGTCGGATAGAAGATGTCGCCGTGCATCGCGGCGATGTACGGCATTCCGCCCATCAGGTACGGATTCCACTGCGGGATGCCGGTGCCCGCACGCAGCGAAGCCGCGGCGAACTCGCGAAACGGATAGCCCGCGATGTACTGGTCGCTGTACGGATTGACGAGGAAGCCGCCGCCGAGGGCCGGGTACGCCAGCGTCATCGCCGCGGCGATGATCACGGCGACGCTGAGCCACCACTCGGCGCGTGCCGACGACATCCAGGTTTGGTCTTGGGTCACGACGATCGGGTCCGGAGGTTCGAGAGGGCCGACCACGAGAGGAACGCGGCGCCCGGGAGCACTTCGAGGACGGTCAACCACACGCGCGAGGTGAGCACGAGCACGCCGGCATCACCGCTGCCGTAGCCGAGCCAACCCGTGAGCAATGCCGCCAGCGAGAGTTCGCGGACGCCGATGCCACCCGGGGCGAACACCGCAAGATAGCCCGCGAGATAGGACAGCGCGAAGGCGACGATGTGGGCGTTCGTCGTCGCGGCAGCAGGGGGCGACACCAGCGCGCCCGCGAGGATCGAGAACGCGATTCCGTAGCCGACCCAGGCGAGCGCACAGCCGACGAAGGCCGAGAGGATGGCGGGCAGCGGTACCTGCGGAATGCGCACGCTGCGACCCGTGACCCTGTTGAATGCGCGGATGAGCGCAGGCAGCAGCCACGGCAGCACGAGCGTCGCCGCCAAGGCAGCCGCACTCGCCGCGACCGTCACCGTGAAAGGCACGTGCATCACGGCCAGCGCGCCGCTGC
>CAZYQM010000240.1:0-3163 GCA_964649965.1 uncultured Gemmatimonas sp.
GAAGAGCTGGCAGGCCTCGCGCAGGCGGCCGGAGTTGTAGCTCTGGAAGCACTGCTCGACGAGCTGCACCACCGACTCCGTGCCGTCGATCTTCCGCGGTTCGATCTTGCGCCCGCGCAGGAACGGCGACGTCGCTTTCGTGATCACCTTCTTGGCGCCCTTCGCCTCGCGCTGCTCGGCGGCCTTCTTCTGCGTGGACTTGTCGCCTGCGGCACTCGCGCGCTTGCCCTGCCCGTCTCCGTGGCGCGACGCCTTGAACCCGCCGCGCGCGCGATCCTTACCCTTCGCCATTGGCTTCCCTTGCCCGCTTGCGGGCCGTCTTGAGCTGCAGTTGATACGCCTCTTCCACCACCCGCGCGGCCTCCGCGGGATCGTCCGTCATCACCATCAGGTCCATATCGCCCGGCGAGATCTTCCGCTCCGCCAACACCCGCGAACGGATCCAGCGCACCAAGCCCGCCCAGTAGTGCGTGCCGAACAGCACCACCGGGAACTGCGAGATCTTCCCCGTCTGGATCAGCGTCAGCGCCTCGAACATCTCGTCGAAGGTGCCGAAGCCGCCGGGGAAAATGATGAACGCGCTCGAATACTTGATGAACATCGTCTTCCGCACCGCGAAGTAGCGGAAGCTCACCAGCGTGTCCACGTAGGGATTCGCGCCCTGCTCGAAGGGCAGCTCGATGTTGCAGCCGAAGCTCGGCGCACCCGCGAGCTTGGCGCCCTTGTTGGCCGCTTCCATAATGCCCGGGCCCGCACCGGTGAGGATGCTAAAGCCCTGCGTGCCGAGCAGTCGAGCGACCTCCACGGCCGCGAGATACTGCGGATCGTCAGGATGCGTGCGCGCGGAGCCGAATATGCTGACGCCCTTCTCGATGCCCGCAAGCTTGTCGAAGCCTTCGACGAACTCCGACGTAATGCGCATCACGCGCCAAGGGTCCGTCGTGCGGAAGTCACTCTTCGGGCCACCGTACTGCAGGAGTTTCGCGTCCTCGGTGAGCGCCCAGGAGAAGTCGCCGATCGAGTCATCCGTCGCCGCGCGCGGGAGGACCTCGTCCTTGATGACGGGAAACTGTCCGCTGGCGCGCATTCCCTCGGCCATCCGTTGCTGCAATCCGCGCACGGATTCGCGGGCGGCGCTGTCGAGGCGTGCGGAATCGGCCTTCTTTCCCGAGGCCGTGCGGGCCGGCTTCGTCTTGGCCGGCGCGGCTGTCTTCTTGGGGGATTTCTTGGCTGCCATCGTCCGTGAAGTTTACGTTCCCGCACCCGCTCCTGCGACTGCCGCCCGCCCCCAATGACCCTCGTCATCCTCGTCGCCGACGGCGCCCGACCGGACACGCTCTTCGCCGCGATGGACGCCGGCGCCCTGCCCGCCCTCGACGGGCTCCGCGCGCGCGGGACGGCAACCACGCTGACCAGCGTGTTCCCGTCGGTGACCGGCAGCGCCTACACGCCGTTCCTGATGGGATTGCACCCGGGCCGCGCCGGGCTACCTGGCCTACGCTGGTTCGACCGCGCACGCGACGCCACCCTCTGGCCGGCCTTCGCCCGCAGCTACGTCGGGCTCGGCGGGATGCGCGCCGATGCCGACCTCACGCGCGAGCATCGCACGCTCTTCGAGCTCGAGCCGCGCAGCCTCGGCGGCTTCAGCTACGTCGGGCGCGGGCTCAGCAACCGGCGGCGCATCGGGACGGGCTGGGCCTTCGGCGCGCGGATGGCCTGGACGCACTTCCGCGGTGACCTCGATGGCTGGCTGCGCTTCGACCGCTGGCTCGGCGAGGAGTTCGTGCGACGCGTCGTCGCGCAGCGTCCGCGCGTGGCTTTCCTCGCGCATCCGGGCATCGACAAGATGTCGCACCGCTTCGGCGCCGAGCATCCGCGTGTGCTCGAGGCGATGCGCACCGTGGATCACACGGTACAACTGCTTGAGGACGCCTTCGCCCGCGAGGGGCGCAGCGACGAACTCGAGATCTGGGTGGTCAGCGACCACGGGCACGCGGAAGTGCCGCAGCACGAGGACCTCGCCGGCACGATTGCCTCCTGGGGCCATTCCGTGCGTGCGCATCCTTGGGTCATCGGCGGATCGGACGTCGCCGTGATGGTGAGCGGGAACGCGATGGCGCACCTGTACCTCGAACTCGCTCGCACGCGACGCGCCGTGTGGCCGGCCCTGCGCGACCGTTGGCAGCCGCTGCTCGACGCGCTGCTCGCGCGACCAGCGATCGACCTCGCCATCCTGCCGATGGGTGACGCGCGCACGAGCATTCACTCGCGCGCGCGCGGCAGCGCCGATGTCTTCGCCGCCGGGGACGGTACGTTCAGCTACCGGCGCGTCACGGGCGACCCGCTGGGCCTCGGCGACGACCTGCTCGGCCTCGATGCGAGCGCCTCGTGGGAGCGCACGCGCGATAGCGCATACCCCGATGCGCTGGTGCAGGTCGCCGCGATCGCCGCGGCACCGCGCGCCGGCGACATCATCCTCTCCGCCGCCGAGGGCTGGGACCTGCGCACGCGCTACGAGCCGGTGCTGCACGTCTCCGGACACGGCGCATTGCTGCGAGAGCAGATGCTCGTGCCGTTCATCAGTTCGCGACCGATGGGCGGCGTACTGCGCCGGACGGTAGACCTGCTACCGACCGCGCTGACGACGCTGGGACTGCAGGTCCCGCGCGGGCTCGACGGCGTCAGCGCGCGCTGAGCCGCCGCTCACGACGCCGACGGTACCGTGCGCGCGAGCAGCTGCTGCAACCGCAGCGCAAGCGTGCGCTGCTTCTCCCGCATCGGCGCCAGACGCCGCCCATTGAAGCGCCGCAGGAAGTAGCGGCGCACCGCCGCCCACATCGCCTGCCGCCGCTCGCCGACCGCCAGCGCCGCGAAGGCCCACAGCGGTTGCAGCAGCACGCTCAGGAGCCCGGCCATCCAGCCGAACGCGATGCCGACGACGAGCGAGGTCAACGCGATCCACAGCGGGAAGGCCACACCGCCGACGAGCACGCGGTGCGTGACGACCGTATCGTCGCCCTCAAGGCGCGCCGTGTACGCGGCCGCCGCCACCGTGATGCGCTTCGGAATCCAGAAGAACAGGCCGCCGAGCAGCGAAATCGGCAGCAAGGGCAGCAGCGGCAGCTTGCCGAGCGTCCATCGGAGCGCGGCACCGAATGACACG
>CAZYQM010000241.1:0-1288 GCA_964649965.1 uncultured Gemmatimonas sp.
GTCCGGACGGCCGGACCCTCGCGATCGTCGGAGCGGATCCGGGCCGGTGACCGGCCCGGGGCGCGAGGACGGCGGCGTGGCAGGCGGCGCGCACTTCGCCCACCTCTTCAGCGGACACGCAACGACCTACGCGGCCTACCGGCCGACGTACCCGACGGCACTCTATGAATGGCTCGCCCGGCTTGCGCCCGGCCGCGACCAAGCTTGGGACGTGGGAACGGGCAACGGCCAGGTCGCAGCGGCGCTCGCCGAGCGATTCGCGCGCGTGATGGCGACCGATCCCAGCGACACGCAACTGCGCGCCGCGACCGCGCATCCGCGCGTGACCTATCGCGAGTCCACGTACGACAGCGCACTGCCCGACACGTCCGTGCAGCTCGTCACCGTCGGACAGGCGCTGCACTGGTTCGATCTCGCGGCGTTCTTCGACGAAGTGCGGCGCGTACTCGTGCCCGGTGGCGTGTTTGCGGCGTTCGCCTACGTGCACAGCACCGTGACGCCGGAAGTGGATGCCGTGACGCGGCGCTACCACGACGTCACCTGTGGCCCGCACTGGGCGCCGGAGCATCACCTCATCCGCGCAGGCTATCGCTCGATGGCGCTGCCGATCGTCGAGGTGGAGGCGCCGCCCTTCGAAATCCGGACTGCGATGTCGGTGGCGCAGTACCTTGGGTTCCATCGCTCGTGGAGCGCGACGCAGCGTCTGCTGAAGGCAGGCGGGGAGCCGGACGTGCTGGCCTTCGAACGCGCCGTGGCGGATGCCTGGGGCGACGTGCCGACGCGTGATGTGGTGTGGCCGATGTTCGTGCGCGCGGGGACGCTGCCGTGATGCGCCGCGTCCTGCTCTACGGCGTGGTGGCCGGCCTCTGCACGGCGCTGCTGCAGCTCATCGAGTATCGCTGGCTCGTGCTCGAGCATTCCTTCGAGATCTACGGCGGACTCGTGGCCGCCCTGTTTGCGGGGCTCGGCATCTGGCTGGGGCTCAAGCTCACGCGCAAGCAGATCGAGATCCGCGAGGTGCCGGTGCCGATCGAGGTGCGCGTGCCGGCGCCCGCGGAGTTCGTGCGCGACGAGTCTCGCGTGACCGCGCTCGGCCTGACGCCGCGCGAGCTCGAGATCCTGGCGATGATGGCCGAGGGGCTGAGCAATCGGGAGATCGCCGCGCGGGCCTTCGTGAGCGAGAATACGGTCAAGACGCACGCCAGCCGCGTGCTGGACAAGCTCGGTGCGGCGCGGCGGACGCAGGCGGTGCAGCGGGCGCGGGAGCTGCGGTTGGTGCCCTGAGGCG
>CAZYQM010000241.1:1388-3122 GCA_964649965.1 uncultured Gemmatimonas sp.
CGGCGGACGCAGGCGGTGCAGCGGGCGCGGGAGCTGCGGTTGGTGCCCTGAGGCGCGGATGGCGAGCGAGTCGTATCGTTCGAAGGGGTGATTTCGCGCCGGCTCCGCGAAAATCATCCTTTTCGGTGATGCGTCGGTCGCGGCGCAGGCGCTAGGATGCCGCCTCCTTCAACTCCAGGGGTGACTATGCGGAAGATCGTCCTGACGTTCGGCCTGATCGGCGGCGCGGTGATGGGCGGGATGCTGGTGCTGACGATGCCGTTCCAGCAGCAGATCAGCAGCGGAGCCGGAATGGCGGTCGGCTACGCCTCTATGGTGCTCGCCTCGCTGATGATCTATTTCGGCATCCGACAGTACCGCGACACGGAGTGCGGCGGTGCGATCGCGTTCTGGCCGGCGGTGAAGGTCGGCCTGCTGATCTCGGCGATCGCCGTGCTGTGCTACGTGATCACCTGGGAAGTGGTGTTCAACTTCTGGGTGCCGGATTTCGGTGAGAAGTATATGGCGGAGATGCTGGAGCGGGCGCGGGCCGCTGGTGCGACGGAGGCCGAGTTGGCGACGCAGGCCGCGGAACAGGAGAAGTTCTGGCAGATGTACAAGGGCAACGCCTTGGTGCGTATGGGCTTCACCACGCTCGAGCCGATGCCGGTGGTGCTGTTGTTCACGTTTGCGTCGGCGGGCTTGCTGCGGACGCGGGGGCGGGCGTCGGCCTAGCCATTGCCCCGCCGTCGGCACTCGGTCAGGTTGAAGGGAGCAGCAGTCTCGACGTCCCTTGCCACTCCCCCGATGCCGACCAAGCCCGCGCCCCGCCAATCGAAGCCCTCCCTCCACCCGGTGAAGGATGCCGGTGACGCGCTGTACCGTGCGGCGCTGGAGTGCTGCCATCAGCACAAGCGCATCGGCGCGCTGAAGAATCTCGGCGCCGACGACGCGGAGTTCGCGGCGGCGTGGGAGATGGCGGATCTGGCGGAATCGCAGCTGGTGGCCCGCACCGCCGCGTATGAGGAGATTGCGGCGGGCGGCCGCGGCAGTGAGCCGGAGGACTGGTGGCACAAGGCCAACGCGCTGTGGATGGCCTGCCGCGAGTATTCGCGGCGCTACGCGGCGAGCGGTGACGCGGCGACGCGGCGGAAGCGGCACACGGCGGCGCAGCTGTCGGAGATCGCGGTCGAGTACGAGCTCGAGGTCTCGGCGCGGATGGCGGTGAAGCAGGCGATGAAGGGGTATGGCGCGGCCTGAGGAGGAGCTGTCGCGGCCCGCACCGCCGCCGATCCCGCCGCTGATCGCGTGGGCGTCGCGCAACAGCGGCGTGATCTTCTTCCTCCTGTTGTTCTCCGTCGCGATGATCGAAGGTGTGGCGATCTATGCGTCGAAGCGGGCGGCGGCGGCTGAGGCAAGCGCATCTAGGGGTCGGTGATGGATACGCCGCTGCGCGCGTGCGGCAAGGTGGGCGCGCTCGGTCTGTTGCTCCTGCTGTGCGTCGAAGGTTATCCCCTCGAGGCACAACCGTCGCCGCTCCGCCTCGACCTGGTCACGACGGTGAGGCCGGAGAACGGTGGACCAGAGCGGCCGCACGCTGCGTTGGCGCTCGCCCCAAACGGCACGATGGCCTTCACGCTCGGCTTCGACGCGCAGGATCGCCTGGTGACGGTCCTCAGCGTGACGGGGCAGCAGATCGCCCGCGTCGGCTCACGTGGCGACGGGCCAGGCGAGTTCAATTCGGTACTCTCACTC
>CAZYQM010000242.1:0-3042 GCA_964649965.1 uncultured Gemmatimonas sp.
GGAACGACAGGGTCAGGAGCTTCATAGGGACCTCAGATGCCGGCTGCGCCCGTGCGCAGCCGAGTCAGGAGTTGCGTGCGCTCGAGCGTGCGGTCGAGGATCTCGCGATCCTCCTCGGCCACGCCGGAACGTTGGATGAGCTGGACGAGGACCGTCTCCAGGTCCTCCAGCAGGCGACGCCGCAGGGGATCGTCCCCGGCGGGTGAATCGAGGAGGAGGCGCGTGTTCACCAGCATCTCACGCGCCCACTTCCCGGTGAGGGAGTCCATCGTGGCATCGACGGGCGTCGCGGCGACGACCGAGACCAGGGCCTCGGCGCGCTGCAGGTGCTCGCGCGAGGCGAGCGTGAAGGCCGTCGTGTTGGGTGCGGCGGGGGTGGCGGCGGGAAGGCGACGCGTCGGCGTGTTCGACGCCAGGCGCGTGACCGGGGCGGCGGCGCGGCGCAGGTCGTCCGACGGCGAGTCCGTCGGTGCATCCTGCGGCGCGTCGAGCGTGCGGCTCGAGTCCTTCGCCGTGTCCGCGACGCTCGTGAGCACGGTCGCCGGCGTCGCCGGCGCGCCGGGCAGGCTGTCACCCTGGGCCAGCGTGGTCGGCGCCTGCGTCGCGACGAAGTACCGCCCGATGCCGATGCCGATCAGCAGCGTCGCGGCCATCCCGATCCAGGGCGCGTAGCGGCGCACCGGCCGCCGCGCGTCGAGCGACACGACCTCGGCGCGTCCGCCGGTCGTCGCGCCTGCGCTACCGCCAGCGGCGGCGCGCCTTGCGGAGCGCGCCTCGGCGATCACCGCCCACATCTCGTCGCGCGGCGCCTGTGCCGGCGGGGCGTGGTAGTCGCCCGCGTTGCGCTTGAGGAAGTCTTCGAACTGTTCGTCGCTCATACGGCCCACTCCCCGGCGAAGTCCGCCAGTTCATCACGTAGCCGGGCGCGTGCCCGGTGCAGCTGTGCCTTGGAGGTGCCTGGCTGGATTCCCAGCGCGGTGGCGATCTCCTCGTGCGTGTACCCTTCCACATCGTGCATCACGAAGACCGTGCGATACCCGTCGGGAAGTCCATCGATCGCGCGTCGGAGCCGGATCTTGAGGTCCGGCTCCGCCTCGCGGACCGGGATGATGGCGTCGGGCACTTCGTCGCCGCCGATCTCCCGGCCGTGGATGCGTCGCACCTTCTTGAGCCCGTTGAGGATCACCGACGTCGCAATCGAGTGCAGCCAGGTCGCGAGCGAGGAGTCTCCGCGGAAGTCGCCGAGCTTGTCGAAAGCCCGGATGAAGGTGTCCTGCGTGAAGTCGCGGGCGAGCGTCTCGTCCCCGGCCATCCGCCACGCCAGCCGATAGATGCGGTCCACGTGCCGATCGTAGAGCGTGCGCTCCGCGATGGTGTCGCCCCGCAGGATGTCGGCGATGAGTTGAGCGTCTGTCACGAGGTGGGATTCGCGGACCGGACTTCGGTGTTCACACCAGAGACAACGCGAGGGCCGGGAGGGTTGCGTGGGGCAGGTGGGCGCGCGAGTGCCACCGGCGCCGGCCCCGACAAATGGACTTCCAACCTGTTGCCGCGCCGCGGCTTACGCCAGCGACCCACGCAGCCGACGGCCCTACAGCGTCTTGCCCTTGAGGCGCAACAGCAGCGTACGGATCTTCGGCGGGGTGTTCGCCTGGGACGCTTCGACCTCCACGCTCCGGACCACCGTGTAGCGGTTCGTGAGCGGGAAGAACGGCGGACGCCGCGTGGTGGCGGCGCAGGCATCGGGAACGCCGGCCCACCGCAGGCCGGTGTTCGACCCGTCGTAGAGCTGCGAGTACGTCTGCATAACGGCACCGCCTGCCAGCTTGAAGCAACCGCCCGCGCTGTTGCCTCCGGCATCCGCCGGACACGAGAGCAGCGTGTTGTTGACGGCGACGACGTTGGCGCCTTGCGTGCCCACGGTGCCGGTGAGGCTCATCAGCTGCGCGTGCACGGCGACTTCGCGCGTGCCGCCGAGATGCTTCGTGAGGCTGGAGAAGATCGTAGACCCGATGCGCTTGGCGCGGAAGAGTGCGTTGTCCGCGACGAGCACGTCCCCGACGGCGACGATGCCGAGCTGGTCGGTGCAGGCCTCGACCGACGGATCGCCGGGCTCATTGACCTGCTCGAGCTGGTCGACGATTGCCACGTCGCCGCTCACGGAAAGCGTGGTGCGACCGCGATGCACGCCACTTACGAACAGCGGACCCGACGTGGAACGCACCACCCCACGCGACGCGGTGTTCCGCGTGCCACCCAACGGCCAGAGGTACGGCAACTCGGCTGCCTGACGAACCGTGTCCGCGATGCCGGTCACCGCCGTTCCCGGAAACGCCCGCCAGCTGCCCAGTGTCGCGAGTGTGCCAGCGACACAACGCCCATTCGATGTCGCCGAGGTCGTGTTGATGAGGCAGGTCCTCGATTGCGCCGTGAACGTCGTGTCGACTCCGCCGTACGTGCCGGTGCCCGGCGCAACACCCCAAGGCACCGTGTCAGCCGCAGTCCCCGTGACCACGCCAAACTGATTCGTCTTGCGCTCGGCCGGCATCAGGAACGGACTCCCCGCCGGAAAGCACCGCGCCGTGGGTTGGCTCAGGATGCCGATCGTCGACGGGCCGTCATAGGCATCCAGTCCGTTCATCGTGGGGTTGTTGACGGACGGAAAGTTGGAGCCGCCAGTCTGGTTGATGATCGCGCGGGCCCACGAGGTCCGGTGCACCGCGACCGGAAAGAACTGCCAGCGTCCGCTCCGGTAGTAGAACGCTCCGCACTGGTTCTGCACGACGGGGTCGTTCCACGGCTTCCCGGCATAGATCAAGAACCCGAAGAACCGGTACTCCTCGCTCGCATCCACCGGCACGCTCAGCCGCGACGTATCCATCCCCGACTCGAGGTCGAAGATGCGCACGAAGCCTTCCGACTCCGTGATCGTCGAGTCGAGGTCGGCGTCGAAGGCCACGAACTCGAGGCGCGAGCCGCGCACCGTGCCGCCACTCGTCCCGCTCACGGGGGTGAAGCTGAGGTTCGCCGCCGACGCCAGCG
>CAZYQM010000243.1:0-675 GCA_964649965.1 uncultured Gemmatimonas sp.
GGCCAGGTCCCGAAGGACCCGGCCCAGTTGGTGGAGCAGTTGGGGTTGTTCTGAGAACTACGGAATCCAAGCGCAGTTCGAGGGCGTGAAGTTCGCTGTACTGCCCTCAACGACGAGAATCGAGAACTCGCTGCAGCCTGCGAGTCCCGGGAGCACAAACACGCGCCCGCTGAACCCGAGGATTAGCCCGAAGGTCTCGTCCTGCGGCTGGAACGTCGAGCGAACATAAAGGTTCGCGGTATAGAAGTCGCTCCCCGGCTCCGCAATCTGGAAGTTGGCCGTCCAGCCGCCAACCACCGTCTCCACGTACAGGTCGCTGTTCTGCAGCCAGAGCAGGCCGTCCACCTTCTCATTGCGTAGGGTCGCGATACGCGAACCGCTGGTGCTGTCGGACGAGTTGAATGTGATGATGCTGGTCCCGGTGCCGACGAACACGACGTCGTGCGATCCGGTGCTCTGGAACGAGGCGTGCGTCACCGCGCTGTCCTGTACCAGGTTCCCGGCGACCTCAAAGATCGAAACCCGCATCGCTTTGCCTACAGTCGGGTAGAGCGTGAGGCCTACAAAGAAGAAGATCCCCACAGCGGCGAGCGGAATGACCAGCGCCATCAAGTGCAGTTCGCCGTTGTGCAGCACAGCCCTGAACTTTCCACGCAGCAAGGCGTAGGCGGTAAC
>CAZYQM010000243.1:685-3035 GCA_964649965.1 uncultured Gemmatimonas sp.
AAAATCGCGCTGCCTCCCACGCTGAGGGTCGGAATCGCCGCATCCATCCGCAGCCGGCCATCGCGTGTGGTCCAGAAATCACCGGGCGTCGTAAACGAGAAGCCGTTCAGGTCGAGCGTTCCGCCATCCACGGTCACCTCCGACGTGCTCGAGTCGGCAATCATCGTCACGTTGCCGCTGAGCTGCACGACGCCGTCCACCTGACCGATGCCGCGGTCGATGATGAGGTTCGCGTCAATCACGCCTGCGCCTGGCGTCGCGAGCGTGGAGGTGGCGGACGGGCGCATCAGCAACGTGGACGAGCCGTCGATACCTTGCAGCCTGCCTTGGATGTCCACGTCACCGAACACGGTGATCGTGCCGACGGCGGGGATGCGCGCCTCGGCGCCCGCACTGACGATGAGTCCGCCGAGCTGCGTGCCGTCGGCGATCTCGGGCGCGAAGGCGGCCGGATCCACCGTCACTTCGGTCTCGGCGTTCGGCAGGATGCCGCCCAGCCAGTTGCTGGGATCGGTCCACTGCGATGAGACGCCACCGGTCCACGTTGCGGCGAGCACCTGGCCGTCCGGCGCGGTCTGACCCTGCACGCAGGTGCCGACGAGGCAGCCGACGGCCGGCGTGGCGTTCGCGAAGACGATGCTGCTGCCATCGTCCGGCGCGTCCCACTGGAAGTACAGCGCCGAGTTGACCGGCGTGTCGAACACGATGTTGCTCCACGTCGCGGCGATGCCGCCTCCGTGCTGCGTGAGCAGGTAGGGCTGGGCCGCATCGGGGTCCATCTGCTCGAAGCGGATGTTGTTGAACTCCAGCTCCGTTGACGAGGCATAGCTGCCCGTCAGGTTGAGGCGAACGCGACGCATCACGGTGCCGCCGTCGCGGTTGTCGAGGAACGAGAGCCCGCCATTCACGGTCAGCGCGCGAGTGGCGCCGCCGAGTTCATCCGATTGGAGGGTCAGCGTGCCGCCGGTGTTGCGCGTGAGTAGGCCGTTCACGGTGATGTCGCTGCGCAGCGTCGCCGTGGCGTTCGTCGAGAGGAAGAGGTTGTTGAAGTAGGCGCCCGCCGGGTCGGCGAACGACAGCACGCCGTCGCCGTTCTTGGTCACGCTGAACGACCCGCTCGGCTGGAAGTTCGCCGCACCTTCCTGCACGAAGTGCGTGAGGCTGAGGCTGCCCGATGTCGGCGCGAGCGTCGCGTTGGTGCCGACGTACACGCTGTCGAAGGTGAGCGCGGCGGGCACGCCGGTCGCCCAGATCGCAGTGCCGCTTCCGCGCACGGCTAGCGTCGCGGTGTCGGCCAGCACGTCGATGTCCTCGCCGAAGGTGAGGCTGCCGGATGGGACGTCGAGCTTACCGAGCGCGTACGGTCCGCCGAGGTCGCGCATCACGACGTTCGGGCCCGTCACGACGACGGTCCGGTAGGGGATTTGCGTTTCGCCGACCCAACCAGGCAGCGATTGGTCGACTGCGCCGCCGACCGGACCGCGGAACTCGACGGTGTCGGCGTTGAACACTACGCCGGCGTTGAGTGGTCCCGCGACGCTCACGCGCTGGAACGTGAGTTCGCCGAACGGCGCGTACAATCCGCTGTCGGCCACCAGCGTGCCGCCGTCGAACTGCCGGAAGTCCCGCACGTCCACGCGGCCGCGCGCGCGCGCGCGGCCTGCGATGCCTGCGATGCTGTACCAGCCACCGGCGACGTAGAGCTCGTTGAACCAGGAATTGTCAGGACTGTCGAACTCGATCAGATAGGGCTCATCCAGGGCGAAGATATCCGTCGAGTCACCGAGCACCGTGCGGTGCGTCCCGCTGGGGGCGAAGCTGGCGGTAGACGTCGCGGACGATTGCGTGAATCCCTGATCCACGCGCAGCACGCCGGCGCTGAGAACGCTCGCACCGCCGGCGAAGGTCGCCGTGCCTTGCGAGATCACCTGATCGGTGGGGGTCTCCATCAGCAAGCGCGCGGAGTTTCGGACGACCAAGCTGTCCCCGACCCGCACGACACCGCCGTTCACATTCAGCGCGTGATCGCCTTCGAGCGCGAGTGCTTGGTCGACCACCAAGGAATCGGTGATGCTCGCCGTCCCGCCGCTGGCGACGACGTCACAGCCGCGCACGCGTCCGGAGACCGCCGTGGCGTTTCCGCCGATCACCAGTCGCGCGGTGTTGTCAGAGCAGAAGGGGCCTTGGCCGTTCGGCGGCAGTCGCAACAAGTCCGTGACCGTCAGCGTGACGCCGCTGGCGAGGGAGAGTCCTATCGAGTCTACCTCGACGACGAGACGGCGAACCGTCACCGGGCCCGCTAGGATTGATGGCGCGACCGGCGCGGTGACGGGAATCGTCACCGAAGACG
>CAZYQM010000244.1:0-3017 GCA_964649965.1 uncultured Gemmatimonas sp.
GCTGCTTGGGGTCCGCTTCGGGAAACGGATTGCGCGCCTCGACCTCAGCCATTTCCTCGAGGCTGCGCAACAGCGCGGCGTGGCGCTTGCCAAGGCGAGCCTCGAGTGCGCCCTCCAACTCGGCCTTCACGCGCTTGGACGACAGACGCGACTCGAAAACGACGTTGCCCGACTGGATGTAGGTGCGGACGTTCGCGAAGCCGAGGCCTTCGCAGAGCGCGCGAAGCTCGGTCATCGGGAGCTTGCCGGTGCCGCCGACGTTGATGGCGCGCAGGAGGGCGATGTGCGTGGGCATCGCCCGGGAGATTAGCGCGCGCCGCGCAGTCGCGACATCCCGCCGTCCACGGCGATCACTTGGCCCGTGACCCAGTCACTCGCCGGGTCGAGCAGCCAGCGGGCGGCAGGCACCAGGTCCTCAGGCTGGCCGATGCGGCCCGCCGGATGCATCGCGACCGACACCTCGAGCGACTTCGGATTCCCGGTGATGCGGCTCGCGAGCGGCGTGGCGACGAGTCCCGGCGCCAGCGCGTTCACGCGCAGCTTGCGGCCCGCGTACGTCGCGGCGGCCGAGCGCACCAGCGAACCGACTGCACCCTTGGCCGCGGCGATCGCTTCGTGATTCGGCAGTCCGACTTCGGATGCGGAGCTGGCGAAGAGCAGGACGCTGCCGCCCTCGGTCATCGTCTTGCCCGCGGCCCGCACGGCGGCGAAGGCGGTCTGCACGTTCTGGCGGAGCGTCTCGGCGAGGTCGGCTTCACTCGTCATATGCGCTGGCTTGAGGAGGATCGAGCCGACCGCACTCACGAGGCCGGCGACGCGGCCGTGTGTCTGCGCGGCGCGGGTCACGAGGGCCTCGACGGCGGCGAAGTCCGCAGCGTCCACGGTGGCGGCTTCGGTCGTGGCCGGCGTCGCGGCGAGCTCGGAGGCGAGGGCGTCGAGCTTCTCGGCGGAGCGGCCGGCGAGGACGAGGTGGGCGCCGTCGGCGGCGAGCGAACGGGCGATGGCGGAACCGATGCCGCCGGCGGCGCCGAGGATGATGAAGGCGCCGGAGGCGGAGAGGTCAGAAGCACGCGTCATTCGGGGAGAACGACCCCACCAGTCGCTCCGTTCCGCTGTCCAGCTTCGCCCTGGGACATCTGCGCTCGAGCACGCCGTCCTGACCCTGCAAATGCCAAACGCCCCGCCTGCGGTGCAGGGCGGGGCGTTCGGGAAGCTCCGGCGACAGGACTCGAACCTGTGACCCGGTGATTAACAGTCACCTGCTCTACCAACTGAGCTACGCCGGAATAGACGCGTAAGATAAACGGGCGCGGGGCCCCCGTTCAAGGCTTTAGGTGGGACGGGTTCCGCGGCGCCCGGCCCCCTGCCGTGCGCGCCTCTCGCAACCTCTCCCCGAGAGACCCGTAGGGCGGCCTATGTTCCACTCCCTCAAAGTCGGCTTCGAGGCCCTCCGGGCCAATCCCCTGCGCACGATCCTGTCCACCTTGGGCGTCGTGATGGGCGTCGGCGCGATGGTGTCCGTGCTCGCCCTCGGCGATGGCGTCGAGCGCTATGCCCGGGAGCAGATCGAGCGCACCACGGATCTCCTCACGGTCGCGATCTCGCCCCGCACCTCGGACCAGGTGGATGGGATGTTCGTCTCGCGCGAGACCGTGCATCGGTTCTCGCTGGAGGATGTGAGCTCACTGCGTGCCGCCTTGCCGTCCGCCGCGGCCGTGCGCATCGGCGCGCGCGGCGGGGCGATCGTCCGCAGGGACTCCGCCGCCGCCCCGCGCGGATTCGAGATTCGCGCCGTCGCGGCGAACGGTGACGTGGACGGCGTTCCGGCCATTGCAACCGGACGCTGGCTGGCTGACGCCGACACTGCGGTCGTGGTGCTCTCTCGGATGGCCGCCGGCGTCGTCTCGGGCGACTCGTCGCAGCCGGACGCCGCGCTCGGTGCGACCGTCGCGTTCCGCGGACAGGCCCACGAGGTCATCGGGATCATCGCGGCGCAGGACGACGAACGCGTGCCGGTCGCCTACGTCCCCATCGCCGACGCCGCGCGATCGCTCGGCCCTCGGTACAGCGCATCGCTGATCATCCAAGCGGCGCAGATCGAGGACGTGGATTCGCTGCGCGTCGGCGCCGAGCGCTGGTCCGCGGCGCGCCTCGGCGCGCGCTGGAGCGAGCAAGTGCAGGTCATCAACCGTCGCGACCGCGCGGAGCAGGCCGCGACGGGGATGCGGATCTTCAAGCTGCTGATGGCGGCGATCACCGGCGTGTCGCTGCTCGTCGGTGGCGTCGGCATTATGAACGTCCTGCTCGCCTCCGTGGCCGAGCGCACGCGGGAGATTGGCATCCGCAAGGCGACCGGCGCGCGCGACCGTGATATCCTGACGCAGTTCCTGGCTGAATCCGTGGCGATCACCGGGTCCGGCGCGCTGATCGGCGTGCTGCTGGGACTCGGGGTGGCGTTCGCCACCGCTGCCGTGATGCGGATGCAAACGCAGGCGCCGATTCACGCGGCGGTCACGCTGCCGACGGTCGGATTCGCCGTCGTAATCTCCGTGGTGATCGGCCTCGCCTTCGGCTTGTACCCGGCACGCCGCGCGGCGCGGCTCTCGCCGATCGACGCCATTCGGCACGAGTGAGCCAACGCAGGCGGGGCGGACGATCGTGGATCGTCCGCCCCGCGTCTGACGTCGGTCGCCGTCGCGGCGCCGCGTGCGGTCTACTTCTTCTTGCGCCGCGCGGCGACCGTCGCCGTGGCCGCGATGACGGCGGCGACCAGCGCCGCGGCCGCGCGCTGCACGCGCTTGTCCTTCGCGGCCTTGCTGACCGCCGCCTTCGCGGACTTGAGCGTCGTCCGCGCCTTCTTCGCCGCCGTCTTCTGCGTGGTCTTCGCGGTCTTCACCGCCGCCTTCACCTGCTTGCGTACCTGCCGCTTGGTGATCGCCATCGCGTCTCTCCGTTAGGTGGGATTCGCTTGTTATACCCCAAGCAGGGGTGATAAGTGCCGCGCCGTGTGCGATTCC
>CAZYQM010000245.1:0-1318 GCA_964649965.1 uncultured Gemmatimonas sp.
GACATCGGGGATAATGTCGCCCCACCCGGCGCATTCGTCCACCGATGACCGGCGCTCCGGTGATGCCGTCGCCGCGACCGGCTATTGCGCCGTGAGCCGGTGGAACACGGCGTCGCGCACCTCGCGGCCATCCTTCAGATGCTCGACGACGATGCGCTCGAGCAGTTCAGGCGTGACATCGGCGTACCAGGTGCCCTCGGGATACACGACGACGATCGGCCCGCCCGTGCAGACACCGAGGCAGGGCGCCTCGCTGCGCTTCACCCGCGTGGGGCCGAACAGCAATCCCTCGCGCTCGAGCAGGCGCGCCAGCAGCGAATAGATGGCCCGCCCTCCGCGGTCGCGCGAGCAATAGCCGCCCGTACACACCAGCACGTGCCGCGTGTACGGCTCCATCAGGCCCTGCATCGGGTGCCGCTCCGACATCAGGTGCCCGGCAGCTTGTTGTCGCCCGGCGGCGCGACGTAGCGGAACTCCTCCACCACACGGCCCCCGACGAGATGCTCGTCGAAGATGCGACGCGCCTTCTCGACCGTGACACCGTTGTACCAGGTGTTCTCGGGATAGACGACGACCATCGGGCCGTGGCCGCACTGCGCGAAGCAGCCAGCGTGGTTCACGCGCACCTGCTGGGCGATGCCCGCGTCGCGGCAGGCGTGCTTGAGCGCCTCGAAGGTGAGCTGGGAATCGGCCGCCTTGCAGGTCTTGCCGGAGGTGCAGACGAAGACGTGTTTCTCGTACTGTGACATTTGGTAACTTTAACGTATGGCCACCCCCGAAGAGTTCGCTGCCATCGAAATGCGGGTCGGGACCGTCCTGGCCGCCGAAGCGTTTCCGGAGGCCCGGAAACCGTCCATCAAGCTGGAGATCGACTTCGGGCCGGAACTCGGCGTCAAGCGCTCGTCGGCCCAGCTCACCAAGCGCTACACGCCGGACACCCTGGTCGGCCGGCAGGTCATCGCCGCCGTGAACCTCGGGGAGCGCCGCATCGCGGGCTTCAAGAGCGAGGTGCTGGTGCTCGGCGCGATGCCAGACCCCACGGACGTCGTCTTGCTGCAGGCAGACCACCCGGTCGCCAACGGAACCCGAATCGGATGAGGCCTATGCTCAGACGTATCATCGCTGCACTCGCGCTCGTCACCGCCGCCGTGGCCCCGACCGGCGCGCAGGTGCCGCAGGAGCTGCTCGCCATCACCCGCGCCAACGTCGTGGACGGCGTAAGCGACACGCGTATCCGCAACGCGACGATCGTCATCCGAGCCGGGAAGATCGAAAGCATCCGTGAGAACGGCCCGGTCCCGGCGGGCGCGCGCGTGCT
>CAZYQM010000245.1:1328-3000 GCA_964649965.1 uncultured Gemmatimonas sp.
CCCGGCCTCATTGATGCCCATAAGCACATCCGCAGCGTCGCCGACGCGCGGCGCGCACTGCAGAGCGGCGTCACCACCGTGCGCTCGGCGTCCGTGCCGAACTACCAGGACGTCGCCCTGCGCGACATCGCGACGTCGGGCTGGTTGGTGTTGCCGGATATGGTCGCGACGGGCGTCTTCGTCACTCCCGAACTCGGCGAGACGATCACCGCCGACGCCCGGCTCGCGCCGTTGGCCAACGGCGTGCGCACGCCCGAGCAGCTGCGCCTCGTGGTGCAGGTGAACGCGGCGCGCGGCGTGAACTGGATCAAGACGCGCGGCACCGAGCGCGCCGGCCTGCCGGACACCGACCCGCGCCAGCAGACCTACACCGAGGCGCAGCTGCGCGTCATCGTCGAGGAAGCGGCCAAGGCCGGCATTCCCGTGATGGCCCACGCACACGGCGACGAAGGGGCGTACGCCGCGGTCCGCGCCGGCGTGAAGAGCATCGAGCACGGGACCTACCTGTCCGACTCGACGCTGCGCCTGATGAAGGAGCGCAACGTGTGGCTGGTCCCGACGCTCTCGACGATCGTGGACCTCACGACGCCGGGCGGTGACTACGCCGACCCCGTGCTCGAGCTGCGCGGCCAGCATATGCAGCCGCGCATCGAAGACGTGATCCGCCGCGCCCACGCGATGGGCGTCCGCATCGCCACCGGCGCCGACACCGACTACGGGCGCGAAAGCACCACGCGCATCAGCCACGAGGTGATGCGCTTCGCGGCGCTGGGGATGACGCCGGTGCAGGCCTTGGCCGCAGCGACCAGCGGCGCCGCCGAGCTGCTCGGCCTCGGGAATGCCACGGGCCGGTTGCGGGTTGGTTATGAAGCGGACCTGATCGTGCTCGAGCACGATCCGCTCGCGAATCCGGGGACGCTGCGCGATCCCCTGCTGGTGATCACCAACGGGCGCGTGGCGCTCGACCGGCTCCGGATGGGGCTGGGCAACTGAGTCGGAGCGATAAGAATGGCTGAAGGCACGCAGGGCAAGCCGCCCTCCAAGACGGTCGTCACCTGGACGGGCGACCAGCAGTTCGACGGCGGTCGGCAGGGGAGCGGCCCGACGATCCACCTCGATGGCCGCGGCGCGGCGGGCCCGAGCCCGGTGGACGCGCTCGGCATCGCGCTCGCCAGCTGCACGGGCGTGGACGTCGTGGACATCCTCGCCAAGCGGCGCACGCCGGTCGAGTCGCTGCGGATGGAAGTGACCGCCGAGCGTGCCAGCGCGGTGCCGGCACGCGTCGTCGCGGTGGACATCACCTACTATCTCAAGGGCGCGGGCATCGAGCGCGTGCACGCCGAGCGTGCCATCGAGCTCGCGGTCACCAAGTACTGCTCCGCCGGTGCGTCGATCGACCCCGCGACGCCGGTGCGCTGGACGTTGCAGCTCGAGGACTGAGCGCGCGACGTGAAGACGACGGGGGCCGCGCCAGCGCGCGGCCCCCGTTTCACTTGAGCGTGATGCTCACCGGACAGTGGTCGCTGCCCATCACGTCGGTGTGGATCTGCGCCTTGGTGACCCGCTTGGCCAACGCCTTCGAGACCAACACGTAGTCGATTCTCCAGCCGACGTTCCGCGCGCGGCAGTTGGCGCGCTGGCTCCACCACGAGTAGTGGCCGTTGCCCTGCGT
>CAZYQM010000246.1:0-2971 GCA_964649965.1 uncultured Gemmatimonas sp.
CTCATCATCGTGCTCGGCAGCACCTGCATCCGCAGCGCCAGCGCCTGGACCGTGTCGTTGCGGGCGCTGGCCGCAAAGAGCGCTTCGAAGAACTGCCAGGTCTCGTCGGGGACGGGATCCAGCTCCTCGCGGATGCGGGCGAGCGCGATGCGGTCCGCCGCGCGCATCGCCTCCGCGGCGAGGATGCGGCGGAGCTGGCTCCAGCCGGCAGGGACGCGCACGTCCACGAGGCGCGTGATGCCGGCGTTGCCGATGCGCAGCAGCGCATCCGCGCTCGGCGGTTCGGCGCCGAGCAGCGCAACCGTGGGCACAGTGGGGAACTCGCGCACCACGGCCGCAACGCGGCGGTCGAGTTGCTGGCCGCAGCGCACCACACCGAGCAGGATGGCGCCGACCCGGCCCTTCTTGAGATCCTCCAGCGCGTCGGCGACGGTGTCGCGGTGGATGGCGCGATAGAGCCCTTCGCCCGCGGCGTCCACGCGCGCGCGTTCGTCGGGGTCGAGCACGGTGACGACAGGAGCCTGCAGGGTGGGTAGCGACGCGCTCATCGTTCCTCCGGGAAATGCGGGGTGGGAGTGCCGTCCGACGCGTGCACGCTGCGCGCGGGCGGTCATCACCTCGTCATCGGCTCGGCACGCCGGGCGGGCGGGCGTCACCATCTCCGCGTTAGATTTCCCGGCGAGGTCCCGTCGGAC
The DNA here is from genome assembly GCA_964649965.1 of uncultured Gemmatimonas sp. Taxonomy (GTDB): domain Bacteria; phylum Gemmatimonadota; class Gemmatimonadetes; order Gemmatimonadales; family Gemmatimonadaceae; genus Pseudogemmatithrix. The sequence continues at coordinate 696 of CAZYQM010000246.1, forward strand.
GATCGCGTCGCTGTTTCGGCAGCGCCGAGGAAAGTCCGGGCTCCTTGGACACGCTGCCAGGTAACGCCTGGGCACGCAGCGGCGCGAAAGCGGCGCGACGTGACGGACAGTGCAACAGAAAGCAAACCGCCTTCGGGCAACCGGAGGTAAGGGTGAAATGGTGGGGTAAGAGCCCACCGCGCCGGCGGTAACGTCGGCGGCACGGCAAACCCCAGCGGGAGCAAGGCCAAATAGGCGGCGAGCAGCAGTCCTCTGCGAAGAAGACGCCGCGGGTTGGCTGCTAGAGCGTGCGCGCGAGCGTACGCCGAGAGGAATGATCGTCCGGCGCGGCAACGCGCCGACAGAACCCGGCTTATAGACGGGACCATCGCAGGACCGACGGGGGCAGGCGCCACGCGCGCTCGCCCCCGTCGTGCATCGTGATGTATCCTTCGGCGATGCGCATCGGTCTCGTGATCCTGGCAACGTGGATTCTCGCGAGCTGCAGCGCGACGGCCTCCGGTCCGCGATCGGTCCCGAGTCGCGCCGGCGCGGCGGCGGCGGCGCGAGACTCGCTCGCGGGGCCGTGGATGCTGCGCAACCCCGGGCGTCCGCGGACGCAGGTCGTCACGCTGAGCGCCGTGCTGCGCTCGCAGGTGGACACGGCGGTCCTCGAGGATACCCTCGCGAGCCAGACGCTGCTCGAATGGTCGGCGATGCCGGACGCGGCCCCGCCGCGCATCGTGGGAATGGTGCGCGACTTCGCGATCATCATCGGCGCGGACTCAAGCTGGCGTCCGGTCGTCGATCCGCCGATGCCCGTGTCCTTCGTCGCCGTGCAGCAGCAGCCGGAGGCACAGCCGTCGTTCACGATGCCGGCGGACACCGCGTGCAGCCCGCGCGCCGCGGTGGTGCAGGCGCTACGCGAGACCTGGCTGGCGCCACCCGCGCGGCTCGCCGTCGGCACGCGGTGGCGCGACAGCTCGGAGTACGCGCTCTGCCGCGACGGCATCCCGCTCGCGATCCGCAGCGTGCGGAGCTATCAGGTCGAAGGCGCCGATGTCAGCGATGGCCGGCTTGTCATTCGCGTGCTGCGCGAGACGTCCACGACGCTCGACGGCCGCGGTCAACAGTTCGGCGATTCCGTCACGGTGAGCGGCACCGGGCAAGCGCGCGCGACCTTGCTGCTCGCCGTGGACGGCGCGGCGATCGTCTCCGGCTCCGGGACGTCGGAACTCCGCCTGGAACTCCAAGGGCGCCGGCGCACGCAACAGCTCGTGCAACACGGCGCCCTCGTCATCCGCGCGCCCTAGCGGCGCCAGGCCCCGCTCAATCGACCAGGCGCAGCGGCATCAGCAGGCAGAGGTACTTCGCGGCGTCCGACCAGCCTTCGGGCTCGATCGTGCTCGCGCGCTCCGGCGCGCGGAAGGTCATCCGCACTTCGTCGGTGGGCAGGTAGCGGAGGATCTCGAGCAGGTAGGCCGCGTTGAAGCCGATGTCGAGCGGGTCGCCTTCGTAGCGAATCGGCAGCTCGTCCTGGGCTTCACCGAGGTCCGGCGTGCTCACCGAGAATTTGAGCATCCCGGCGTTGAAGGAGAGACGGATGCGATGCGTCTGGTCCGACGCGACGACGCTCATCCGGCGCAGCGCGCTGATCAGCGCCGCGCGATCCACGATGGCGTACTTGTCGTTGTCCTTCGGGATGACCTGCTCGTAGCCCGGGTATGGCCCCTCGATGAGGCGCGTGTACACCGAGGTGAACGGCGAGCGGAAGCCGAGGTGGTTCTCGCCCTGCGCGACCTCGAGTTCTTCCTCCGCGGGGAACAGGCGACGAATCTGCTCGAGCGCCTTCGGTGGGATGATGAGATCGGCCTTCTGGCCCGCCTTCACCGGCACTTCCATCTTCGCGAGACGGTGGCCGTTGGTCGCGACCATCCGCATCGCGTCCGGCCGCAGCTCCCAGAGCACGCCGTTGAGGATCGGTCGGCTCTCTTCCGTGCTCGCGGCGAAGGCCGTGTGGCCGATGAGCTTCTGGAGGTCGCCGGACGGCACCCGCACCGCCTTCTCGAACTGCACCGCGGGGAAGCTCGGGAACTCCGACTTCGGCAAGCCGAGCAGCTTGAACTTCGAGCGTCCGCACTCGAGCGTGATGCGCTGGTCGCCCGTGGAGGAGACGCGCACCGGCGACGGCGGCAGCTCGCGCGCGATCTCGCTGAGCTTGCGAGCCGGAATCGTGATGGCACCCATCGCCTCGACGTCGGCCGTGACTTCGGTCGAGACCGCGATGTCGAGGTCCG
>CAZYQM010000247.1:0-2959 GCA_964649965.1 uncultured Gemmatimonas sp.
CAGCGGCGGACCCAGCGCGACGTCTTCATCAACATCCAGGAGATCCAGAAGCCGGAGCTCGACGCGCAGCTGATTTCCGAGTCGGTGGCGACGCAGCTCGAGAAGCGCGTCGCGTTCCGCCGGGCGATGCGCAAGGCCGTCGAGGCGGCGCTGCGGTTCGGGGCGCGCGGGATCAAGGTGCGCGTGTCGGGGCGGCTCAACGGCGCCGAGATCGCGCGGTCCGAGTGGTACCTGCACGGGCAGCTGCCCCTGCAGACGCTCCGGGCCGACATCGACTACGGCTTTGCCGAGGCGAGCACGACCTACGGCCGGATCGGCGTCAAGGTATGGCTCTACAAGGGCGAACGCCTCACGCCGCGGGTGGGCCGCGAAGAGGATTACCGTGCGCCGCGTCGCGCGGTGGGCGCGCGAGGGTAGCCGGGCGCGGCGGAGCGACGGGGCCGCCGGTTGGACGGTGGCGGGGTAGCGAGACGGGGTTTCTCCCATGTTGATGCCGAAGAAGGTGAAGTTCCGGAAGCAGCAGCGGGGGCGCATGGCTGGCAAGGCCTGGCGCGGCTCCGACGTGTCTTTCGGCGACTTCGGGTTGAAGGCGCTCGAGCCGTGCTGGCTCACGGCGCGGCAGATCGAGGCGGCCCGCGTGGCCATGACGCGCTTCGTCAAGCGTGGCGGCAAGATCTGGATCCGGGTGTTCCCCGACAAGCCGATCACGAAGAAGCCGCAGGAAACGCGCATGGGCAAGGGCAAGGGCGCGCCGGAGGAATGGGTGGCCGTCATCAAGCCCGGCCGCATCCTCTTCGAGATGGAAGGGGTGGCCGAGGTCGAGGCGCGCCGGGCCATGCAGCTCGCGGCCGCGAAGCTGCCCATCAAGACCCGGTTCGCGACGCGGTTCGCAGAGGAGCGTGGGTGATGGCGAAGGTGGCCGAGTTGCGCGAGCTGGGGGTCGAGGACCTGCGCCAGCGCGAGCACGACCTCGAGGAGACGATCTTCCGGATGAAGCTGCAGAAGGCGCTGGGCCAGCTCGACGCGCCCCTGAAGCTGCGGACGACGCGACGCGAGCTGGCCCGGGTGAAGACGCTGATTCGCGAGAAGGCGACCGCGACGGCCGGAGAGATCAACGCGTAGGACCGGCGCCCGCGGGCGGCCGGCACCGAGTCAGTGACAACGGATCATGCCTGGAAAAGCTGAAATCCTCGGCGTCGTGGTGAGCGACAAGATGCAGAAGAGCGTGGTGGTCGCCGTCGAGCGGCAGGTACGCCACGGTCTCTACGGCAAGACCGAGCGGCGGACCCGACGCTTCATGGCGCACGACGAAGCCGATGCCGCCAAGGTGGGCGATCGCGTCGCCATCGTGGAAGGCCGGCCGATGAGCCGGCAGAAGCGCTGGGTGGTCACGCGGATCGTCGAGCGGGCCGCGGAGATCTAGGAGGCTGCCATGATCCAGATGCGATCGATTCTCGACGTGGCCGACAACTCCGGCGCGAGGAAGCTCTCGGTGATCAATCCGATCGGCGGCTCGACCGGGCGCTACGCGCGGCTGGGCGACATCGTGACGGCCTCGGTGAAGGAAGCGACGCCCGACTCCAACGTGAAGAAGGGGCAGGTGGTGAAGGCCGTCATCGTGCGGACGCGCAAGGAGCACCGGCGCCGGGACGGCAGCTACATCCGGTTCGACCGCAACGCCGCGGTGCTCGTGAAGGACGACGGCGAACCCATCGGCACGCGCGTGTTCGGGCCGGTGGCGCGCGAGCTGCGCGAGCGCAAGTTCATGAAGATCATCTCGCTGGCGCCGGAGGTGCTCTGAGGCGCCCCGGGGCGGCCAAGAGCAGGTCCGAAGCGACTGGGAAGAGCGTTATGTCCCGTTTACAGAGTCCGATCCGCCGCAACGACACCGTGGTGGTGCTGGCCGGGCGCGACCGCGGCAAGCGCGGGCGCGTCCTCAAGGTCGACGCCGAGAAGAACCGCCTGACCGTCGAGGGCGTGAACCTGATCAAGCGGCACACCAAGCCGAACCCGCAACGCAACGTCAAGGGCGGCATCGTCGAGCGCGAGGCGGGGATCCACGCGTCGAACGTGCAGATGGTGTGTCCGGAGTGCGGCGAGAAGACACGGGTCGGGCGGCGGCTGCTCGCCGACGGCCGCAAGGTGCGTGTCTGCCGCAAGTGCGAGGGAGTGGTCGACAAATGAACCGCCTGCGCGAGAAGTACCTCAACGAGGTGGTGCCGGCGCTCCGCAAGGAGTTCGGCTACACGAACATCATGGCCGTCCCCAAGATCCGGAAGATCGTGGTCAACATGGGGCTCGGCGAGGCGACCCAGAACGCGAAGGTCATCGACACGGCGTCGGACGACCTTGCGCGCATCGTCGGCCAGCGGCCGGCCGTGACCCGCGCCAAGAAGTCGATTGCGGCCTTCAAGGTCCGCCAGGGCATGCCGGTCGGATCGATGGTCACGCTGCGCGGCGAGCGGATGTTCGAGTTCCTCGATCGCCTGGTGTCGATCGCGCTGCCGCGCGTGCGCGACTTCCGGGGCGTGTCGCCGAAGGGATTCGACGGCCGGGGCAACTACACGCTGGGCCTGAAGGACCAGCTGATGTTCCCGGAGATCGACTACATGAAGGTCGAGAAGACGCGGGGGATGAACATCTCGGTGGTCACCACCGCGAAGACGGACGAAGAGGCGCGCAAGCTCCTGCAGCTCATCGGCGTGCCGTTCAGGACGAATTGAGACCATGGCCACCACTGCGAAGATCGCCCGGGAAGAGAAGACGCCGAAGTTCTCGACGCGCCAGAGGCACCGGTGCCGCCGCTGCGGCCGGCCGCGCGCCTACCTGCGCAAGTTCGCCCTCTGCCGCCTGTGCTTCCGCGAGCTGGCGCTCAAGGGCGACGTGGCGGGTGTGATCAAGAGCAGTTGGTAACGGGAGCGTGTTCGGCCGGCCGGGGGCCGGCCGACCTGATCTGCAA
>CAZYQM010000248.1:0-2943 GCA_964649965.1 uncultured Gemmatimonas sp.
TCTGGTGGAACGACGCCGGATTCAGCATCGCCGCGATCGGGTCGATGTTCGTCGGAACGCCGTTCCCGATCTCGAAGCCGGCCGGCGCGTTCATCCAGGCGTTGGCGAACACGACGAAGATGCCCGACACCGTGCCACTGACCATCACCGCCACGCCGGCCCACCAATGCGCCCTGGGCGAGAGCTTGGTCCAGCCGTAGAGATAGATGCCGAGGAAGATCGCCTCGGTGAAGAACGCGAAGCCCTCCAGCGAGAACGGCATCCCGATGATCGCGCCCGCGTACTCCATAAACCGCGGCCACAGCAGCCCGAGCTCGAACGACAGCACCGTGCCGCTCACCGCACCCACCGCGAACAGGATCGCCGTGCCCTTGCTCCAGCGCTTCGCGAGGTCCAGCCACACGGGATTGCCCGTCTTCAGCCACTTCCGCTCCGCCAGCACCATCAGCGCCGGCATCCCGATGCCGATTACCGCGAAGATGATGTGAAAGCCCAGACTGAGGGCCATCTGGGTGCGGGCAGCGAGCAAGTCAGACACGGGACGCGGGATGTGAGGTCGGGACGGATGGCGTCCTATTCGAAATCGAGAGCCAGGTCCAAGCTCGGCGCCGAGTGCGTCAGCGCACCGATCGAGATCCGGTCAACACCGGACTCGGCGATGCCCCGCACCGACTCCAGCGACACGCCGCCGGACGCCTCGGTCCACGCCTTGCCCTGCGCCAACTGAACGCATTCGCGCAGCGCGTGGTTCGGCATATTGTCGAGCAGCAACGCCTCGGCGCCCGCCGCAAGCGCCGCCCGCACCTGGGCCACCGTGTCGCATTCGACCTGCACCAGCATCCCCTTGGGCGCGAAGTCACGGGCCCGCTGCACCGCGACGGCGATGTCACCGCCACAGGCCGCGATGTGGTTGTCCTTGATCAGCACCGCGTCGGCCAGCGTCGCGCGGTGGTTCGTCCCGCCGCCGCAGGTCACCGCGTACTTCTCGAGATGCCGCCAGCCCGGCGTGGTCTTCCGCGTGTCGAGGATCCGCGCCTTCGTGCCCGCGACGGCCTTCACGTACTGCGCCGTGAGCGTCGCCACGCCGGAGAGCCGCTGCGCGAAGTTGAGCGCCACGCGCTCCGCCGAGAGCAGGCCGCGAGCCGAGCCGGAGAGATGCAGGATCTTGTCGCCCTTGCGCACCGCGCGCCCGTCCGGCGCGTCCACGCGCACCTCGACGTGCGGGTCGAGCAGTTGGAACGCCGCGACGGCCAACGGCACGCCGGCGATCACGCCCTCGCGCCTGGCCACGAGATCGGCGCGGGCACGATGGCCCGGCGTCACCGTCGCCAACGTCGTCACGTCCTCGAAGGCACGATCCTCCTCGAGCGCGGCGCGCACGAGCGCCTGCAACGCGTCCTCGCGCAACGGAAAGTCCGCCGCCGCGCCCTGTGGCATCACTCGCCCGGATCCACGCCGGGGCCCGGCGGCGTCGCCTTCGACCCACCGATGCTCACCATCCGGTCGATGGCCAGCTTGGCCTTGGCCGCGATGTCCGGCGGCACCGTGATGCGATGCTCGAGGCGCTCCAGCGCGCCGAGGATCTTCGGCAGCGTCGTGACCTTCATATACGCGCAGCTCGCGCGCTCGTTCGCCGCGTAGAACTTCTTGCCCGGATACGCGCGCTCCAACCGGTGCAGGATGCCCACTTCCGTCGCGACGATGAAGCTCTTCGCCTCCGACTGCCCCGGGCGGTTGATCATCCCTTCCGTGCTCAGGATGTGCACGCCCTCCGGATCCACGTCGCCGGCGCTCACGGCCTCGACGACGCTCGTCGCGCAACCGCACTCGGGATGGATCAGGAACTCCGCATCGGGATGCAGCTTGCGCTGCAGGCGGATGTTCTCGGGATCGATGCCCGCGTGCACGTGGCACTCGCCCATCCACACGTGGATGTTGTCGCGCCCCGTCACGCGGCGCACGTGCGCGCCGAGGAACATATCCGGCAGGAAGAGAATCTCCTTGTCCGCCGGGATCGCATTGATCACCTCGACGGCGTTGCCTGACGTGCAGCAGTAGTCGGTCTCGGCCTTCACCTCCGCCGTGGTGTTCACGTACGACACCACCACCGCACCCGGATGCTCGGCCTTCCACGCCCGCAGCTGCTCGGCGTCGATCGTGCTCGCCAGCGAGCAGCCGGCGGCGAGGTCCGGCAGCAACACGGTCTTGTGCGGCGAGAGGATCGCCGCCGTCTCGGCCATAAAGTGCACGCCGCAGAAGACGATCACGTCGGCGTCGGTCTTCGCGGCCTCGCGGGACAGGCCCAGCGAGTCGCCCACGTAGTCGGCGACGTCCTGGACTTCGGGGCGCTCGTAGTTGTGCGCGAGGATCACCGCGTTGCGCTCCTTGGCGAGCGCCTTGATGCGGCGCTGGAGCTCGGCGACTTCGCGATCGGTAGCGGTCTGGGACATACCGAAAGCTACCGAAACGTCCCTGCCGCGGGGATGTCGTCCAGAGACTGACGCCGCTTGTCTCCCGAGCGAGAATCGTTATCATTCCCGCCCTGCCACCCGATGCCCCGATGGCGGCCCGCGCTCCCGCGGCCGTAGGGCGTCCCCCCGGTGGCTGGTCGCGCGTCCCCGCCCCGGTGTGGCTCTCCCGACGGCGCCCGGACCCGACGATGACCCAGTCCCACGCAGCCCCGGTCTCCGCGTTCCTCGCGCGGCACTACCGCCATTTCAACGCCGCATCCCTCGTGGATGCGGCCGAGGCCTACGCCCGCCACGTCGAAGGCGGCGGCAAGATGCTCGTCACCCTCGCCGGCGCGATGCGCACCGCAGAACTCGGCCGCTCGCTCGCCGAGATGATCCGCGCCGGCAAGGTGCACGCCATTTGTTGCACAGGCGCCAACTTGGAGGAGGACGTGTTCAACCTCGTCGCGCACTCGCACTACGAGCGCGTGCC
>CAZYQM010000249.1:0-2921 GCA_964649965.1 uncultured Gemmatimonas sp.
GCGGGTGTTCGTGGCGGGGTTCGTGAATCTCTCGGCGACGGCGCAGGCGATTCGCGCGGTTTTCTCCTCGGACGCTGCGGACGCGGCGGACGCCGTGGCTCGCTCGGCGCGTGATGCAGGTCACGTGGACATCGTGTGCGCGGGGAGTGAAGGGCAGCCGTCCGCCGAGGATTCTGCCTGCGGCGCGGCGCTCGCGGCGCTGCTCGAGGGAAGGGAGCCCGCGATGGACCTTGTCGCGCTGGGACGTGACGCGCCGCACGCCAACACATTGCGCGAAGCGGGGTATGCGGAGGATGTCGGCTTCGCGCTACGGCTCGATGCGATTCCGCTCGTCGTGGCGACGGCCCCTGCCCAGCCCAACGTCCTCCGTCGCATATTGCATCCGTGAGTTCCCTCCCCACCTCCCAGCTCTTCGAGCGCCTCCGCCAGGCGACGCTCGGGCGCTATGACATCTACGCCGAGTTGGGGCAGGGCGGGATGGCGACGGTCTATCTCGCGCTGGACCTCGCGCTGGACCGCAAGGTGGCGATCAAGGTGCTCGACCCCTCGCTGGCGACCTCGCCGGAGAACATCGAGCGCTTCCGCCGCGAGGCCAAGGTCGCCGCGTCGCTGAACCATCCGAACATCATCGGCATCCACGCCGTCGGCGACGATCCCGAACTCGCCTACTTCGTGATGAAGTACATCGAGGGGCGCGCGCTCGATTCCGTCGTGCGCGAGAGCGGTGCGCAGTCGGTGGCCTTCGTGAAGGGCGTCGTCGTCGCGGCGGGCAAGGCGTTGCACTATGCGCACCAGCGCGGCGTCGTGCATCGCGACGTGAAGCCCGCCAACTTTATGCTCGACAAGGAAGGCTGGCTCATCGTCACCGACTTCGGTATCGCGAAGCGCGACGATGCGCACGGCCTCACGATGACCGGCTCCATCATCGGCACGCCGTACTATATGGCGCCCGAGCAGTTCCAGGGCCTGCCCGTCACCGCCGTGGCCGACCAGTACGCGCTCGGCGTCGTCGCCTTCGAACTGCTCACCGGCCGCCAGCCGTACGCCGGCGCGACCATCGGCGAGGTGATGAAGGGGCATCTGTTCGATCCGATCCCCGACGTGAAGGCGCTGCGGCCCGACGTCCCCGAGCAGATCCAGGCGGCCATCACGAAGATGCTCGCCAAGGAAGCCAACGAGCGTTTCCCGACGCTCGAAGATGCGGTGCTGGCCTTCGGCCACGTCACGGCGACGCAGGAGCAGGAGATCCGCACGCAGATCGTGCACCTCGCGCAGAGCGGGGCGATGCTGCAGCCGCAGATCTCCGTGCCGATCAGCCCGGTGCCGGCGGTGCGGCCGCGCAGCGATGCGGCCGCGGCGCCGCCGCCGATCGCCGAACATCCCGCGCATACGCCGCCTGCGGCCCCACCTGCCGCGCCACCCGCGGCGGTCTCGCACCGGCGCCGCACCTGGGTGCTCATCGCGCTCGGCTTGCTCCTCGGCGTCGCCGGTGCCACGGCGATGCTGCGGCCGGACCTCGTGAACCGCTATCGCAAGCAGTTGCTCGGCCCCACCGGCGACGCCGCCGACACGGGGGCCGTGACCCGCAGCCAGTCGGGGCAGGGCGCACCGGAGGACGTGGGCGCGGCTGGCGCGAGTCGCTCCAGCGGCGCGAGCGCGTCGGGGGCGTCGGGCGCGTCTGGCGCGTCGGGCGCCGAGCGCGCCACTGCGATGACGCCCGAGGAACTCGATGCGATCCAGCGTGCGGCCGCGCAGGCCGTGCGCGATTCGATCGCGCGGGCGGACTCCTTGCAGCGTGTGGATTCCAGCGCCCGCGCCGATAGCATTCGTCGCGCGGCTGCTGCCGGGGCCGGGGCGAGCTTCGGCTCCGGCGCGACGCAGGCGCAGCAGCGTGCCGGTGATGCCGGCACGGATACGGCGGTTCGCGCCACGCGACCTCCGCAGCGCATTCCGGGGGCGATGGTGTATGGGGCTTTGTTCATCGGCAGCAACTGTCGCGGGGCCGCGCTGAGCATCAACGGCGAGCGGGCACGGTCGATCGGCGGTGGGACGCTAAGGCAGTTTCCGGTGATGGCGGGGGAGGCTCGGATTTCGGTGCGGACGCTTGGTGGGGCGCGGTGGGATACGGTGATGACGGTGGAGGCGGGACGACCGTACAGGGTTGGGATGAGGCCTGTTCGGTGTAGATAGGACGGAGGATGAGAGGAGCGAGGAGCGAGGGAGAGGCTGGAGGCCGAAGGGGGAGGGGAGAGGTCGCGAGGAGGGGAGAGGGACGACGGATCGGACACCGGATCGGACACCGGATCGGACACCGGATCGGACACCGGGACGGCACTGTTCGCTACGGAGTGCGTTGATCTGATGCGGGAGCTGCGAGGTGGTGGTGCAGCTTCGCTCGATGGACACTCGCGCATCAAAGTCGTCGCTCCTTGCTGATCGCCTGATTCGCTTCGGCGGACGGGTCTGCGCCGTCGTGCGCCGTGCGCCACGCGAGCCGATGCTGGAGAGCGCGTTCCGCCAACTCGCGCGCGCCGCGACGTCGCCGGCGGCCAACTACGCCGAGGCGCGTGAGGCGGTCTCGTCGCGGGACTACATCTACAAGCTCAAGGTCTGCACAAAGGAACTGCGCGAGGCGCTGTCCTGGCTGCAGATGGTGCAATCCGCTGGATATCGGCCGCGCGACCTTCAGCCGCTTGTGGAGGAGTGCAACGAGCTGGTGGCGATCTGTGTGGCTTGCGTGCGGACGGCTAGTGGGAAAGCGAGGACGGAGGGGCCGAGGAGCGAGTAGCGAGGGGAAGGCTGGAGGCGTGAGTGGAAGGTCGGAGGCCGCGAGTGGGTGAGGAACCTCGCTCCTCGCGACCTCTCGCCCTCCCGCCTCTGGCCTCAGGCCTTCCCCTCGCTCCTCGCTCCTCTCATCCTCC
>CAZYQM010000250.1:0-2897 GCA_964649965.1 uncultured Gemmatimonas sp.
GTGGACGACGGCTCGGGCCAGCTCACGGTGCTGCTCGACCGACTCGCCGATGCGGCGTTCCGCCCACCGTTCGTTGCCGGCCAGTGGGATGCCGGGCAGCGCTTCGACCTCGTCGGCGTGCTGGTGCCGCTGACGCCCGGCACCTGGGCCCTGCGGCCGCGCAACGCATTCGACCTGACGCCACGGTGAACGCTGGGGCATCGAACGACGCACGACCACGGCACTTCTTCACCGTGGATGTCGAGGAGTACTTCCAGGTCGTCGCGCTGGCGCCCTACGCGCCGATGGCGCGCTGGGAGTCGTTCGCCTCGCGCGTCGAGGCCGCCACCGATGCGGTGCTCGGCCTGCTCGAGCGGCACGGGGCGCGCGGCACGTTCTTCACGGTCGGCTGGGTCGCCGAGCGTCATCCGGCGCTGATCCGCCGCATCGCGGCGGCGGGCCACGAACTCGCGTCGCACACCTACGACCACCAACGCATCACGCACCAGACGCCCGAGCACTTCCGGGAATCGGTGCGACGGACCAAGGACATCATCGAGGCGCTCACGGGTGAAGCGCTGATCGGCTTCCGCGCACCGAGCTTCAGCATCGTGCGCGGCTGCGAATGGGCCCTCGACGTGTTGCTCGAGGAAGGGCATCGTTACGATTCCTCGCTCTTTCCTGTGGCGCGCGCCGGGTACGGCTACGTAGATGGGTCGCGCGATCCCTATTGGATCGACCGACCCTCGGGACGCCTCGCGGAGATCCCGCCCGCCACGTTGCGCGTCGCGGGCCGCACCTTGCCGGCTGCCGGCGGTGCGTACTTCCGCATCCTGCCGCCCCTGCTTGTGCATCGCGCGCTGGCCGACGCCGAGCGCCGCGGCGTGCCGGGCACGTTCTACATCCATCCCTGGGAGTGGGATCCCGATCAGCCGCGCTTCGACGTGCCGCTGCTCACGCGGATCCGTCACTACGCGGGGCAGGCTGGCGTCTTCAAGCGCCTCGACGCCTTGCTCAGCCGCTTTCGCTTCACCGCGATCCGCGACGCGCTGCCGCAGGTCTTGCCCGCGTGAGCGCGCCGGTGAACGAAGTGACGACAAGCGCACTGCGCGTCGGGCCGTACACAGGCGATGCCGCCGAGTGGGATGGCTTCGGTCAGCGGCAATCGGGATGGACCGCGTTCCACCGGTACGCGTGGCGCGACGTGCTGCAGCGCGCGCATAGCCTCGAGACGCCATTCCTCGCCGCGCGCGACGCGAGTGGCGCACTGCGCGGCATCCTGCCGTTGGTGCGCCAGCGCAGCCGCCTGTTCGGACACTTCCTCGTCTCGATGCCGTTCGTGAACTACGGTGGCCCGCTCGGCGAAGACGCAGCCATCGTCGCCCTCGCGGAAGCCGCCGATGCGATGGCGGCGCGCGACGGTGCGAAGCTGCTCGAGATGCGCTCGGCCCGTGCGCTGCCGCTCGACTTTCCCGTGTCGCATCGCAAGATCACCGTGGAGCTGCCGCTCGAGGGCGGCGCCGAAGCGGTGTTCGGGCGATTCAAGGCGAAGCTGCGCTCGCAGATTCGCAGGCCGGGCAAGGACGGCGTCACGGTACGGATGGGCGCCGACCAGGTGGACGCGTTCTACGACGTGTTCGCCGAGCATATGCGCGACCTCGGAACGCCCGCGCAGCCGCGACGCTTCTTCCGAGCGATCGCCGACGCCTTCGGTGACGATGCGTGGTTCGCCACGGCGTGGCACGACGGCAAGCCGATTGCCGCCGGGGCGGGTTTCCGCTGGCCCGGTGAGTTCGAGATCACCTGGGCGTCGGCGTTGCGGGCGTACAATCGGTTGAGCCCGAATATGGCGGTGTACTGGGCGCTGATTGAACGCGCGGCGCAAGAAGGCCTCGGCCGATTCAACTTCGGTCGCTGCACGCCCGGCAGCGCAACCCACAGGTTCAAGCTCCAGTGGGGTGCGGCGGATGAAGCCCTGTGGTGGTATGCGGGACGTTCGTCGGGCGCGGCGAGCACGCCGTCGCCGGATTCCGCGAAGTTCCGCCTAGCGGTGCGCGTCTGGCAGCGACTGCCGCTGCCCCTCGCGCAAGTGCTCGGTCCGCCTATCGTGCGCGGGATTCCGTAAGCGCGCTCGCCATCCAGCGCTCGATGCGGTCGAGGTCGTGGCCCGTGAGGGCGCCGTGGGTCGGGACGGTCCAGAGTCTCGCGGCCAACGCGCGCGCACCCGCAAGCACTGGTGTAGTGAGTAGCTGGCTCTTCAGTTCCGGAAGGTCCGCCAGTGAGATGGGATAGGACGGCAGTATGCCGAGCGTCGCGGCCTCGTGGCGCGACGGGGGTGTGCCCTCCGGTATCAGCACGGGAAGTCGCAGCCAGCCCGGCGTCGTGCCGTGGACGGGAGCGATGTGAGCGTTCGGGGCCACGCGCGCCAGGGCACGGTCTAGCCGTTCCGCCTGTGCACGACGGATGGCAATCTCCTGCACGGTTGCGGCACGCGTGTTGAGCAATGTGCGCGCCGTGGCGGTCGCCATACGCGTGGGCGCGCTCGGTGCGTGATAGACCGTCTCGCCGAGCCGAAGTGCCGGAATCGCGCTCGGCAGGCTGTAGAGGCCCGGTCGGGCTAGCGACCACTGGGCGACGTTCTTGATCGCCAGGATGAGCGTACTGGCGTCCGACTCGCCGATGGCGCGCCACGCATCCTCGGCGGCGGACGCCCACTCCTCCGTGACCAGCAGTGCACCGCCGCCGCCACCAGTCCATCCCTTGCCACGGCCGAAGCTCAGGATGCTGAGATCGCCGAAGCGGCCGACCGGCGTCGCGCCGATGCGTGCGCCGCTTCCTTGTGCGGCGTCCTCGATCAATGCGGCACCACGGTCGCGAAGCAAGGCGCGAATCTCCTCCAGCGCGACCGGCATCCCAAA
>CAZYQM010000251.1:0-626 GCA_964649965.1 uncultured Gemmatimonas sp.
CGAACCGAGGCACGACCGGGCTCGCCCCGCACCCTTGTCCCACGAACATACCGTCGAATCGACATAGAAGGCACGAAGGGAGCCGCGACATTCGGTCGGGCCCGCAACGCCAAGGAAGCAATGCTTCCTGGGGTCGCGGGCCCGAGGTCTTGTTGCGGGGCCCTTCGTGCCTTCGTGGTGAAGCCGTTTACGGTCAATCACAAATATTTCCGGAGCGCGCGACGGGTGGATTGCGGAGCCGAGCCCATACGTTTCCCGGCAGGCGCTTCGCTCGTCCATCGCCTGTAAGCCCGTCTCCGGGCGCGCTATATTTCCGAGCCTGTCCGTGGTCGGTGCGCGCCGACCGAACGCCTGCCATCCGTCATCCGTCCCAGGTCTGACAATGTCCCTCTTCGAATTCGAAGAACAGAACGCCCAGCACGCCAAGATGAAGGTCGTCGGCGTCGGCGGTGGCGGCGGCAATGCGGTCAACCGGATGATCGAGGAGCAGCTCGACGGCGTGGAGTTCATCTCCGTGAACACCGACGCCCAGGCGCTGCTCAACTCGAAGTCGGACGTGAAGATCCAGATCGGCAAGAAGCTCACGCGTGGCCTCGGCGCCGGCGCCCGCCCGGAAATCGGGCGTC
>CAZYQM010000251.1:636-2868 GCA_964649965.1 uncultured Gemmatimonas sp.
ATCGTCTGCGAGCTCGCGCGCGAGCAGGGTTCGCTCACCGTCGGGATCGTCACCAAGCCCTTCCTCTTCGAAGGCCGCAAGCGGATGCGCCAGGCCGACGAGGGCATCACCGAGATGTCCAAGCACGTGGACACGATGATCGTCGTGCCCAACGAGCGGCTGCTCGCCGTGGTGGGCAAGGGGATCCCGTTCCAGGACGCGCTCAAGAAGGCCGACGAGGTGCTGCTGCACGCGACGGGCGGCATCTCCGGCGTGATCACCAAGGCGGGCCTCGTCAACGTGGACTTCGCCGACGTGCGCACCGTGATGAAGGACGGCGGCTCGGCGATTATGGGCACCGGCGTGGGTCGCGGCGAGAACGGCGCGATGGACGCGGTGAAGATGGCCATCGAGAGCCCGCTGCTCGACAGCGTCTCGATCGCCGGCGCGCGCGGCGTGCTGATCAACATCGCGGGCGGCCAGGAGATGAGCCTCGGCGACGTGTACACGGTCTCCGATGCGGTGAAGGAAGCAGTCGGCGAGGACGCCGAGATCATCTTCGGCGCGGTGCACGAGCCGGCGATGCAGGGCGAGGTGCGCGTGACGGTGATCGCCACGGGCTTCAGCCGTCGCGCCGCGGCGCAGGCGCCGATCATCGGCAGCCGCGCGTCGTCTGGCGGCACGCCGATCATCCCGCTCGATCCGGCGGCGCGTACGCCGCGTCCGGCGGTGCCGGGTGCGGCCGCGGGCAACGCCGTGCCGGCGTCCAAGCCGCGGCCGTCCACGGCGCGTCCGTTAGAGGATCTCAGCGACCTCGAGATCCCGACGTTCATTCGGAGACAGATGGATTGAGCCCGCGCGCGACGCGGCTCCTGTTCGGCGCGGTGGTCGCGGGTCTCGCGGTCGCCGCGCTGCGCCTGCCCACACCGCAGTTCGGCGACCCGCGGGTGCTGTTCGGCGATATGGCCGAGCCCGACCTGCAGCCCTGGACGCAGCACGACACGCTCGGCCGCGGCGAGACGCTGACCGGCCTGCTCGCGCGACGCGGCCTCACGAACACCGAAGCGACGAACGTGGTGCGCGCGACGCCGCTCGATCCGCGGCGCATTCCGGCGGGGATGCCCGTCGAGCTGCGCGGCGACACCACCGATAGCCGTCCGCAGGAGATCCGCTTCCGCCTCGCGGTGGACCGGATTATGCGCGTCGCCCGCAACGGCGACTCGTGGGCGGCCACCGAAGAAGTGCTGCCGTGGACCGTGGACACGGTGCTCATCCGCGGCACGGTGCGTGAACACCTGTACCAGGCCATCGGCGAAGGCGCGGATTCGGTGCTCGTCGGCCGCTCGCGCGACGAACTCGCTTGGGCCATCGCCGACATCTACGAATACAAGATCGATATGTCGCGGGAGCTGCAGCAGGGCGACCAGGTGCGCGCCTTGTTCGAGCGGCTCATCGCGCCCGATGGCACGATGAAGGTCGGCACGGTGATCGCCGCCGGCCTGCAGCGCGCGGGCACGGAGATCCAGGCTTACCGGATGGTGCAGGCCGACGGGCGCGTGCGCTACTACGACGAACGCGGTCGCTCGCTGGCCGCGGCCTTCCTGCGCGCGCCGCTGTCGTTCCGCCGCATTTCCAGCGTGTTCGGCCGCCGTCGTCACCCGATCCTCGGGACGATGCGCGCCCACCAGGGGATGGACTACGCCGCCAACGCCGGTACGCCGGTCCGCGCGATCGGTGACGGCACGGTGATCTTCGCCGGTGTGCGCGGCGGCTACGGCAACGTGGTCGAACTGCGCCACATCAACGGGATGGTGACGCGCTACGCGCACCTGCGCGGCTTCGCCAAGGGCATCCGGCGCGGCGTGCGCGTCTCGATCGGCGAGAACATCGCCTATGTGGGCTCCACGGGTCTCTCGACGGCCCCGCACCTGCACTTCGAGGTGCTGATCGGCGGCGTGCACCGCGACCCGCGCCGTGCGCTGGCCACGGCTGAGGCGGGCCCGGCGCTCACGGGCAGCGCGCTCGCCCAGTTCGAGGCGATTCGCGACGGCGTGAGCTTCGCGCTGGAGCAGCCGGCGGGCATCGTCCGCGCGCTCGGCAACTGAGCGGCGCGCGCCGGATCGGCGGCGCGGGGTGGAGCAGGACCGCGTGACGTGCACGACGGATTTTCGCGCGCCGCGACTCCTGTCGCGCCTCCGCGCTGACTAGACTTCCTGCGTGCTGACTTGGGCCCTCGCCCTGCTGCTCGGCGTC
>CAZYQM010000252.1:0-2528 GCA_964649965.1 uncultured Gemmatimonas sp.
CGCGCCGAGGTCGCCGCGCAGCGTGACCACCGCAGGCGCCGCGAGCCCGCTGCCGAACTTGCGGGCCCAGTCGTGCATCTCGGGCAACGTGAGCTCAGCGACGGGCACGTCCGCCCTTCGCGGTGGTGTCGCCCATCGCCGCCTTGAGGTCGAAAAGCTCGTCGCGCAGGCGCGCGGCGGTCTCGAAGTCGAGGTTCTTCGCGGCGCTGCGCATCTCCTCCTCGAGCTTCTGCACGAGGCCCGGCAGGTCGTCCGTGCCGTAGGCGCGCTGCGCTTCGGCCACCTTCTTCTGCTTCTTGCCGCGCGTGCGTGCGTCCTCGCGGGCCTCGCTGCCCTCGCGCGCATCGGCCACGCGCGTCGAGAAGCGCACCTGGTCCAGTGACTTCTGCACGCCCGCCGGCGTGATGCCGTGCTCCTTGTTGAACGCCTCCTGCACCGCGCGACGCCGCGAGGTCTCGTCGAGGCAGCGCTGCATCGAACCGGTGATGCGGTCGGCGTAGAAGATCGCACGGCCGTCCACGTGGCGCGCCGCGCGGCCGACGGTCTGGATCAGCGAGCGGTCTGAGCGCAGGAAGCCTTCCTGGTCCGCGTCGAGGATCGCCACCAGCGAGACTTCCGGAAGGTCGAGCCCCTCGCGCAGCAGGTTGATGCCGATGAGCACGTCGAACTCGCCGAGCCGCAGGCCGCGCACGATCTCCATCCGCTCGATGGTGTCGATGTCCGCGTGCATATAGCGCACGCGCACGCCGACCTGCGCGAGGTAGTCCGAGAGGTCCTCGGCCATCCGCTTGGTGAGCGTCGTGACGAGCACACGCTCGCCCTTGCGTTCGCGCAGGCGGATCTCGTGCAGCAGGTCGTCTACCTGCCCCTTCACCGGCCGGATCTCGATGGTCGGATCGATGAGGCCCGTCGGTCGGATGATCTGCTCGACGACGACGCCCTCGCTGAGCTTGAGCTCGAGGTCTCCCGGCGTCGCGCTGACGTTGATGGCCCGCGGCGTGAGGCCAAGGAACTCGTCGAACATCAGCGGGCGGTTGTCGAGCGCGCTGGGCAGGCGGAAGCCGTACTCGACCAGCGTCGTCTTGCGCGCGCGGTCGCCGTTGAACATCCCGCCGATCTGCGACAGCGTCACGTGCGACTCGTCCACGACGACGAGGAAGTCGTCGGGGAAGTAGTCGAACAGCACGGCCGGCCGCGCGCCCGGCGGACGCCCCGCGATGATGCGCGAGTAGTTCTCGATGCCCGGGCAGGTGCCGATCTCGAGCAGCATCTCGATGTCGAAGTTCGTGCGGCTTTCCAGACGCTGCGCCTCGAGCAGCTTGCCCGCCTCCTTCAGGACCTTCAGGCGATCGACCAACTCCGCGCGGATCTCCTGCACCGCGCGCTTGATCGTCGGGCGATCGGTGACGAAGTGCTTGGCCGGGTAGATGGCCGTGCGCTGCAGCGACGCGATGGTCTGGCCGGTGAGCGGATCGATCTTGCTGATCTTCTCGATCTCGTCGCCGAACATCTCGATGCGCACGCCCTGCTCCTCGTAGGCGGGCAGGATCTCCACCGTGTCACCGCGCACGCGGAAGGTACCGCGTTCGAACGCGACGTCATTGCGCCCGTACTGGATCGCCACCAGCGCCTTGAGGATATCATCGCGGGCGATGGTCTGCCCGACGTGCATCTGCACCATATTGGCGCGGTAGGTCTCGGGATCGCCGAGGCCGTAGATCGCCGAGACCGTCGCGACGATGATGACGTCGTCGCGCTCCATCAGCGACGAGGTCGCGCGCAGGCGCAGCCGGTCGATGTCCTCGTTGATCGAGGAGTCCTTCTCGATGTACGTGTCCGAGGCCGGCACGTAGGCTTCCGGCTGGTAGTAGTCGTAGTACGAGACGAAGTACTCGACGGCGTTGTTCGGGAAGAAGCCCTTGATCTCGCCGTAGAGCTGCGCCGCCAGCGTCTTGTTGTGCGAGAGCACCAGCGCCGGCCGCCCCCACTGCGCGATGACGTTGGCCATCGTCATCGTCTTGCCCGAGCCCGTGACGCCGAGCAGCGTCTGGAAGCGGTCGCCGCGCTTCAGGCCGGCGACCAGCTCCGCGATGGCGCGCGGTTGGTCGCCGGCGGGGGAGAAGGGGGCCTTGAGGTCGAAGGACGCCATCGTTGCGAGCAGCTCTAGGCTGTAAGCCCTAAGCGGTAAGAGGCGCGAGTCGACCTTGATTGGCCCCTTCCAGCTTACAGCTCACAGCTTACAGCGGCAGTTAGTTCATCCCGGGGAAGAGGGCCCGCTGCCACGGAATCCCCGCCAGGATCACGACCATCGTGAGCACGGCGAACGTGAGCCCGAGCTTGTGCTTGGCGGCGTCCGTCGCGCGGTTCTTGGCGACGATGCTGCCGATGGTGATGAGGATGGCGGCCAGCACCATCAGCGTCGGGTGCTCGACGACGACCTGTCGCAGCGCGCGGTCGGCCATCGTGGCCTCCATATCGCGCATCGCGGCGTGGACGATGGGGCTGTTCATCAGCAGCAGCAGGCCGAT
>CAZYQM010000252.1:2538-2803 GCA_964649965.1 uncultured Gemmatimonas sp.
CCCATGAGCAGCTGGAGATGAACCGTGCCCATAAACTTCGCCAGCGACTTGCGCGCGGCGGTGAAGGGCTTGGCTCCGCCGAGTCCCTGCGCGGTGCGCACGATGGCGAGCACGCCGAGCGCGAGGACGAACCAGCGGAGGAGGTTGTGCGTGTGCAGCAGGGCGGCGTGCATAGGCGGGTTCTCGGGTGGCGTGGGGTATCCGGTGAAGATAGCGCGCGGCTCGGGCGCAGCCCGCTCGTTCAGTGCACCGGGGGGGCGCAGCC
>CAZYQM010000253.1:0-272 GCA_964649965.1 uncultured Gemmatimonas sp.
AGCGTGAGCCCGGACGTGCCGCCGCGGCGGCGCTACGTGAAGGTGCGGCCGGTGCAGCCGGAGGATTTCCCGGGCATCGTCGCGCTCTGCGAGCGGACGTATCCGGGCTCCCCGCCGTGGTCCGCCACGCAACTGGCGCGCCACCTCGAGATCTTCCCCGAGGGGCAGCTCGTGGCGGCGGACCGCGGCCACGAGATCGTCGGCTACGCGGCGAGCCTCATCGTCTTCTGGGACGACTACGCGATGGATGCGCCGTGGAAGGAGTTCACCGA
>CAZYQM010000253.1:282-2774 GCA_964649965.1 uncultured Gemmatimonas sp.
TACCACAAGTACGCCGATCGGATGAGCGCCGAGGAATACGTGCGGCGCGTCGTGCGGCGCTCGCTGCGCGACCCCACGCTCTCGTTCCAGATCAACCGCGGCTTCCACGTGCTGGCGGTGGTGCCGGGCTATCTCAAGTTCGATCCCGAGTCGCTCGGCTGGGCGGCGGTCATCGAGTGGCTCAACCCTGCGGTGGCGACCGCGGCGGATTACGCCGCGGTGCCCACGTGGTAGAACTCCGCGGGTGATTCGCCGCGCTGTCCTACCGGCGGTCGATCACTTCGGCGTCGTCTCCGGACGGGCCGGGACAGGACGGCGCGCTGTCGCCACGCCGGCGATCGGCGTCGGCGTCTGCCAGCCGGTCGCGGCGGCCGCCGGCCGCGGGGCCTTCCGACGGCCCGTACGCGAGAGAATCACCGCACCGAAGCCCGCCGTCGCCGCCACCCACGCGACTGCAACGGCCGCCGCTCGCGCAATCACCGCGGCATTGCCCGACTCCTGCAGCAGCGCCGCGACGAACCAGGGCGCGAACAGCACCAGCGCACCGGGCACCATCGCCCGGAGCAGCGCACCGCGGTCGTTGCTTGACGCGCTGCGGAACACGGCACGTCCGACCATCAACGCGACGGCCAGCCAGCCGAGCGTCACGGCGCCGGTCAGCGCGATCGGCGCGGCGACGAGCACGAACGGAATCAGCAGGATGCCGACCAGCGTCACGGTCAATGCGGCGACGCTGAGGAGCAGCAGGGGCAGGAAGCCCAACTCGGCGGCAACGCCGATGGCAAAGGCCTTGGCGAAGTCCTGCTCCAGCGTGCGCACCGTCTCGTCCAGCTGCCGGCCGGAGACGACGAGCGCGATGAGTCCGAGGACGAGCACCATCGCCGCCCAACCCGCCGCCAGCGTGAGGGCCTGCGCACGCGTGCGCGGCGGCTTGGCGACCACGGCTTCGGCCGCAGGGCGCGCGCCGATGGCGCCGCGCACCCGCCCGCCCTCAACCACCACGCGGCCGCGCCACGCCGTTGCCGAACCGTGGACGTCCGCGCCTTCGCGCACGATCACGTCGCCGAAGAGGGCGGTCACGTTGCCGAACACCGTGCCGCGGACGTCGGCGTCGCCGCGGATCACGACGACGGGGCCGCGCACGGTGTCGCCAGCGGCGACGAGCGCGGTGTCGTCGTACGTGAGTTCGGCGCGCAGCTGCAGACCGTCCGCCGAGAGGCCGATGGCGTTCAGGGCGTGGCGCGTGGAGTCATCGAGGGCCGCGCTGGACACCTGCGCGGACAGCGCGGCCGGGCCGAGGGCCAGGGTCGCGAGGATGAGGCGGAGGAAGCGCATCGGGTCAGCCCCGATTCGCGCGGGCCGCCGCTGCCAGCCGGCGGAAGGCGAGCACGGCCACGATGGCCGTCCCGGCGAGGGCCGCTGCACCAGCCGCGATGGTCGTGCCATCGCCGAGCGCCCCTGCCATCGTGCGGACCGCGGCAGCGACGCTGCCCCAGGACCCACGACCGCCCTGCTCGAGCGCCGCGCCGGCGCTCCAGCCCAGGAGATTGGCCTTGAAGGCCATCCACAGCGCGCCACACGAGATCGTCGTGGCCGCCAGCCCAGCGCCCGTCGCCGCCAACACCCGCATCCCGGTGCTCTCCGGCACGAACCGCTTGGCAGACTCGGCCAGCGCGACGTGCCAAGGTTCGATCACCTGGACGTTGGTCATCACGCGGTCGGCGAAGCCGTGCCGCGGGGCGAAGTGGGGCAGGGCATCGAGCTGCCCGACGATGGCCTGCAGCTCCGAGAGCCGTGCGTAGCACTCGGGGCAGGACTCGACGTGCGTCTTCAGGGGCGCCAGGCCGAAGCCGGTGTCCCCATCGACGAGCAGGTCGAGCTCATTGGGCAGTAGGTGGCGATGCTGCATTGGGTATCTCCTGGTGGTGCGTACGGCGGGGGTTTCAATTCGGTTTCAGCCGGGGGGCCAAGTCCTGGGTTCGGGCTGTCTTCGGACTATTCCCGGAGGTGCTCGAGCGCTTCCCGGAGCTGGTGGCGGGCCCGATGGATGTAGGTCTTCACCGTGCCCAAGGGCAGGTCGAGCGTGGCGGCGATCTCCTCGTACGACCTCCCCTCGACGTGCCGGAGCATTATGCAGTTTCGGTATTCCGGCCGGAGCTGGGCGATGGCCTGCTCGATGATGGCGCCGAGTTCGCGGGAGGCGAGCTCGTCGAGGGGGCTCTCCGCGGCGTCGGCGAGCTCGAAGGACGTGGCCTCGACCTCGGCCGCGGTCCCGGCGTGCGGCGAGCCGTCCATCGAGACGGTGTCGAGCTGGCGCTTGCGGAGAAAATCGATCGCGACGTTGTTGGCGATCTTGAACAGCCAGCTCGAGAACTTGAACTCGGGCCGGTACTTGTCGAGATGGTTGAGGACCTTGATGAACGAGTCCTGCGCGAGGTCCTCGGCGGCGGCGCTGTCGCGCACCATCCGATAGATGAGCGAGAAGACCGGCC
>CAZYQM010000254.1:0-2758 GCA_964649965.1 uncultured Gemmatimonas sp.
CCAGGTAGAGCTCCACGGCGAACTTGGCGATGCCGTAGGGGCTCTCGGGGTTCTTCTCGTAGGTCTCGACGTTCGGCGGCTCGACGAAATCGCCGTACACGGCGCCGCCCGTCGAGGCGAAGAGGACGCGGCCCGGGTGTCCGCTGGCGCGCATCCCCTCGACGAGGTTCAGCGAACCGCGGATGTTGACGTCCACGTCGTAACCGGGATCGGCCACCGACTTGCGGACGTCAATCTGCGCCGCGAGGTGGCAGAGGAGGTCGAACTTCCCCTCCTTCAGCGCCGCGTACGCCTCCGGCGAGCGGATGTCGGCCTCCACGACGGCCGCGCCGGACGGCACCTGCTCCCGCTTGCCGCTGGAGAGGTTGTCCAGCACCGTCACGGACCAGCCGTCGGCGAGCAGCGCGTCAGCCACGTGGGAGCCGATGAAGCCGGCTCCCCCAGTTACGAGGGCACGAGGAGTAGTCATCCCCCTAACTTAGCCGACGGGGGACGTCGCTTACAGCCAGTCAGGGCATCTTCCCCGTCACGCGCGCGGCCATCCCCGTCTTCACGCCGCCATCGGTCTGCGAGATGATGATCGCGCTCGCGCCCCAGGGGGTCACGCGGGTCACCTGCGCCACGGCGATATCCTGCGGCGGCATCTGCGTGCCGTCGGCGGCCGGCACGCCCGGCACCGACAGCGTCAGCTGGTCACCGGGCACGAGACCGTCGCTTGCCTTCGCCGCGAAGATGAGCTGCTGGCCCACCGGCGGCAGCACCGGATCGCCGTACAGGTAGGTGACGGTGGTCGCCACGCCGAACTCGACACGCGCCGGGAACACTCCCGGGGCGATCGACAGCGTGTCCATCGCCATCACCAGCTGGTCCGCGAACACGTCCTCGAACTTCGCGACCACGGTGCCGAGCGCGCGGCCGTCCGCCGCCGTCGACGACAGCCGCACGATGCCCGTGGGAACCACGACGCGCCCGCGCCCCTCGACCGTCGGGCCGTAGCGGAAGGTCAGCACCCGCGTGCCCTGCTCCGCCTGCAGCCCCGGCGGCAGCTGCACCCAGACGTCTTCCATATACTGGACCGGACGCTGCGTGTTGGTGAGGCCGATGCCGTCCGTGGAACTGCCCTCGATCACGCGGCCGGCACCCACCACGCCGCCCGCGTCCCACATAAACGGCGCCTGCAAGTAGTCACCCACGCGCACGGCCGCGGCGGGCTCCTGGATGCGCAGCGACTGCCGCTCCCCGCGCACCACCTTGAAGCGGTCGGGGTTGAAGATCGTCATCGACGGCGGCGTGTCCTGCGACACCTCCGCGCCCGTCGAATCCATATAGAGCGAGTCCGTGTCCACGGGAACGGTCACGGCCGTGTCCGGCGGCGTGCCCGGCGTCGGCTCCACCTCGCCCGAGATGATGATCACCTGGTCCGGATAGATCAGGTTCGGGTCCTGGATGGTGGACTGGTTCCGACGGTAGATCTCGGGCCAGCGGAACGGGTCGCCGAGGTACAGCTGGGCGAGGTCCCACAGGGTGTCACCCGCCTTCACGGTATGCGTGCGCGGCTCGGCGCCCTGGGCCGCCGCGGAGACCGGCGCCAGGGAGAGGGCGAACAGGACGGGCACGAGAAGAACAGGGTAGCGCGGGAGTCGGACGCTCTCGATCACTGGATGGCTGAAGGCGAAGGGCCCAGACAGTCTCATCGGTGGACGAACCACGGCCGGAAAGTGCAACAGGGGCACCGGGGGCGGAAGCCAGCGCGGCCCAACGCTTGCGCGGGTCTCGCTTGCACTTTACACTGCAAAGCACTTTTCATAATCCCCGATGACTCTCCACATCTCCGGCGTCTCCAAGACCTACCCCTCCGGCACCCACGCCCTCAAGGACGTCTCCCTCGACATCCCCAAGGGAATGTTCGGGCTCCTCGGACCCAACGGCGCCGGCAAGTCCACCCTGATGCGCATCCTCGCCACGCTCCAGGAACCCGATCGCGGCGCCCGCCACCTCGGCCACCTCGACGTGCTCACCCAGAAGGACGAGGTCCGCCGCACCCTCGGCTACCTGCCGCAGGAGTTCGGGGTCTACCCCAAGGTCAGCGCCGAGTCCCTGCTCGACCACTTCGCGCTGCTCAAGGGCATCGTGGACGCCGCGCCCCGACGCGCCCTCGTCGAGGCCCTGCTCCGCCAGGTCAATCTCTGGGACGTGCGCCGGCAGAAGCTCGGTGGATTCTCCTGCGGGATGCGCCAGCGCTTCGGCGTGGCCGTCGCCCTGCTGGGCAACCCGCAACTGATGATCGTGGACGAGCCCACCGCCGGCCTTGACCCGGCCGAGCGCGTGCGCTTCCTCAACCTGCTCAGCGAGCTGGGCGAGAACAGCGTCGTCCTGCTCTCCACGCACATCGTGGAGGACGTGCACGAACTCTGCACGCGGATGGCGATCATCGACCGCGGCGAGATCCTGCTCGAGGCCGAGCCCCTGCAGGCCGTGGCCGCCCTGCGCGGCCGGATGTGGCGCAAGGTCGTGGACCGCGCCGCACTGCCGGCGCTCGACGAGACGCACGCGATCGTCTCCACCAAGCTGCTGGGCGGCCGCACGGTTGTCCGCGTGCACGCCGGCGACGACCCCGGCAACGGCTTCGAGGCGGCCGAGCCAGATCTCGAGGACGTCTACTTCTGCACGATGGCCGGCCGCATCGGACGCCGTGCGGCGATGGCGGACGCGCGATGAGCGGCGCCACGGCTGGTGCACGCGCCGTCTTCACATTCGA
>CAZYQM010000255.1:0-2733 GCA_964649965.1 uncultured Gemmatimonas sp.
CGGCGAGGACCCCAAGCATCCGCTCACCGACGACGCCATCGTGAAGCTGCTCGGCGCCAGCGGCCTCAAGATCGCCCGCCGGACCGTCGCCAAGTATCGCGACGAGCTCGGCATCCTCAAGGCGCAGATGCGCAAGCGCCTCTGATCCCCCCGACGATGACTACCGTTCCTCCGCCGATGGTCTCCGTGCTCGTGCCCGCCAAGGACGAAGCCGAGAACCTCCCGATGTTCCTCGAGCTCTGCGACGCGATGATCCGCGCCGCCGCGGTGCCCTACGAGGTCGTCGTCGTGGACGACGGCTCGCACGACGGCACGCCGGCGCTCCTCGGGCAGCTCAAGGCGACGTACCCCTGGCTGCGCAGCGAGCGGCACCGCGCGCAGCGCGGCATCGCCGACGCGCTGCGCACCGGCTACCTCGCGGCCCGTGGCGAGATCCTCGTGTTCTATCCCGCGGACCTGCAGTTCAAGCCCGAGGACATCCCGCGCCTCGTCCAGCCCATCCTCGACGGGCAGTCGGATATGGTCACCGGCTACAAGCAGGGCGTGTACGAGAAGGCCTTCGTGAGCAAGATCTACAACGGGCTCTCGCGCGCGCTGTTCGACGTCCCCGTGCGCGACCTCAACAACGTGAAGGCCTACCGCCGCGAGGTGATGGCCGACCAGCCGGTGCGTCCGGACTGGCATCGGTATATGATCGTGCTCGCGCACGCGCAGGGATACAGCGTCAGCGAGATCCCCGTGCCGCTGTATCCGCGGCACGCCGGCCGGTCGAAGTTCGGCCTGAGCCGCATCCCGATCGGCGTACTCGATATGATCGCCGTCTGGTTCGAGCTGCGCTTCGGCCAGAAGCCGCTGCTCGCCTTCGGGATGCTCGGGGCGGCGCTGTTCGCGCTCGGCGTGCTCGCCGGTGTCGTCGCACTCGGCGTGTTGCTGGTGCAGGGCATCGGCCTGCGCTGGATCTGGACGCTGATCCAGACCTGTCTCCTGCTCGGCTCGGTGTTCTTCGCGACGGGACTGCTCGGCGAGCAGATCGCCGTGACCCGCGCCGAGCAGCGGGAGCTGCGCCGCCGGCTCGACGCGCTGCGCAGCGACCCGGAGCGATGAGCGCCTCACGCGTCCTCTTCGTCACGCACAACTACCCGCGCCATCCGGGCGATGCCGCGGGATCGTTCCTGCATCGCCTGGCCCTGGCGCTGAAGGCGGCGGGGCTCAGCGTCCGCGTGCTCGCGCCCAGCGGTCCGCGGTTGCCGCCCGCCGACACGCTCGAAGGCATCGAGATCCGTCGCTTCCGCTACGCGCCCGCCGGGATGGAATCGCTCGCCTACTCGGGGACGATGGCCGAGCAGGTGCTGGGGTCGCTGAGCGGCAAGGGCGCGTTGCTGGGATTGCTCACGGCCGGCACGATGGCCGTGCGGCGCGCCATCGATGAGTTCGCGCCCGACGTGGTGCACGCGCACTGGTGGTTCCCGGCGGGCCTGCTCTCGCTCGGCGCCGATCGCGACGTGCCGCTGGTGACGACGATGCACGGCAGCGACGTGCGCCTCGCAAGGTCGAAGGCATTCGTGCATCCGCTGTTTCGCCGCGTGATGGCCCGCTCGGCGGCCGTGACCGCCGTCTCCTCGTGGCTGGCCGGCGAAGCGCGGGCGATGGCCCCGCGCACGGCGATCACGGTGGCGCCGATGCCTGTGGACGTGCAGCTGTTCTCGGCCGAGGCGAATCCGCGGATTCCCGGGCGCTTCCTCTTCGTCGGCCGCCTCAACGCGCAGAAAGGCGTGCGCGACCTGCTCGAGGCGCTGAGCTGGTTGCCGGCCGCCATCACGCTCGACATCGTCGGCGACGGCGAAGACGCCGCGGCGCTCAAGGCACGCGCGCGTGACCTTGGGCTCGAGAGTCGCATCACCTGGCACGGCGCCCTCGACCATCACGCGCTGCCTCCGCTGTACCGCCGCAGCCAGGCCGTCGTGATGCCGTCGCAACACGAAGGGCTCGGCTTGGTGGCCGTCGAGGCGCAGCTCTCGCGGACACCGGTGATCGCGTATCGCTCGGGCGGCGTGCCGGACGTGGTGGACGCGCAGTGGGGTGGGCGCCTCGTGCCGCCAGGTGACGTGCGCGCCCTCGCCGATGCGATGGTCGGCATCCACGCCGCGCCGGATGCCGTGAGCGGATGGGGCGCCAGCGCCCGCAGCGTGATGCTCGACCGCTTCTCCCCGACGTCGGTGGCCTTGGGCTATCGCGCCATCTACGACCGCGTCAGCGCCTGATGCCGCCGCGGCTGCGCAGGGTCCTCACCGGGCTGCTGTTCGGCGCCGCGCTGTGGTTCGCCGTGGCGACGATGGCGCGCCATTGGGACAGCGTGCGCAGCGCCGGCCTCTCGCTGCAACCGGACTGGCTGCGCATCGCGCTCTCCGCACTCATCGTGATGGCCTGTTACGCGGTGCTGATCGAGACCTGGCGACGGATGGTGCGCACCTGGGGCAGCCGCATCGCGCTGCGGCCCGCGGCCGAGATCTGGTTCGTCTCCAACCTCGGTCGCTATGTGCCGGGCAAGGTCTGGCAGATCGGCGCGATGGGGATGCTCGCGCAGCGCGCAGGCGTCGCGCCGGAAGCGGCCGTCGGCTCGTCGCTGGTGCTGGCGATCGTGAACATCCTCGCGGGGCTGGTCGTGATCCTGGGGCGGGGCAGCGGCGCGCTGGCCGTGATGCACGTGCCTTTCACGGTGACGGTCGCGGCGAG
>CAZYQM010000256.1:0-1166 GCA_964649965.1 uncultured Gemmatimonas sp.
CGGAGTTTCCCGAACCGTTCACCGGCCCGATCCGGATGGTGGAGTTGCGCGACGGACGCGTGCTGTTGATGGACACGCGTGAGAGCCGCCTGCTTCGCCTCGACTTCGCGAGCGGGACCGCGGATACCGTCTCGCGCTCGGGAGACGGGCCGCTGGAGTACCGCGGGTCTATCTTCCGGCTCGCCCTCGCGCCCGGCGACAGCGTGTGGGGATACGACCTGCGACGCCGGCGCATCCTGGTCTTCAATCCCGACGGAGATCCCGTTCGCAGCTTCTCGACGATGGTTGCCACGGGGCGCGCCGCGGAGATGGGCGCACCTTGGATGATCGCGGTGGACAGTGGCGGCGGCTGGCTCGGTTACGGGCGACGCGCTACCGAAGAGCCACCGTTCCTGCTTCCGGACTTTGTGGTGGTGCGCGTGGACACGCGCACGGTCGCGCGAGACACGCTCACACACTTGGCATCGCCGAGCAGCGGGCGCACGCCATTGGGACAGAGCATCGTGGGGAACTTCGATCCTCGCGACGCGTGGGCGGCATTCTCCGACGGCCGTGTGCTCGTGGTGCGCGGTGCGGACTATCTGGTGGAGCTCCACCATCGCGACGGCGGCGTGGATACCGTGGGTCGCGTGCCCTATCGCCCAGTGCCGCTGACGCTGGCGGACGCGGAGCGCCAGCGTGATTCCAGCGCCAGTCAACTCGGGGCCCTCGTTGCCTCGACGATGGCGAATATGCCTCAGCTGGAGAACCGACCGCTGCCGCCGACGCACGTGTTGCCGGATCCGTTGCCCGAGCACTGGCCAGTGCTGGTCGAGCCGGAGATTCCGGTGGACCGCCGCGACCGCGCCTGGGTGCGCGTGCGGACGGCGGCGTTCGACACGGGCAGCACGCGCTATGATCTCATTGACCGTGAGGGGCGATTCGTGACGGCGGTCGAGGTGCCGACGGGTGAGCTTGTGATCGGATTCGGTCGTGATGCGGTGTACACGGCGCGTCGTGACGAGGAGGATCTGCAGTGGCTGCGTCGGTATCCACTCCCGTGAGGGTGATGCGGCGGATCGCCGTCGCGCGTCGGCTGCTGTCGTCGTGCGCCATCGCACTCGCTTGCGCCGAGTCGCCGGACCGCGACGTACCGCCGCCCGAGCCACTCGGCGCTGCCGTGGATT
>CAZYQM010000256.1:1176-2721 GCA_964649965.1 uncultured Gemmatimonas sp.
ACGATGCCGCGCTGGCTCTCGGAGAGCGAAGATGGATCGCTGGTGCTGTTCGACCGGGCCGAAGAACGGCTGTATCGGGTGGCTCAAGGACGCGGCGAGGCGGCGCTGCTGGGCACCCGGGGCAGGGGACCGATGGAGTAGCGAATTGTCCACGGCATCGTGCGCGGGCTGGGCGACTCGCTCGTGGTGATGGATATGGACGGGACCAAGGCCATCGTCTTGGATGCGGAGGCGCGTCCCGTGCGCCAGCAACGCAGTCCACTCAGCCCCTCATCGCTTGCCGCAGTCGGCGACGGATGGATCCGGGCCATCAGTGCCGCGGGCGATTGGTACTCCAGCGAGCGCGCGATGAGATTCTCGCCGCGCTTCTACGCCGACGATTCGGCCAGCGTGGTCATCTGGCGAGCGGCGACGGGCCGGACGGACACGTTGGCACGGGTCGCCGTGCGTCGGGAACCGTTCACGCCGCGCGGGGCGCCGATGCCCATCGGTGTCTTCGACGTCGTTGACGCCTGGGGTGTGTTCCGCGACGGACGTGTGATCGTGGTGCGCGGGCGCGACTACGGCATCGAACTGATCGACCACGATGGTCGTGCGACGCGCGCGGGCCGCGGCCCTACGCCACGGCTGC
The DNA here is from genome assembly GCA_964649965.1 of uncultured Gemmatimonas sp. Taxonomy (GTDB): domain Bacteria; phylum Gemmatimonadota; class Gemmatimonadetes; order Gemmatimonadales; family Gemmatimonadaceae; genus Pseudogemmatithrix. Next base: position 1,808 of record CAZYQM010000256.1, read on the forward strand.
CGCTGACGCGCGAGGATGCCGAGCGCACGCGCGATTCGCTCAGTCGCGAGTGGGCCGGGGTGCTGCGGATGATGCCGATGGGCGACCAGGCGCGTGCTCTCCCTTCCGTGGCGCTCCCCGACCCCCTGCCGACGCAGTGGCCCTTGCTGCGGGGAACCGATGTCCGCGTGGATTGGCAGGACCGTGCGTGGGTACACGTGCGCACCGCGCCGCTCGATACCGGCGCCTCGCGCTACGACTTGTTCGACCGCAACGGGCGGTTCCTCAAGGCGGTCGCGGTGGATGCCGGTGGAGTAGTGGTCGGCTTCGGCCGCTCTGCGGTCTTCGTCGCCTGGCGCGATGAGGACCACCTGAGCTGGGTGAAGCGGCACCCATTGCCGTAGCCACAGCATCGCGCCAGCCATCCCCTCGCAGCGGCCCCAACGTTTTCCCGACGCGTTCCGTAACCCATCAGACGCACGCCTGACGGCCCTCGCCGCCGCGTGCACGGGAAGGGTGGGACGCCGAAAGCGTGGGGCTTTCGGAAACCCTACCGGCGGCCGGTGGCGACGATGTCTGTCCCACCGGTCGTCGTGTTTTCCGGACAGCGTCGCGGCCCTGGTGAACGCTCGCCGCTGCTCTGGCGTTAACACATCAGGCGCTGCGTGCGTCTCGCATATGAGCAGGTGAAGAGTGGGCGCATCGGCGTCCCCGACTGCGGTGTCGCCAGCTGCGCGCCGCTCCCTCTAGCGTTTGAGTCTCCAATGCAGCTCTCCCACACCAGGTGGCATCAGGCCGCCGCCATCGCCCTCTCCGGACTCGTCGGCCTCGCCTGCACGCAGGCGGAGAGCGCGGAGCCCCTGCGCACGGATACGATCCGCGCGCGCGACATCATCATCTCGGCGCGTGCGGCGGGCGTGGTCTCGCCGGTCACG
>CAZYQM010000257.1:0-2704 GCA_964649965.1 uncultured Gemmatimonas sp.
GCCGGTCGCGGCGACGACGCCGAACAGGCCGTTCTTCTGCACGATGGCCTCGACGCCGACTTCCGTCGTGAAGGCATCCATCAGCGCGTTGCCGACCAGCGGGTTGTACATCGCGTTGCCGTTGTCCGTGCGGCGGAACTGGAAGTCGCCGTAGTTCACCTGGAAGTGACCGATCTTGAGCGTGGTCACCTTCATAATCTCGTGGAACAGCGGCACGTTGAGCGGCGAGGCATCCACCTGGAGGAAGCCGTCCTTCACGTAGGCTTCGGGGTGGTGACGCGACGAGAGATAGGTCGTGAGCTGGACGCGGATGCCCGGGGCCACTTGGGCGTTCATATAGAGATTGGCCGTGGCGTTATTGAAGCCATTGCCGATGTCCTTCAGGGCCGTCGAGCCGGCCGTCTCGTGGTCGAGCCCCTGGAACTGCTGGGTGAACGCGGCGCCCCACTGCAGCGCGAAGCCCGTGTAGGGGACGTTCTCGACCTTCGGGGTCTCGAAGATGTTGATGCCGCGCTTGTCATAGGGGCGCAGGTACTGCACGACCGTGGGCGGCTGGAACCGGGCCTCGTCCGTCGCCGGCGCTTGCTGCGCGGCGAGCGGCGCCGTGAACGCGACGGCGAGGAGGGCGTGGATGGCGGTGCGACGCGAGAGCATTGGGAGATTCCTCTCTGGGAAGTGGATCGGCAGACCGCCGATCAGGGTTGGAGCAGGAGGTCGAAGTTCACGGTGACGGTGTCACCGACTTTCAGCGTGCCCATCATCAGGCGCGGCGGCTGCACGCCCCACTGCGTCATCGGCAGCGGATACTTGCCGGTCACGCGCAGGGCGCCGGCGGCGTTGGCGAACTGCACCGGCACCGTGATGGCCTTGGTCTGACCGTTGATCGTCAGCTGGCCCTGCAGGCTACCCGTCGTGTTCGCGCCCTTGGCGAGCGTGTAGTCATTGAGCGTGAAGCGGATCGTCTGGTGCTGCTCCGCGTTCAGCGCGTTGCGCATATGGTTGTTCATCGTGCGGTTGTCGCAGTCGAGCGTCGCGACGGGGAAGACGAGATCCACCGTCTTCACGGCCTTCTGGCCGTCGATCACCGCGGCCGGCGCGGCCGCATCACCGTCGATCGTCGCCTGGATCTGCGGCGCCTTGCAGCTCCAGTCGCGCACCGTCGAGGTGCCATCGAACCAGAGGCGGCTCTCCGGCTTCAGCCGCAGCGCATCAAGGATGGGCGAGGCCGCCGCGACGAGTGCGAGGGCGGCAAGGGCAAGGGTCCAGCGGGGCATCGGGACACGCATCGGATTCACTCCAAGCGGGGGACTGCGTGGCGAAACGCGCGACGTGCGCGATTCGTGGCTTGAGTATCCGCTCGGGACCGAGGGGCGGCAGTAGGGTGCTACCGGAACCTTGGTGAGGAAGGGGATTTCCCTACGGTAGGGGTTTTCCCTAGCCCTCGCACGGCATCGCGCCGGGATAGCGCGGCGGACTGACCCAGCCTTTGAGCAGAAGCGTGGTGGTGCCGAGGACCGGCATCCGGCTCACGATGCGCACCGGCACGTGGCAATCGGCGGTGTCGATGTTCAGCCGCACGGTCCCCGCCCCGCGGAATCGCTTGGGGTCGCGCACGTCCATCTCGACGATGCGCGTGCGGAAAATACCCACCGGCGTCTCGACGAGTTCCTCGCCCAAGATGCGGATCACCGTGGGATTGCGCGCGGAGTCGAAATGCCGCGAGACCTCGAAGGTGGTGTCGCCGTCGAGCGGCAGCGTGCGCAGGAAGTAGATGAACGACAGTTCGTCGAGCGGGGCCGTGGAGCCGAGCTCGTGCGAGGCGCCGGCCACCTCGTCGCGCCAGGTGCCCTGGGCCTGCTGGATGGCCACCTTCTCCTCGCTGCGGCTCAAGGGGTGGCGCTCGGTCTTCTCGAAGCGCGTGATGCGGAAGTGCCGCGGATCGAGCCACGACACGGTGCGGTCGGTCGCCCGGATGGGCCCGCGCCCGGCCTGCATATCGAAGACGAGGCGCCAGGTGCTCACGTCGCCTTGGGCGACGGGTCCCTCGACGCGCATCTGCCCGCTGCCGACGGTGCCGCCGACGGAGACGTGGACGCTGTATTCGAGCGCCTCGCCGAGCGGAAACGGCGGACGCTCGGCCGCGGCCGCAGCGGCCTGCGCGTCGGACGGGCGCGGCAGCGCGACGCCGAGCAGCGCGGCGAGGGCAAGTGGCGCGAGCGCGCGCGTTGCCGCGCCGCGGACCGTAGGGAGTGGGATGGGGAGCATCACGCGGGAAGGGTGCCACGTGGTACACCGCGGCGCCAGCAGGGGTTTGTGGCGACGCAGGTCAGGGCAGCCCCCACAGTAACGGGACGCGGGAGGCAGCCGGACCCCCGGCCACCTCCCGCGTCCACCTTCCGCGCGCGGCGTTACTGCACCGCGTTGATCATATCGAAGATCGGCAGGTACATCGCGACGACCATACCGCCGACGACGACGCCGAGGAACACGATCATCATCGGTTCCATCAGGGCGAGCAGGCCGCCGACGGCGGCGTCCACTTCTTCGTCGTAGAAGTCGGCGATCTTGCCAAGCATCTCGTCGAGGCCACCGGTCTGTTCGCCGACGGCGATCATCGAGATCACCATCGGCGGGAAGACGCCGGACTTCATCAGCGGCAAGGAAATCGTGTCGCCGCCGGAGATGGACGCGCGCGACGCCATAA
>CAZYQM010000258.1:0-2703 GCA_964649965.1 uncultured Gemmatimonas sp.
GGCTGGCGCGGGAGCAGGGATGAGCGAGCGCGATTGGGACGCCGAGCTGCGCAAGATCGACGCCGAGATGGCGAAGCAGGCGAGCCGTCCGGCGCCGGCGCCGACCCCGTCGCGCGGTGCGGCGGCTCCGGGCGCGGCATCTCCCGCGAGCGTGGCCCCGTCGGGCGGCAGCGCAGGGGGCGGCTTCGCGGGGCTCCCCGCCGGCGCGCCGGCGACGACGGGCTTCGGTGTGTATGCCCGCCTCACACTCGCCGTGGCGATCGGCGTGGGCATCATCTTCTGGCCCTACGCGAACCGCTGCGGTTGGGGCCTGGCCGGCTACCTCGGCGCCGTCGGCGCGGTGATCATCAGCGGTGCCTGGAGCGCGGTGTGGACCTTCCGCCACCGGGCCGGCCGTGCGCACGTGCTCTCGCTGCTGCTCGTGCTCTGGGGGCTCATCCTCGCGTCGCTCGACGTGCTGCCGCGCATCGGCTATGCGAAGCCGACGCTGGAGCATCCCGCGGCTTGGGCTTGCGAGTAGGCTTGCGGTATCAAGCTGGGCTCCAGTCGCTGCGCTCCAGCCGCATCACGTGGCAATCGTCCGCGCCGAACATCCGGCGCTCGACGAACTGGAAACCCAGCCGCTCGTAGAAGCGGATCGCGTCGGTGTTCGACGCCAGCGGATCGATGAGAATCGCCTTCACCTCCGGCGGCACGAAGCAGCGGCGGATCGCCTCGCGCATCGCCGCGCCGCCGATGCCGCGGTTGCGATGCTCGGCCTCGCCGAGCCAGATGTCGATCGCCCGCAGCCCCGGGCCGCAGTCGCCCCAGTAGTGGCTGTCCTCGAGCGCAGGGTCGATGATCTGCACGAAGCCCACCGGCACACCGTCGGCCTCGATGATCAGCTGCTCGCGCCACGGGTGCACTTTCGCCAGCTCCTCGGCCCAGTGCCAATCGTCGTTCGGGTCGGACTCGAGCACGTCGGGATCCTCGTCCCATCGTTCGAGCAGCGGCTGGTCGTCGAGGGTGGCGTCGCGGAGCGTGACCATCGGATTCGCTAGATTTGTGGGATGCGTACCTTCCAGAACTTCATCGCCGGGGCGTGGGTCGATCCGTCCACGGGCAAGCATCAGGACAACACCAATCCTGCCGATACCACGGACCACATCGGCAAGTTCCCCCTCTCCGGCGCCGCCGACGTGCAGCGCGCGGTCGAGTCGGCGGCGCGCGGCTTCGAGCTGTGGAAGCGCACGCCGGCGCCGGCCCGCGGCGACATCCTGCGCCGCGTGGGCGAGATTATGATCGCCCGCAAGGAAGAGCTCGCCGACCTGATGACGCGCGAGATGGGCAAGCCGCTCGCCGAGGCCCGCGGCGACGTGCAGGAGGGCATTGATACCGCCTTCTACGCCGCCACCGAGGGCCGTCGCCTCTTCGGCCACACGGTGCCGAGCGAGCTGCGCAACAAGTGGGCGATGTCAATGCGCCGCCCGATCGGCGTCGCCGGCATCATCACGCCGTTCAACTTCCCGCTGGCGATTCCGACCTGGAAGATCTTCCCGGCGCTGGTCTGCGGCAACGCCGTGGTGTTCAAGCCCGCCGAGGACGTGCCGCACACGGGGCACGTGTTCGTCGAGATCCTGCTCGAGGCCGGCCTGCCGCCGGAGGTCATCCAGCTCGTGCACGGCGACGGCGAGGTCGGGAAGGCCATCGTCGAGCACCCCGGCGTCGCGCTGGTGAGCTTCACCGGCAGCACGGAGACGGGCAGCAAGGTGGGTGAGACCTGCGGCCGCCTCCACAAGCGCCTCTCGCTGGAGATGGGCGGCAAGAACGCGCAGATCGTCCTCGACGACGCGAAGCTCGACCTCGCGCTCGACGGCGTGCTCTGGGGCGCCTTCGGCACGACGGGCCAGCGCTGCACCGCGACGAGCCGCCTCATCCTGCAGGACGGCATCCACGACACGTTCCTCAAGATGCTCGTGGACCGGGCGAAGACGCTCAAGCTCGGCGACGGCCGCAAGTCCGGCACGGACGTGGGCCCGGTGATCCACGCCGAGTCGATCAGCAAGATCGAGCGCTATGTCGAGATCGGCCTCGAGGAGAAGGCGGAACTCGTGATGGGCGGTCGTCGCGCGACGGGCGCGGGGGTCGACAAGGGCTTCTTCTTCGAGCCGACGATCTTCGCCGGCGTGCAGGCGGGCAGCCGCCTCGAGCAGGACGAGATCTTCGGCCCCGTGCTGAGCGTGATCCGCGTGAAGGACGCCGACGAGGCCTTCCGCATCAACAACGGCGTGAAGTACGGGCTCTCGAGCTCGCTGTACACGCAGGACGTGAACCTCGCGTTCCGGGCGATCAACGAACTCGACAACGGCATCACGTACATCAACGCCCCGACGATCGGCGCCGAGGCGCACCTGCCGTTCGGCGGCGTGAAGGCCACGGGCAACGGGCACCGCGAGGGCGGCTGGGAAGTGTACGAGTTCTACTCGGAGACCAAGGTCGGCTACGTGGATTACTCCGGGACGCTGCAGCGGGCGCAGATCGACAACTACTGAACGGCTTCACCACGAAGGCACGAAGGGAGCCGCGAAGCCCCACGGCCCCGCAATCCCAAGAAGCAATTCTTCTTGTGGGTTGCGGGGCCGTACGGTTGTGGCGGCTCTCTTCGTGCCTTCGTGGTGAATCCCCGGACGGCCGTGGCCTTGCCCGAAACGGCGGCTCCGGTGT
>CAZYQM010000259.1:0-2698 GCA_964649965.1 uncultured Gemmatimonas sp.
AGCTTGTCCAATCCGACACCGTGCTCGCCCGTGATCGGCCCGCCGGCCGCAATACAGCGTTCCATTATCTCCGACATCGCCGCGTGCACGCGCGACGATTCATCGGGGTCGTTGGCGTCGTAGGGGATGTTCGGGTGCAGGTTGCCGTCGCCGGCGTGGAAGACGTTGCACACGCGCACGCCGTGCCGCGCGCCGATCGCCGCGATGTCCGCGAGCAGCGCGGCCAACTGCGTGCGCGGCACCACGGCATCCTGCACGACGAGATGCGGCGCCACGCGTCCCATCGCGCCGAAGGCCTTCTTGCGACCCTGCCACAGCTTCTCGCGCGAGGGCCCGTCCTGGGCACGCCGCACGTCGCGTGCCCCGGCCGCGCGGCAGATCGCCGTGACGGCGTCGGCATCCGCCTCGAGGCCCGCGCGCGGGCCGTCCACCTCGACCAGCAGCACGGCGGCCGCGTCGCGCGGATAGCCCGCCGCGTAGATGCTGTCTTCCACGGCGCGGATCGTCGCCTGGTCCATCAACTCGAGCGCCGCCGGCACGATGCCCGCCGCGATGATGCGTGACGTCGCGTCCGCCGCGTCGGCGACGCTCGCGAAATCGGCGAGCATCGTGATCACCGCCTCGGGATTCGGCGTCAGCGCCACCGTCAGTTCCAACGCGATGCCGAAGCAGCCTTCGCTGCCGACGAAGGCCCCGAGCAGGTCGTAGCCGCCGTGGTCGCCGCGATCCAGCGTCACGACCTCGCCGTCCGGCAACACGACCTTGGCGCGCAGCACGTGATTGAGCGTCACGCCGTACTTGAGGCAGTGGGGCCCGCCGGCGTTCTCGGCCACGTTCCCGCCCAAGGTGCAGGCCGCCTGGCTCGACGGGTCGGGCGCGTAGTGCAGGCCGAACGGCGCGGCCGCGCGCGTAAGCGTCGCGTTCACCACCCCGGGTTCCACCGTCGCCGTCCGCGCTTCAGCGTCGATCGCGAGGATCCGCCTGAGCCGCTGCACGCCGATCAATACGACGTCGTCAGCGAGCGCGCCGCCGGAGAGCCCGGTGCCGGCCCCGCGCGCGACGAAAGGCAGGCCATCCTGCGCGAGCCGCCGAATCACGGCGACCAGTTCGTCCGGCGTTCCGGGAAACACCGCCAGCCGCGGACGCTTGTGGTACCCGGGCAGCGCGTCGGACTCGTACGCCAGCAGCGCGCTGGCGCGCGTCAGCACGTGGCGCGCGCCGACGATCGCCGTCAGGTCCCGCAGCAGCGCGGCGTCGGCAGGCATAGCTGCAAGCTAGGGGGCACGAAGCTGAAGACGGAAGGAGCGCGCGAAACGCGCCCCTTCCGTCTTCAGCGTACGGTCCGTCGTCCCGCGGATTCCGGGCGCGCGACGACGCACTTACATCTCACATCTCATATCTCCCATCTGCAGTTATGCCACTCCCCAGAACCCAGCCAACGCCCGCCCTTCCGGCGACGTGCGGAGCTTGTCGAACGCCCGCTCCCGGATCTGCCGGATGCGCTCGCGCGTCACGCCCATCAGCTCGCCGATCTTCTCGAGCGTCATCGCCTCGCCGCCTTCGTCGAGGCCGTAGTACAGGTTGAGGATCTTGCGCTCGCGCGGCGTGAGATACTGCCGGAACACGCGCTCGATCGTCTCGCGCATCAGGTTGAAGTCGGTGCGCTCCTCGATCTCCACGCCGTCGCCGCCGGCGAAGCGCTCGCCGAGCGTGGAGGCCTCGCGGTCGGAGCGGTCCACCGGCGCGTCGAGCGACACTTCCGTGGACGACATCGACTTGGAGTTGCGCACCTGCTCCGGCGTCTCGTCGAGCAGGCGGCCGAGCTCGTGGTCGGTCGGGTCGCGCTTCAGCACCTGCGCCAGCACCGTCTCGGCGCGCGAGAGGCGGATCAACGCGGAATTCTGGTTGAGCGGGATGCGCACCGAGCGCGTCTGCTCGGCCAGCGCCTTGAGCACCGCCTGGCGCACCCACCACACGGCGTAGGAGATGAACTTCACGCCTTGGTCGGGATCGAACTTCCGGACCGCCTTCAGCAGGCCTTCGTTGCCGATGGCGACGAGCTCGGAGAGGTCGAGGCCGTGGCCCTGGTACTTCTTTACATAGGAAATGACGAAGCGCAGGTTCGCCGTCACCAAGCGCTCGGCGGCGGCTTCGTCGCCCTTCTGGGCGAGCCGCGCCAGCCGCTTTTCCTCGGCGACGTCGGTGATGAGCGGGAGCTTCTGGATGTCCAGCAGGTACTGGTCGAACGCGGACGACGGAGCGGAACGGAAATAGCCTTTTCTCGTTTCGGACGCGTGCTGCATACCCACCCCTGACCTGCGTGTGAAGGGATTCGGTGCCGGGGGGCACCGCCACGACCACGGACTCGTGCGCCGGTAGGAAGCCCCCGGGCACGGACCGTTAGGCTAGGGCTTGGGGCGGGAAGCGGTCAACAGCCAAGAAACGTGCCAAACCGTTGTGTTGCCGCCACCATCGCGCCATCTCGTTGTCGCGCAACGAGATGGCATCGCTCACAAATGTTGGAGCGTCTGGAGCACTTCGGCTTCCGGCACGGCGATTCCGAAATCCTCGGACTCGCCGGCCATCGCCCCCAGTCGGGTGGGGAGGGCGTATTCCACCACGCCGCCGCGCGTTTTCTTGTCGCTGCGCGTTCCGACGACGATCTCGGCGGGGTCGAGTCCGGCGGGCAGGCGAACCG
>CAZYQM010000260.1:0-2693 GCA_964649965.1 uncultured Gemmatimonas sp.
TTCTCCATAATCGTGAGCGCGTCGCGCAGGCGCTCATCGTCGGGGCGGAAGCCGAGCAATCCGCCGACGATGGCCTTGTCGGTGCCGTGACCTTCGCCCGTGCGGGCGAAGGAGCCGTGCAGCTCGATGAGCGCCTTCGTCGGCGTGCCGGCGACCAAGTCGCGGGCGACGAGCCCGAGGCGGCAGGCGCCGGCGGTGTGGCTGGACGACGGCCCGACCATCACGGGGCCGATGATGTCGAGGATGGAAACCATAGCGGAAAGCTAACGACGTTGCCCGCCGCGCCGTGCGGCGCCGGGCCGGAACCCGACGCCGCAGGGCTGGCGTTACGAGCCCACCGACACCCGCACGAACAGCACGCGTCCGGGTTCGTAGAGCCGCCCACCGCCAAAGGCGTTCCGCGCACTCAGGTGCTGCACGAAGGGGCGGTCGAGCAGGTTGCGCACGCCGGCCCGCAATTCCAGCCCGCGCAATGCAGGGGAGCTCGGCCGATACCCCGCCTGCAGGTCCACCGTCGTCCAGCCCGGCGTCGCCAGCTCACCGCGGGTGGTCGCGACACGCGTCTGTGCGCCGGCCACCGTGACCTGCCCCTCGGCGAACCACGAGCTCCCGAGCGGCGCAACCAGCGTCATCAGCGTGCTGCGCAGCGGCGTGACCCCGAGTGCGGGCTCGTCCAGCGTCACGTCATCGCCGTAGAGATAGCTCGTGCTGGCGCCGACGGTCAGCGCGGGCGTCGCGACAACCGACATCAGGACCTCGCCACCGAAGTAGCGGGCCTCGCCGTTGATGTACCGATACACCGGCGGCGGGCTCGCCGGCTGTGCCGTCGGCAGCGCCGTCGGGGCGATCGTGATGTAGTCGTCCATCTGTCGCGCGAAGGCGTTGACCTGCAGCGCCGCGCGACCGAAGCGGCCTTCGAGCCACACGTCTGCCTGCGTCGAGCGCTCCGGCTTCAGGTTCGGATCGCCGAGGAACTCGGCGTTCGTCTGGGCGCGCTTCGCCGCAGCGCGGTCGCTGAAGCGCTCGTTCGCCTCGGCCGTGCGAACCACGGAGCCGAGGCCGACCGTCGTCGTCCACCGCACCGAGAGCGGCACGCGCCAGGTGGCCGCGCCGCTCACGTTCACTTCGTCGGAGGCAACGTCCGTCCCGTACTCGGTCGCGAAGAACGGACTCACGGTGTCGGCATCGGCGCGTACGGCGTCCACGCGCATCGCGAGGCCGAGGGTCGTCGCACCGATCGCCCGCTCTCCGCGCGCGAACGCGCCGAGAGTCTGGATGCGCGCGCCGCCCCAGATCAGGTCCTCCCGCATCAGCATCCCGGTGTCACGTCGCTCGACCGTGCGGGATGCGTCGTGATCGGCGTCCATCACGTCACCGCCGAGTTCCAGCCGCCACACGCCGGCCGAGACGACGCCCGCGACGCGGCCACCGAGCACGCGCACGCCGGACTGTGTCTCGATGTCGGTTGCGAAGGGCGGCGTCCGCGTCGGGTCGGGCAGGGCCGTCGGCTTCGCGTCGTTGTCCATCAGGTGGTCCACGTCGTACACGTACGCCATCGCGTCCAGCGCCCGCAGGCGACCCGCGCCATCGGCGCGCCACGCGTACTCGCCCTGCACCTGATAGGTGTTGAAGAAGGCCGCGTCGAGCGGGCGCCCCGGATAGTCCACATCGCGCTGCGCCTGGTACGAGCCGAGCACCGACAGCTCGCTGCGGCCCGTGAGCGCGACCCCGACGCGCGTGCGACCTTCATACGACCGGAAGCGCGAAGCGATCGCGGCATTGTTGCCATCGCGGTAGTCCCCGCCCTGGCGATACGCGCCGCTCGTGGAGTAGCGAAGGCGACCGGTGGCGCCGAGCGCGCCGCGGACGGCCCCGGAATACTCCGAGGCATCGAGATTGCCGTCGTAGCCGCTCGTGAGGCTCGACTGCAGGGCCCCCGCGGCGCGATCGGGCAACGCCTGCGTGCTCACGCGGATGGCGCTGAGGTTGCCCGCACCCCAGGTGAGTGCGTACGGACCGGAGATGACCTCGATGCGCTCCACGTGCGCGGGATCGACGTGCGACATCGGCGTGTCCATCCCGGCCGGACCGCCGGGAAGTGTCCGCGCCGCGTCCACATACACCCCGAGCTGCGTGTCGCGCAGCCCGCGGACGACCGGATCGAGCCCGAGCGCGCCGCGACGCATCGCATCGGTGCCCGGCAGCTCGCGCAGCACCGCGGAGGCGTCGTGCGGGACGCTCGCGGCGATGCGCGTGCGATCGACCTCACGCTCCGGGACGAGGTCGGGCGGCAAGGCGACGACGCGTAGCGACGTCATCCGCTGCGCCTCCGCGACGAGGCGCACGCGGACCGTGACCGTCTGGCCGGCCACGAGCGTGACGGGGCGCTCCTGCGTCGCGAAGCCGAGCCGCGTGACGCGGAGCTGCGCCGCACCGGCGCCGAGGGCCGTGAAGCGCGCCAGGCCATCCGGTCCGGTGCGGGTGGCCACCGCGAGCGCGACGGTGGAAGGTGTGAGCTGGACGATCGCGTTGGCGACGGGCGCCGCGAGCGAATCGGTGACGATGACGTGCAGGGATGCGGACGGCGCCTGGGCGCGCAACGGAAGCGCGAACAGGACTCCGACCGCCAGGAACAGGCGGTTCATCGGAATGTGGGCTGCGAATGGATGTGGACGACCTGTCGGCGCGGCGTG
>CAZYQM010000261.1:0-2691 GCA_964649965.1 uncultured Gemmatimonas sp.
CGGGTGTTCTGGCCCGACATCGACGACTGGGAAGCGCGGATGATGGAACGCGCCGGGATGAGCGGGCGGATGGTACTGTCGGATTTCACGAGAGCTGCACTGGAGAAGTTCCGGGCGCGCTAACCCATTGCGCCGTAACGTGTTGAGCAATTCCGAGTACGCACCGGCCTAGGCCGTCAGTTCACCACGCTCTTTCCGCGTCGGGAAACGCCTGACATCGTCGGGTAAGGTCAGCTCCCCCCTGACTCGGAGCCGTGGCGATGGCACGAGACGACAGCAGATCCGTCGAGACACACCTGCGCGCCGCCGTGGAATCGGCGCCCAGCGGACTCCTGATGGCGGATGCCTCCGGGCGCATCGTGCTCGTGAACCGCGAGATCGAGCGGATGTTCGGCTACGCGCGCGAGGAGCTGCTGGGCCGACCCATCGAGATGCTCGTCCCGATGCGCTCGCGAGGGTCGCATCCAGACTCACGCGCGGCGTTCCACCGGGATCCACGCGTGCGCTCGATGGGCGCCGGTCGCGATCTCTACGGCGTCCGCAAAGACGGCGTCGAGGTGCCGGTGGAGATCGGCCTCACGCCCGTCGCGACCGAAGAAGGGTTGTTCGTGCTCGGCGCCGTCGTGGACATCACCACGCGCAAGCGGCACGAGGAGGAGCAACGCCTGCTCAGCGAACAGCTGCGACAGGCGCAGAAGATGGAAGCGGTCGGTACGCTGGCCGGTGGCATCGCCCACGACTTCAACAACCTGCTCGCCGCCATCCTTGGGTACGCGGAGCTCATCGAGGCCGACACGGCCCCGAGCTCGTCCTCCCGTCGCGACGCGCAGGAGATCCTCAAGATCGCCGGACGCGGCAAGTCACTCGTCGAGCGCATCCTCGCGTTCAGCCGCCGCCAGGAAGCCCGTCGCGAGCCGATCGCGCTCGACGCCGTGGTCCGCGAGATCCAACAGCTGCTCCGGGCTACGCTCCCCGCGGACATCGAGCTCGTGGTGCGCAGCGCGGCCGACCTGCCGCTCATCAGTGCCGACAGCACCTCCGTGCACCAAGTCCTGATGAACCTCACGACCAACTCTGCGCACGCGATGCCGGGCGGCGGCCGCCTTGAAGTCGTCGCGGCACCGCTCTACGTGCGGGACAGCATCGCGCGCGCGAATCCGGGACTGCGCGAGGGCCCGTACGTCTCCCTCGAGGTGCGCGACAGCGGCGACGGGATGCCCGCCGAGACGATGCGCCGCGCCTTCGAGCCGTTCTTCACCACGCGGGCGACGGGCGAAGGCACCGGCCTCGGGCTCGCGATGGTACACGGCATAATGCACGAGCACGACGGCGCGGTGCAGCTCGAGAGCGAGGTCGGCGTGGGCACGGTGGTGCGCTGCCTGTTCCCCGCGCTCGAGTCCAGCGAGCGAGACGATCAGCGCCTGGCGGCCAGCAACCCGCCGTTGGGGCACCGCGAGCTGATCCTGCTCGTGGACGACGAACCGTCGCTGCTCATCGTGGGCAAGCGACGGCTCGAGGCCCTGGGCTACCGCGTGCGCACCGCCGACGCACCGCACGCCGCGCTCGCGCTCTTCGACGACGACACCTTCCGCCCCGCATTGATGATTTCGGACTTCTCGATGCCCGAGATGTCCGGTCTTGAGCTGGGGGTCGAGGTCGCGCGGCTGCGTCCCGACCTGCCGATCGTCCTCCTCACCGGCTTCATCGCCGACCTCTCGCAGGAGGTGCTGAAGGCCGCGGGCATCAGGCTTGTGCTCCGCAAGCCCATCACGATCGTCGAACTCGCGGAAGCCTGCGCGCGCACGCTTAGCCACGCGCCGCACTGATCGCCGCGAGCGCGGTCAGCGCCCGGTCGACATCCGCGATGATGTCGTCCACGTGCTCGAGCCCCACTGAGATCCGGATCAACCCCGGCGTGATGCCCACTTGCCGGCGTTCCTCGTCGCTGAGCTTCGAATGCGTCGTGGATGCCGGATGCGTCACGATCGTGCGCACGTCGCCGAGGTTCGGCGAGTGCGAGCAGAGCTCCAGGCCGTCGATGAACCCGCGCGCCGCCTCGTAGCTGCCCACGTCCAGCGTGAGGACGCCCCCGCCCCGGCGCATCTGCCGCGTGGCGAGCGCGAACTGCGGATGCGACGGCAGGTGCGGATATCGCACGCGACGCACCGCGGGATGCGACTCCAGCCAGCGGGCCAGCAACAGGGCGTTCGCCGAATGCTTCTCGATCCGCAGCGAAAGCGTCTCCAGGCTCTTGCTTAGCACCCAGGCGTTGAACGGGCTCAGCGCCGGCCCGGAGTGCCGCGCGAGGAATCGCGCCTCGGCCACCAACGCCGCGGCGCCGACGATCGCGCCGCCCAGCGTGCGCCCCTGTCCGTCGATGAACTTCGTCGCCGAGTGCAGCACCAGCGACGCGCCGCGCTCGATCGGCCGCGTGATGATCGGCGTCGAGAAGCAGTTGTCCACCACCAGCGGGATGCCACGTGACTGCGCGAGGGCACCAAGCGCGGCGAGGTCCACGAGATCCAGCCCGGGATTCGACGGCGTCTCGACGAAGATGAGCTTCGTCGCCGGCGTGATCGCCGCGGCGAAGGCCGCCGCATCGCCACCGTCCACGTAGCTGTGCGACACGCCCCACTTCGGAAACACGCGCGTCAGCAGCTGATGCGTGGAGCCGAACAGGGCACGCCCCGC
>CAZYQM010000262.1:0-2671 GCA_964649965.1 uncultured Gemmatimonas sp.
CGACGACGATCGAGCCTTCGCCACCGGCGTTCTGCACGATCATCCGGATCGGCTCCTCGACGGCGCGACGGATGATGTCCACGCCGATCTGCTCATCGCTCTCGAGCTTGACGCCCTTGAGCGCGGCCTGGGCGCGCACCAGCGCGACGCCGCCGCCCGGGACGATGCCTTCCTCGACGGCCGCGCGGGTCGCGTGCAGCGCGTCCTCGACGCGGGCCTTCTTCTCCTTCATCTCGCTCTCGGTCGCGGCACCGACGTTGATCACCGCCACGCCGCCGGCGAGCTTCGCCTTGCGCTCCTGGAGCTTCTCGCGGTCATAGTCCGACGTGGACTTCTCGATCGCGACCTCGATCTCCTTGATGCGGGCCTTGATCTTGTCCGCCTCGCCGAAGCCGTCGATCACCGTCGTGTTGTCCTTGTCGATGACGATGCGCTTCGCGCGGCCGAGGTCCGTGAGGACCGCGTTCTCGAGCTTGAAGCCGACTTCCTCGGAGATCACGTTGCCCTTCGTGAGGGTCGCGATGTCCTCGAGCATCGCCTTGCGGCGATCGCCGAAGCCCGGGGCCTTCACGGCGGCGACGCGCAGCGTGCCGCGGAGCTTGTTCACGACGAGCGTGGCGAGCGCCTCGCCCTCGATGTCCTCGGCGATGATGAGCAGCGGCTTGCCCGTCTGCGCGACCTTCTCCAAGATCGGGAGCAGGTCCTTCATCGAGGAGATCTTCTTGTCGTGGATCAGGATGTGCGCGTCCTCGAGGACCGCTTCCATCTTGTCCGGATCGGTGATGAAGTACGGCGAGAGGTAGCCGCGGTCGAACTGCATCCCGTCCACGGTCTCAAGCGTCGTCTCGAGGCCCTTGGCCTCCTCGACCGTGATGACGCCGTCCTTGCCGACCTTCTCCATCGCCTCGGCGATCAGGTCACCGATCTCCTTGTCGTTGTTCGCGGAGATGGTGCCGACCTGCGCGATCTCCTTCTTGCCCGACGTCGGGACGGAGAGCTTCTTGAGCTCCTCGACGATGGCCGCGACGGCCTTGTCGATGCCGCGCTTGATGGCCATCGGGTTCGCGCCGGCCGTCACGTTCTTGAGGCCTTCGCGGAAGATCGCCTGGGCGAGCACCGTGGCCGTCGTCGTGCCGTCACCGGCGACGTCGGAGGTCTTGGAAGCGACTTCCTTCACCATCTGCGCGCCCATATTCTCGATCGGATCGGCGAGCTCGATCTCCTTCGCGACGGACACGCCGTCCTTGGTCACCGTCGGGGCGCCGAACTTCTTGTCGATCACGACGTTGCGGCCCTTGGGGCCGAGCGTGACCTTCACCGCCTCGGCGAGCTGGTCCACGCCACGCTTCAGCGCGGCACGGGCTTCCGTATTGAAATGCAGTTCCTTCGCGGCCATATGAATT
This sequence comes from uncultured Gemmatimonas sp., assembly GCA_964649965.1. GTDB lineage: Bacteria > Gemmatimonadota > Gemmatimonadetes > Gemmatimonadales > Gemmatimonadaceae > Pseudogemmatithrix. The sequence continues at coordinate 1,404 of CAZYQM010000262.1, forward strand.
CAGGTCCTCTGATTAGTTGTTGACGATCGCGAGGATGTCGCTCTCGCGGAGGATCAGGTACTGCTCGCCATCCACGCTGACTTCCGTGCCCGAGTACTTGCCGTAGAGCACCTTGTCGCCGGCCTTCACTTCCATCGGCACGCGCTTGCCGTCTTCGGTACGGCCCGGGCCGACCGCGATCACTTCGCCCTGCTGGGGCTTTTCCTTCGCGGTGTCCGGGATGTAGAGCCCGCCACGCATCGTCTCGGTCTCCTCGAGCGCCTTGACGACCACGCGATCGGCGAGGGGCGCGACCTTCTGGGCGGCCGCAGTCTTCGCTGCCATTGGTATCCGTCCTCGTGCTGGGTGTGAAAGATTGGACTCATATTGGCACTCACTTTCTGCGAGTGCTAACAACACCGGAAACTAGTCGCAAAGCTCGTGCCAGTCAAATCGCCACCGTCCGGGCAGCGGAGAGGCTAAAACGCACGTATTCAACAGCTTACGCGACAGACTTCCTGTCAAACTGACAAGCTGGACTCGGCAAATTTGACGAGCCGTGCGCGTCGGAATGACAAGCAGTACCTTGCCCGTTGATGACTCGCACCCTCACGATCCTGCTGCTCGGCATCCTGCTGCTCGGATCCGCCGGCGGTACGGTCTTCGCGCAGGGCGTCAGCGGCACGGTCGTGGACAGTGGCAGCCGCCAACCGATCGCCGGCGCGGTGGTGCAACTCCTCGGTCCGGGCGGCGAGGAACGCGGCCGCGGACTCTCCGACGCCCGCGGCGCCTTCGTGCTACGGCCCTCTGGCGAGATCCGGCGCGTGCGCGTCGTCCGCATCGGCTTCCTGCCCTTCGTCGCCGACCTCGCCCGCATCGCCGCCCCCGGCGACGCCACGCCGCTCGGTGTGATCGCGATGCGCCGCATCCCGGCCTTCCTCGATCCGGTCCGCGTCGTCGCGGCGCAGTGCCGCACGCGCGGCAATCGCGGCGAATCGCCGATCGGCCTGATCGAACAGGCGCGCGCGGGCCTGCTCACCTCCGTCGTGACACGCGACCAGAACCCGGCCACGATGACGCGCATCACCTACGAACGCCGCTTCGACGGCGACCCGCGCGTGCCGACCCAACAGCGCCTCCTGCTCGACTCGGCGACCGCGCAGACCCGTTCGTTCTCCGCCGTGCAGGACGCCGCGGGCTTCGTGCGCCGCGGGTTTATGGATGTCATCGCCGGTGAGCAGTACTTCTTCGCGCCGGACGCCGAGGTCCTGCTCGATGACCGCTTCGCG
>CAZYQM010000263.1:0-2656 GCA_964649965.1 uncultured Gemmatimonas sp.
TACTGGTTCAGCAGCCGGTTGTTGCGTACGAGCAGCGCGACCTTGCGCCCGTAGAGGGCACCCGGTGACGAGGGATCGAGACGCGCCGCCCAGTAGAACGCGTCAGCTGCACGCTCCGGCTCCTCGACGACCGCCGACATCCCGTACTCGAGATAGGCGATTGCATCGTTGGTGTCGGCGGAGGCGGCGAGCCGGGGACGCGCGACTTCGGGACCGAGGCGCTGCGCGTGAAGACTGCCCGCCAGACAGACGATGGCAAGTGCCACTGAGGGGACGAAGCGGTGCATCGGAGATCACTCGGGGTGGGGTTGCCACCCATATGCGGCCCGGCGCGAACTTCGTCAAGATGGGCGGCCGGCCTCGGCCTAGGGCATCATTCGATGCAGCTCGGCTGGCGTCGGCAGGCGACAGGCCGCCGCGCCGCTGAAGATGCGCCGCCGCAGCTTCGCCACCACTCGGTACGCTGGGTCGCGGAGGAATCGCGGGATCAGACCACCGATCGAAGCGAGCACAGCGTACACACCGCCCAGATACTGGGCAGTCCGCAGCACCGCATCGGAATGGATCGCGACTACCTCGCGACCATCGCGCATCTCCACCCACAGCAATGATTCCACGGTCTTCAGCTGCGGATGCCGCTCCCGCACGGCGCGTCCGGCCTCGCCGTCCCGCGCCGCGAAGCGCACCGTACCCTTGCGATCGTGCTGCAGCACGAACTGCACCGACCGTGCGCAGAATCCGCAGTCGCCGTCGTACACGAGAATCGGACCGTCGGTGCCCGTTGGTTGAAGCGCCGCGAGGCCAGCGAGAGTCGACGCTGCGCGGTCCGCGCCGCTCATCGCGATGCCTCGGCGCTCGGCGTGAACTTCCCCGTGCGCAGGAACTCCACCGTGAGCCGGTGCACCTCCCGCTCGCGCATAATGAACGTGTGGTTGCCCTTCACGACGATGTGCGCGGTCTCGCCGGCGACGTGCGTCTCCTCGAGCCGCACGGTGCTGTCGTCGCGGCCGGCGATCACGCCGATCTCGACGCCCGGCGGCGTGGGGATCTTACGCACCGTCGCGCTGGTGTCGTTGCGCAGCTCGTCGATGGGCTCGAGTAGCCAACCGGCGACTGGCGCGAAGCGGTTGGCCATCAGCGCGCCCTGGTTGGGCGGCGCGAGCATCACGAGCCGGCCGACGCCCTTGGGCGCGTCGTCCTGCGCGATCACCCAGCGCGCGATGATGTTGCCCAGCGAATGGCCGACGAAGTGGATGCGCGCGTGCGTCGGCAGGCGCTTGGCCTCGATCTCGCGCCGCACCGTGGCGCCGAGCTCCGGGATGCTGCAGCAGTAGCTCGAGTAACCGATGTTGAGCACGTCGTATCCGGCCTCGCGCAGCGCCTCCTCGACGGGGCGCATCGAACGCGCGGTGCGCCCCATCCCGTGCATCACGACGACGAGCTCGTGCGCCGCCGTGGTGTCGGCGTCCGCCGGACCCTGGGCACGCGCCGCGGCCGGCCCGACGAGGGCCGCCACGAGAAGCGGAAGGAAATGACGCAGTCGCATCGTGCTCGCAAAGTGCGGGGACGGGGTCTAATGTTCCAGTCCACCTATATACCCGTGATGACCGACTCCGACTCCCTCGTCGCGCGCGATGGCACGCGGCTCGCCCTGCACCGCTGGCCGGGCGACGGCGACCGCGGCACGGTGCTGGTGGTCCACGGGCTTGGCGAGCACGGCGGACGCTACGCGCACGTCGCCGCCTGGTTCGCCGAGCGCGGCTTCCGTTGCATCGGCTACGACCATCGCGGGCACGGACGCTCGGACGGCGCGCGCGGCGTGATTCCCACCGACACCGCCCTGCGCGACGACCTCGGCGGCGTCGTGGAATCGCTGCGGCCGCGCGAGGGACCGTTCCTGCTGCTCGGGCATTCGATGGGCGGCGCGGTGGTGGCGGATTTCGTCGCGCGGCGCGTGCGCGCGGCGGATCTCGTCATCCTCTCGAGCCCGGCGCTGCGCGCGCGTCTCTCCGCGTTCCAGCGGCTGCAGCTTGCCGTGGGGCTCCGCCTGATGCCCGACCTCGCGCTCGGTAACGGGCTCGACCCTGCGGCGATCTCCCACGATCCGGCGACGGTGCGCGCGTACATCGAGGATCCGCTCGTGCACGACCGCGTCTCGGCCCGGCTGGCGAAAGCCATCCTCGTTGCCGGCGAGAGCGCCCTCGCGGCCGCGCCCAAGTGGGACACGGCGACGCTGCTGCTCTACGGCGGCGCCGACCGCATCGTGGATCCGGCGGGGAGCGCTGCGTTTGCGGCCAGCGCCCCTCGCGAGGTCGTGGAGTCCAAGCGCTTTGATGCGCTCTACCACGAGATCCTCAACGAAGGGGCGCTGGCCGCCCCGGTGTTCGCGCGCATCGAGCAGTGGCTCGATGCGCGCTGGCCCCGATAGCCCCTACTGCGGGATCGTCACCTTCGCGTCGGCGATGCCGCCGCGGGTGCTGGTGACGCGCGCGTTGGCTTCGACCGCCCGGCCTTCCGGCGCACGCACGCGCACGGTGACCGTCTTGGTCTCGCGGCCGCCCAGCCAGAACTCCTGGATGCGCGCGCCGATGGTCCGCAGGCCCGGGCCTTCGACCGTGAGCGGTACGGGGACAGTCGCAAGCTGCTCGCCCCGGTG
>CAZYQM010000264.1:0-2650 GCA_964649965.1 uncultured Gemmatimonas sp.
CGCGCCGCGCGCCCGCAGCGCCTGGTGGCTCGCGGCGCTCGCCCTTCTCGCCTTCAGCGCGGAATGGATTCTGCGCCGAAGGATCGGCTGGCGCTGAGTCCGCCCGCTTCGCTTACCCTCGTGTTCTAGATGGCTCCCAACCTGCTCGGCAAGCGCTCCCTCTGGCAGCGCATCAAGGAGATCGCCCTCACGGACGTCGGCGTGCTCGCGCGCGGCGTGGACGTGATCATCATTGATACCGCCGGCCGCCTGCACACCTGGCCGCCACCAAGCGCGGCTCGCACCTGGCGCTCACGCTCGAGCGGCTCGAACAGACCTTGCTCGAGGCCGATCTCGGCGTGCCCGTGACGATGCGTCTCGTCGAGGAAGTGCGCAGCCGCGCCGCCAAGGGCAAGATCAAGACGCCGGAGGATTTCCGCGCGGCGATCGTCGAGCTCGTGAGCGAGGCGCTGCGCGCCGGCAACGCCGACAGCGCGCTGCACTTCGCGCCCGCCAAGCCCACCGTGATTCTCGTGCTCGGCGTCAATGGCGCCGGCAAGACGACCAGCATCGGCAAGCTCGCGGCGCGACTCAAGCGGGAAGGGAAGTCCGTGCTGCTCGGCGCCGGCGACACCTTCCGTGCGGGTGCAATCGACCAGCTCAAGGTGTGGGCGGAACGTACCGGCGCGGAATTCGTCGGCGCGCAGCCGGGTGCGGATCCGGCCGCCGTGGCCTTCCAGAGCATCGACGCGGGCATCGCGCGCGGCGTGGACGTGATCATCATTGATACCGCCGGCCGCCTGCACACCAGCCACGCGCTGATGGACGAGCTCAAGAAAGTCCATCGTGTGGTCGCCAAGCGCCTCGACGGCGCGCCGCACGAGGCCCTGCTCGTGCTCGATGGCACCGTGGGGCAGAACGCCGTGCAGCAGGCGAAGCAGTTCTCGGCGGCCGTGCCGCTCACGGGGCTGATCGTGACCAAGCTCGACGGCACGGCGCGCGGCGGCGTGGTGGTCGCCGTACACGAGGCCGCCAACGTGCCGATCAAGTTCTTGGGGCTGGGCGAACAGGCGACGGACCTCGAACCCTTCGACGCGACGGCCTTCGCCGCGGAGTTGCTCGCGGGATGAGCCCCGCCGCCGCAGGCCCGCGGCGCACGCTCGAGACGCCGGTCGAGTTCCTCACCGGCGTAGGCCCACGGCGCGCCGAGGCGCTCAGGCGGCTCAACATCTTCACGGCGCGGGATCTGCTCTTTCACATCCCGTTCCGCTACGAGGACGCGAGCACCGTCACGCCGATCGCCAAGCTGCGCGTCGGTGACGACGCTTCGGTGATCGGCACGGTGATCAGCAAGGGCATCCTGCCTACGCGCAAAGGGCTGCGGATCTTCCAGGCCGTCGTGAAGGACGCCTCGGGGATGATCGAGGTGAGCTGGCCCGGCCAGCCTTGGTTGGACCGCGCGATCAACAAGGACGACCAACTGCTGCTCACCGGTCCCGTGCGCTTCTACCACGGGCGTCAGCTCGCGCCGCGGGAGTTCGTGAATCTCGGGCCGGAGGGGGACACGACCTCCGCCGGTCGCGTGCTGGCGGTGTATCGCGCCACCGAGGGCCTGAGCTTCAAGCTCATTCGCCAGCTGATCGAGAAGCATCTCGACGCGTTGCTGCCGCTCGTGAAGGAGTATCTGCCGCCGAAGCTGCTGGCCGAGGCCAGCGTGCCGCCGCTGCAGGACGCCTTGCGCGCGTTGCACCGGCCGACGTCGGTGACGGAGGCACTGCAGGCGCGCGCGCGCCTCGCGTACGAGGAACTGCTCTTCGTGCACCTGCTGCAGCGCCGCGCGCACGAGCTGGCCAAGCAGGCGCGTGATGGCATCAAGTTCGTGAACAGGAAGGATTTGACCTCACGCTTCCGCGAGGTGCTGCCCTTCGAGCTCACCAAGGCGCAGGTGCGCGCCGTGCGCGAGATCGTCGCCGATATGTGCGCGCCGGAGCGGATGCACAGGCTGCTGCAGGGCGATGTGGGTTCGGGCAAGACCGTCGTCGCGGTGTTCGCGGCGCTGCTGGCTATGGAGAACGGCTACCAGACGGCCGTGATGGCGCCGACCGAGCTCCTGGCCGAGCAGCACGCGCGGACCTTCGACAAACTGCTCGCGCCGCTGGGCATCGTGCCCGTGCTGATCACTGGCAGCCGCAGCGCAAAGGAACGCAAGCTCGCCGCCACGCGCCTCGAGAGCGGCGAGCCGTTGATCGCCATCGGCACGCACGCGTTGCAGGTGGAGGGCACGAAGTTCGCCAAGCTCGGGCTGGCGATCATTGACGAGCAGCACCGCTTTGGCGTGGAGCATCGCCGCGCGCTGGTGGAGCAGGGGAAGAAAGGCGAGAAGCCCGACGTGCTGCTGATGAGCGCCACGCCGATCCCGCGCTCGCTTGCGCTCACGATGTACGGCGACCTCGACGTGAGCATCCTCGACGAGCGTCCGCCGGGGCGGCAGCCCGTGACCACGGCGCTGCGGCCGGAGAACGGGCGCGAGCGCGTGATGGGATTCATCAATCGCCAGCTCGACGAGGGGCGGCAGGCGTATCTCGTGTATCCGCTCATCGAGGAGTCGGAGAAGGTCGCGCTCAAGGCGGCGACGAAGGCCTTCGAGGAACTCGTGGCGGGGCCGTTCAAG
>CAZYQM010000265.1:0-2649 GCA_964649965.1 uncultured Gemmatimonas sp.
GCCGAGGAGCAGGGGAAAGCGAAGCGCGATCGACCGCAGGATGCTAGTCACGCGGGTTCACTCGCGTCGGGGGGAATCGAGCGAAGCGTACTCTCGCAACGTTGTCAGGGATTCTCGGATACGCAATAGACTCTCGGGGGAGAAGCCTAGGCCACAACCCGAAGGAAGGCCAAAAACACGAACGGGATGCCCGAAGGCACCCCGTCCAGTATCGGCCGCGGTCCGACGACTATGCCGCGCGTCGCACCAACGTCAGGATCGAGTACAGCGCCACCGCCTCGTGATGCTGGTTCATCACCTCGACGTCCCACTCGACCACGCCCTGCGGAATTCCGCCCTCCGGCGTTTCCTTCGCGGTCTTCTGCTTCACCGTGAGCCGCACCTGGATCGTGTCGTCGGGATACACGGGCTTGGTGAAGCGCAGGTTCTCGAGCCCGTAGTTCGCGAGCACCGGTCCCAGTGACGGTTCCACGAACAACCCTGCGGCCGCCGAAACGACGAAGTAGCCGTGCGCCACGCGACCCTCGAAGATGCCGTTTGACCGCGCCTCCTCGTCGTTCATATGCGCGTAGAACCGATCGCCCGAGAGCTCGGCGAACTTCACGATGTCGTCGAGCGTTATCGTGCGCGTACCGGTGAGCAGCGTGTCGCCGATCTGCAGCGCGTCGAAGGTCTTCCGGAACGGATGCACCGCGTCAGTCGTCTCTGCCGCGCCCTTCGTCCACTCGCGCGTGATCGCGGTGAGGACACTCGGAGAGCCCTGCACCGCCGTGCGTTGCATATAGTGCAGAACACCGCGTGCGCCGCCCATCTCCTCGCCGCCACCGGCGCGCCCGGGACCGCCGTGCACGAGGTTCGGCAGCGGCGAGCCGTGGCCGGTGCTCTCCTTCGCGCTCGAGCGATCCAGCACCAGCAGGCGGCCGTGATACGGCGCCACGCCGAGCACGACCTTCTGCGCCGTCTTCGGATCCGCCGTCACCAGCGAACCGCAGAGCGATCCGCGGCCGCGACGCGCGAGCTCGATGGCTTCGTCGAGCGTCGAGTACGGCATCACCGTGTTCACCGGCCCGAAGGCCTCGACGTCGTGCGGCTCGGTCTTGGCGAACGGATCCGCGCAGTACATCAGCTCCGGCTGGTAGAACGCGCCCTTCTCGCGATCCGCACCGACCACGGCGAAACCGCCGCCACCCACCACACGCTCGGCGGCGCTGCGGATGCGCTCCGCCGCGAGCCCCACGTCGCGTACCTGGCCCTTGCTGGCCAGCGGGCCCATCCGCACGCCCTCGACCGACGGATCGCCCACCACCGTCTTCTCGAGCCGCGCGCGGATCGCCGTGATGACGTCCTCTTCCATCCCGGCGGGCACGATCGTGCGGCGCACGGCCGTGCACTTCTGCCCCGCCTTCACGGTCATCTCCTTCACCACTTCCTTGATGAAGAGATCGAACTCCTCCGTGCCCGGCGCGGCGTCCGGCGCGAGGATCGCGCAGTTGAGCGAATCCGCTTCCATATTGAAGCGCACCGCGTGCTCGACGATCGCCTTGCTCTCCTTGAGCATCCGCCCCGTTGCGGCGGAACCGGTGAACGCCACCGCGTCCTGCTCCGTGACGTGGTCGAGCAGGTCGCCCGCGCTGCCGCAGATGAGCTGTACCGCGCCTTCGGGCAGGATGCCCGACGCGATCATCTCCCCGAACACAGCTTCCGTGAGATAGCTCGTCGCCGTCGCCGGCTTCACGATCGCCGGCACGCCGGCCAAGAGCGTCGGCGCGAGCTTCTCCATCATCCCCCACACGGGGAAGTTGAAGGCGTTGATGTGCATCGCCACGCCTTCGAGCGGCACGCAGATGTGGCGACCGACGAAGGTCCCGCCCTTCGACAGCGGCTCCGTCGGGCCTTCCACGTGGAAGGTCTCGTTGGGGAACTCGCGGCGCCCGCGGCTCGCGTAGGCGAAGAACGTGCCGAAGCCGCCGTCGATGTCAATCCAGCTGTCGATCTTCGTCGCGCCCGTGTACGCGCTGATTGCGTAGAATGCGTCCTTGCGCTCCATCAGGTGCTTGGCGACGGCCTTGAGCATCAGCGCGCGCTCGTGGAAGGTCATCTTCCTGAGCTTGGGGCCGCCCACCGTGCGCGCGTATGCGGCCATCGCCTTGAAGTCGAGCCCGCCGCTCGACGCCTCGGCCACCGGCTCACCCGTGACGGCGTTCAGCAGCGTGGTGGACTTGCCCGTTCCCTCGACCCACTGGCCGAGCGCGTAGTTCTTGAGCTTCATCGCATCTACCTCAGGGGGATTGCACGCGACGCTCAGCCGCCGCGTGTCTGCTTCCAGGTCTTGAGTGCGTTCGACTGCGTCGGCCGGTCCTTGGGGACCTCGCGCAGCGGTTCGACCTCCCGCCAGCTCGCGCGCATCTGCGCGGGGAGCTGCTGGTACAGCGCGGTGCCCTCGCTCTTCCACTGGAGCATCTCGTCGCTGACTTCCTTCACGATCTTCGCCGGGTTGCCGACGACGACGCTACGCGGCGGGATCTGCATCTCCGTCGGCACGAAGCACAGCGCCCCGACGATGCTGCCCGCACCGACGACCGCGTTGTCCATCACCACGGCGTTCATCCCGATCAGCGCGTTGGCGCCGATGCGCGCGCCGTGCACCAC
>CAZYQM010000266.1:0-2630 GCA_964649965.1 uncultured Gemmatimonas sp.
CTACAATCCCTGGCAGTTCGACGTGCTGGTGACGCGAACGGTGTTCGGGCTGTACGCGTCGGAGACGTTCACGGACGGCGGCGCCGCGGTGGAGGTCTACCCGATGGACGCCCTCGCCGGCTATGCGCGTCCGCTCGTGACGAGCGTGCCCGCGCGCTTCACCAGCGACCGCACGGACCTCCTCGATCTCTCGGCGCCGACGTTCACGATGCCCGCGGATTCCTCGTACGTCTACATCCGCGGGCCGCGGGGCCTCGCGCTCGGCTGGGCACTGCTGCGCGTCGAGGATGACCGCGGCGAGCGCTTCGACCGCATCGGATCGCGCGCCAGCCAGACGGAGGTACTGGCCCCGCACATCGAGGCCGAGCGGCGACGCATCCTGCTGACGCCGGGCCTCCTCTCGGACAACTACGAGTCGATGGCCCACGTCAACACGGGCCGCGATTCGCTGTGGATGCACTTGCAGGCCGTCGGCGACAAGTTCGCCGTGGCGGTGGATTCCGTGCTCCTCGAGGAAGACCCCTACTGGTACGACGCGCGTGCGGCGCTCGTCGCCAGCGCGTCGATCCCGCTGCGGGGCCTCGCCGCCGGCACGGATACGCTGGTGCTCAGCGCCGACGGCGTGCTGCCGGATACGGTCATCGTCTCGGTCGAACCCGGCGTGCTCACGATCGCCGGCAGCATCCCCAACGTGTACGTCGGAGACTCGCTGCTGATCAGCCTCTTGATCAATGACGCCGCGGGCGCTCCGGCCGTCGTCGCCGAGTCGCTCAATCTCGGCGTCAGCGTGGACACCACGTTCACCGTGCGCCAGGGCGGTGTGGGGATCTCGACGATCCCCGTCGCGCCGAACGACACGCGAATCGAGTTCTGGGTCCGCGCCGAATCGGCGGGCCCGTCGCAACTGCTCATCAGCGACGCGCGATTCCGTCCCTTCATCTTGAATCTCAACGCCGTGGAGCGTCCGTGATGCAGAGCTCGACGATTTCTCTCCGCTGGCTCGGCGCGCTGCTGCTTCTGGGCATCGCGCAGCCGGCGCTTGCGCAACGCCAGGAGACGGCCGTGCCCGCGCCGGGGATGGGCGGTGTCGGTAGCGGGCCGAACGGCGCGACGCTGCGCTGCAAGGATGGATCGTATCCGGCGCCCGGCGCCGCAGACGCCGCCTGCGACGGCAAGGGTGGCGTGCTGGTGCGCTTCCCCGCCCGACGGACGCCCCAGCCGCCGGCCGCGGTGAGCGCACCGACGCGTCCGCCGGCGGTGCGGGCGGCGCCCCGCGATACCACCCCGCCGGCCGGCTTCGTGCCCTGGCGTGGGCGCCGCGCCCGTGCGGCGGAAGAATCCGCGCAGCAGCGGATGCCCGAGGGTGCCACGCTCCGCTGCTCGGACGGGACCTGGGTCGTGCGCGACACCACCAGCGTCCGCTGCGCCTCGCACGGCGGCGTGCAGTTGCGCATCGCGCCGGCGATGCGGCCGCCGCGGCCGCGCGGCGGCTGAGACGCCCGCAACGCCCCTGCCCTGAAGGACCAGACGCCGGTGTGACTCAGGTCACGCCGGCGTCGGACTTTTATCCTGTCGCACGCATCTGTGGAAGCGTACTTTTGTGCGCCTCCCACCCATTTACTAAAGGATGTAGCCCGTGGTGCGTCGACTGGCCCAGCGCCGCCTGCTCCTCCCGATCGCGGTGTTCGCCCTTTCGCTGCTCTCCTGCGGCCGTGAAGTCACCGGTCCGGAGAACGGCATCTTCCGCAACCGCATCGCGATGCTCGCCTTCGAGCCGGTCTTCACCGGACCGATCCGGCAGTGGATGGCGCCGGCGACGCCGTGCCCTTCGAGAAGGTGCGGGTGGTGCTGCGCGCGCTCGACGGCACGATCGTGAAGGACACGATGGTGGACTTCCCGTCAGACGTGGATGAGGTCTCGCTCTCCCTGACGATCCCCATCCCGCAGGACTCGCCGGCCGAGGGCCTGCCGCTGACGGTGGCGATGGCCTACGTGAACGCCGCGGGCGACACCGTCTTCCGCGGCGGTCCGAACCCGCTCGTTGCGCGTCCCATCGGTTCGTCCGGCGCCGGCACGCCCGTCACGGTGCCCGTCGAGTACGACGGCACCGGCAAGGACGCGGCCCGCGTCGCCATCACGCCCAAGACAGGCACGGCAGTCGCCGGCCAGACGCTCGCGTTTTCGGCGACGGCCTTCGGCGATGCCGACCAACCGATCGCCAATACGCCGTTCGTGTTCTCCACGCTCGACCCGACGCGCGCGACGGTTGACCCGGTCACGGGCCTCGCGACCTGGCTACCCGTGCGCGGCACGGCACGCGTGATCGCCGAGCTGCCGAACGGTGATCGCGCCGACACCGCGACGTTCACCGTGGCGCTGCCCGCCGCGAAGCTCGTGCTCGGCAGCGGCGGTGCGCAGGTCGGCGCCGTCAACGCCCCGCTGGCCGACACGATCGTCGTGCGCACGCTGGCCAGCGATGACGTGCCCGTGGAGGGCGTGATCGTCACCTTCGCCGTCGCGACCGGTGCGGGCACGCTCAGCGTGCTCGAGGATACGTCCGACGCGAACGGCGACGTGAAGACCGTCTGGACGCTGGGTGCGGCGCTCGGCGCGCAGACCATCACGGCGAC
>CAZYQM010000267.1:0-2574 GCA_964649965.1 uncultured Gemmatimonas sp.
CAGTCGCCCGAGTCGCCGGAAGCGCGGTTGGAATGGGGCCGCGCGCTCAAGCGCGGCGGCGACCTGCGCGGCGCGCGCGAGCAGTTCGAGACGGTGATCATTGACTATCCGGGCTCCGCGCTCGTGCCGCAGGCGCGGCGCGAGCTGGACGCCCTGCCGCCGACGCGGGCGGAGGAGTCGCAGTGAATCAGGGGTCAGGAATCGCGACGCGCGTCGCGCGGGCGATGGTGGCCGCCGCGACCGCGCTGCTTGTCAGTGCCGCGCCGCTGCGCGCCCAGCACCTGCTCGTGCCGATGGACGACGCGCAGGCCAATCACCTGAAGGCGTACGGCCTCACCTTCGGCGCGCTGACGGACGGCGTGCGCAGCGAGTGGTTCCTGAACTTCCGCGGGGGAAGCTTCCTGCTTCCCGATCTCCCGGGCCTGCGCCGCGCCGCATTGCTCGCCGGCGTCACGACCGAGGCGATCGACGACGCGCGCCTGATGGACATTCGCCGGCAGATCGCCGACGGCAATATGGACGCGGTGCCGCTCGACAAGGCGCCGCGCATCGCTGTGTACACGCCGCCGCAGTCGATGCCCTGGGACGACGCCGTCACCCTGGCGCTGACCTACGCGGGCATCCCGTACACGAGCATCTTCGACGACGAGGTGCTCAGCACGGACCTGTCGCAGTTCGACTGGATCCACCTGCACCACGAGGACTTCACGGGGCAGCAGCACAAGCTGTACCTCGGCTTCCGCGACGCGCCGTGGTTCCAGCAGTCGCGTGACCGCGACCTGCAAATGGCGCGCAAGCACAACCTGCCCGACGTGCCGTCGCTCAAGAAGACCGTCGCCGACCGGCTGCGCGGTTTCGTGGACCGCGGCGGCTTCCTGTTCGCGATGTGCGGCGCCACCGAGACGCTGGAGTTGGCGATCGCCGGCTTCGGCGTGGACATCGCCGGCGGCAGCACGGACGGCACGCCGATGGACGCCGATGCCGATGCCAAGATGCACTGGGACCGTACGTTCGCCACGGAGAACGCGCGCCTGGAGTTCGGCGCGGGCGTGAACGCGATGAGCGACATTGACGGCCACCAGGTCAACGTGCCGTCGCGTCGCCAGCAGCTGGGCACCTTCACGCTGTTCGGCTTCTCGGCCAAGTTCGATCCCGTCGCGACGATGCTGGTGCAGAACCACCGCAATGTGCTGCGCGACTACTACGGCGTGACGACGAGCTTCTCGCGGCGCACGCTCAAGCCCGGCGTGACGGTGCTCGCGCACGAGGAAGGGGCGCCCTGGGTGAAGTACATCCACGGCGGATACGGACAAGGCTCCTTCACCTTCCTCGGCGGGCACGATCCCGAGGACCCGCAGCACGCGATCGGCGCGCCGCCGACGGACCTTGCCTTGCACCCGAACTCGCCGGGCTACCGGCTGATCCTCAACAACGTGCTGTTCCCGGCGGCGCGGAAGCGGCCGCTCAAGACGTGAGCGGCGAGCCCGGGCGTCTCACGCCCGGAGCGGCCGCGGCGATTCGCTCGGCCATCCGCCTCGCCGGCGGACGCGAGGTCTGCTTCGTCTGCACCATCAACGACACCGGCGTGGTGCAGACCGCTCGCGTGGCGGCGCGCGGCGACGTGTCCAGCGTGCTCGCGCTGCCCGGCTTCGCCAACCGCGGCGAGCTGCTCGTGCACAACCATCCGAGCGGTCTGCTGGAGCCCAGCGACGCGGACCTCGCCGTCGCCGCGAAAATGCACGACGACGGCATCGGCTTCGCGATCGTGGACAACGACGCGGCGCGGCTGTACGTCGTCGTCGAGGTGCCGCGGCCCAAGGAACCCGCGCATCTCGAACCCGGTGATGTGGCCGGCGCGCTCGGGCCCGACGGACCGGTTGCCGCGAAGCTCGGCCGCTACGAGGACCGCCCCAGCCAGCGCGAGATGGCGCGACTGATCGCGCAGCTCTTCCAGCGCGGCGGCGTGGGGTTGATCGAAGCGGGCACGGGCGTCGGCAAGTCGCTGGGCTATCTCGTGCCCGCATTGCGCTGGGCCGCGGCCAGTGGCGAGCGCACGGTGGTGAGCACCAACACGATCACGCTCCAGGAACAGCTCTACGGCAAGGACCTGCCGTTCCTGAAGGGCGCGCTCAAGGACCAGCAGGTGCGCTTCGCGCTGCTCAAGGGTTGGAAGAACTATCTCTGCCTGCTGCGGCTCGAGCAGGCGCGCGGGCAGTCGCAGGTGCTGTTCGAGGACGACGCGTCCGCGGAGCTCGGGATGCTCGAGGACTGGGCGCAGAAGACGCAGGACGGCTCGCTCGCCGACCTGCCGGTGGAGCCGCGGCACGAGGTCTGGGACGAAGTCGCCGCGGAGGGCGATCTCTGCACGCGCCTCAAGTGCCCGCACTTCGAACAGTGCTTCGTGTTCAAGGCGCGTCGCGCGGCGGCGCAGGCCGATGTGGTGGTCGTGAACCACCACCTGCTGATGGCCGACATCGCGGTGCGCCGCGCGAGCGGCCGCTGGGACGAAGCCGCCGTACTGCCGGCCTACAAGCGGCTCGTCATTGACGAGGGCCATCACCTGGAGGATGCGGC
>CAZYQM010000268.1:0-2559 GCA_964649965.1 uncultured Gemmatimonas sp.
ACGGCGATCAGGCCCAGCGCCTCCAACGTGGTGCGAAGCCCGGCGCGGGCCTCGCGTCGCGCGACCTCTTCCTTCAGGTCCGCCGCTTCCTCCCCCGACACCGCGACGCGCCCGATCATCACGGCGTAGGCCGTGAACAGCGCCAACCCGACCACGAAGAATCCGCCCTCGAGCCGGTCGAGCCGGCCGTCGCGCGCCAGCAGCAGCAGCTGGAAGCTCGCGAGGAACATAAACGGCCACTCGAGCCGCACGGCGCTGCCGTGCACGCGCATCGGCAGGATGAGCGCCGAGGCGCCGAGCACGGCACCGATGTTGAAGATGTTCGATCCGACGACGTTACCGAGGCTCAGGTCGGCGGCGCCCTTGAGCGCCGCCGCGATGCTCACGGTGAGCTCGGGCAGGGAGGTGCCCATCGAGACGATGGTCAGCCCGATGACGGCGGCGGAGAGGCGAAAGGTCTTGGCGATCGTCACGGCGCCGCGCACCAACAGGTCGGCGCCGAAGCCGAGCAGGAAGACGCCGAGGGCCACGAGGCCGAGGTCGAGGACGGTTTGCACGAGGGAAAGCTCGCCCCGCGGGCGCGGCCTGTCACGGGGGGCCGCATCCGGCGAGATTACGATACCGATGTCCGCCGCCCCGTCCCTGAATCCGTTCCGGACCCTCGTCCGCTACCGGAATTTCCGCATCTTCTGGATCGGACAGAGCATCTCGCTGATCGGCAGTTGGATGCAGCAGGTGGCCGTGGGCTGGCTCGCGCTCGAGCTCTCGAACGATGCCTTCATCGTGGGGCTCGTCGCCGCGGCGGGCACGCTTCCCATCCTGATCTTCTCGATGCCCGGCGGCCTGCTCGCCGACCGTGCCGACAAGCTCAAGATCATCCGCACGGCGCAGACGCTGATGCTGTGCGAGGCCACCGCGCTGTGGTGGCTGGCCTGGACCGGGCACCTTACGATCGGCTGGCTGATCGCGCTCACGTCCATCGGCGGCCTGCTCGCCGCCTTCGAGATCCCCGCGCGCCAGGCGCTGTGGGTGCATCTCGTGGATCGTCAGGACCTCCCGAAGGCCATCGGGCTCAACTCGATGGGCTTCAACCTCGCGCGCGTGCTCGGGCCCACGATCGCGGCGGTCGTCATCGCGAAGTTCGGCATCGCCTGGACCTTCGGGCTCAATGCGCTGAGCTTCCTGTCCGTCTTGATCGGCCTCGCGATGCTCGTGATTCCGCCGGAAGCACGGGATCTCGACGGTGCACGCAAGGGCGCGCTCGACGGCGTGCTCGAGGCCCTGCGCTTCGTCCGCGCCACGAAGCCGCTGCCGGCGCTGATGCTGATCGCGATGGTCTTCTCCATCCTCGGCATCCCGGTCATCACGCTGCTGCCCGTCGTCGCGCGCGACCTGCTCGGGCTCGGTCCCGAGGGCTACGGCGCGCTGATGGCGTCGCTGGGCATCGGCGCGATGGCCGGTGCGCTGGCCATCGCGGCGACGGGCGGAGGGGCGCGCAAGGGGCGCACGCTGTGGATCGCCTCGCACGCCTTCCCGCTGCTGCTCGTGATCTTCGCGCTCGTGCGCCTGCCGCAGCTCAACGGCCTGCTGCTCTTCGCCACCGGCATCACGATGATCGTGAACAACGCGCTGGTGAACTCGCGCCTGCAGGAGATCGTCCCCGACGCGATGCGCGGCCGCGTGATGTCGCTCTACATAATGGTGTACATCGGCGGCTCGCCGATCGGCAGCTTCCTCGCCGGCTCGCTGGCCAAGCTGGTCGGCACCGCCTGGGCGATCGGCGGCACCGCGGCGCTGATGCTAGTCTTCGCGCTCTGGATGTTCCGGCGGGAACCCGCGCTCACGGCGCACTGAGCGGCCGTACTGCCCGCCCTCCGAGCGCGACAGCTTCCGCCGCGCCACCAACGCCTCCAGCACCAGCTCGCAGCTCGACACCAACGCGTCGTCGTCGCCGTGGGGCAGGGACGAGCCCTTCACGATGTCCGCCAAGCCCGGCACCGCGCCGAAGCCCGCCTTCGCCGCCGCGGCCGTCGCGTCGTCGCTCACCTGCAATGCCTGGCCCTCGTCGAACCAGATGATGATCTCGTCCAGCGGCAGCGAGGGCTCGCGCTCCTTGAGCGTCGCGTCCGCCGCGCGACGGATCAGCTCCCGCGCAATCACGGCGCCGCCGATCAACTCGCCCTCGTACTCGAGCTCGATCTTGCCGGTGATCGCCGGCAACGCGGCGTAGAGATCCGCCAGCCGCGGCACCACCGCCGGTTCGTTCAACCGCACCGCGCGCCGCTCGGCGTTGGAGACGATGTTCTCCATCAGCGTGATGCTCAGGCGCTGCGACACGCCGGAACGCTGGTCGATGCGCTTCTCCTTGCGCGCCTCGAAGGCCACGCGCTCGGCTACCTCCGCCACCAGCTCCGGCACGCGCACGGGCAGGCCGTCGCGTGCGGTCCAGGCCTCCTGCGAGGTGATCTCCAGCGCGAGGTCCACCGTGCTCGGATAATGCGTCTGGATCTCCGAGCCGATGCGGTCCTTGAGCGGCGTGATGATCTTGCCGCGCGCCGT
>CAZYQM010000269.1:0-2547 GCA_964649965.1 uncultured Gemmatimonas sp.
GAACCCCCAGAATGCGGCCGTCGTGCGCGGGGGCAGTGCCGGTTCGGTCGCGAGCAGCGACGCAATGCTCGCCGCGCCGGCGAGCGACACGAGCAGCAGGGCGGTGTGGGCGAGCCGCGACGGGAGGTTCAGTTCCCGGGCAATGCGTTGCTGCATTTCTGTCCGGACGTGGACGGTGGGCTTCACGCGGTCTCCTTCTCTGACGTCAGGGTCCTGCGCAGCGCGCCGCGGGCGCGATGGAGGCGGGATTTCACGGTGCCGACCGGTACGTCTTGGATCTCGGCGACCTGCACCAGCGACAGGTCCTGCAGGTAGAAGAGGACCAGCACCTCACGGTCCACGACCGGCAGCGCGTGCAGGGCCTGCTGCAGGTTTGCGAGCACTGCGGCGCGTTCGATGGCTGCCGTTTCGTCGTCGAGCTCGACATCTGGCCCTCCGGTCCGGTCGGGAAGGGCACTGACGTCGGCGTCGTCGGCCACCGGTTCGGCGTAGTGCTTGCGGAGTCGGTCCATCACGCTCCGGCGCGCGATGCCGAAGAGCCAGGCGCGGATGCGTGCCGGTTCGCGCAGGCGCGGCAGTGCACGGAGGATGCGCAGCCAGGCGTCCTGCAACACGTCGGCCGCTTCGTCGTCATCGGCGAGGAGGCTCCGCGTGTAGAGGGCGAGCGGCTCGTACCAGCGCTCGACGAGCTCATCGAAGGCCGCGCGCTCGCCGAGCAGGCAGCGAACCGCGATCAGCTCATCGGCGTCCGCGTGGCGCGACACGTCAGCGGGGATCGCGGGATTCCCGGCCGCCGAAGGGATCGATCATCGCGTGCCTCTCGCACCGCGGGGGATGGCGCACGCCCGCACCGGGTGCACGGGGCGCGTCCACTTACGGAGTCGCGGCTCGCGAGAAAAGGTTCACGGAGCCGCGCTCGGCTCCGGGCCGCCCGGGGCTGCCACCAGCGCGACGCGCCCCTTGTCACGCGCGCCGTCGGGATGGTTGAGCACCAGCGAGTGCACGACGCGAAAGCCTGCCGCCTCGAGCATCGCGACAACTTGCGCGGGCGGGAACGAGTCGTAGAAGAACGGCTGTCCGAACATCGTGTCCGTGAACGCGGGATGTGCGGATCCTCCGACGGTGAGTGCGAACCGTCCGTCCGCGACAAGCGCGGCGCGTGCCCGTCGGAAAATCGCCGCGTGCCGATCGCGCGGGATATGGAACAGCGAATCCCAGGCGATGACGGCGGCCACGGGTTCGGGAGCCACGAAGTCCTCGATGCGGCTCAGCACCCACTGCTGTCCGGGCAGCCGCTGCTTCGCGAACTCCAGCATCGCCGCCGATTGGTCCACGCCGATGATGCGGTGACCGGCCGCCGCGAAGAAGCTGGCGATCGGCCGGCCCGTGCCGCAGCCGAGGTCGAGGATCGTCGAGCCCGCTGCCACGCTGCCGGCAACCGTCTCGAGCACCTCCGCTTCCAGCGGCGAGAGGCGCGTGCGCTGCCGATCCCACTGCTCGGCGATCGCGTCGTATGAGGCGCGGTTCATACCGGTGTCACGTCAGGGCTCGTAGCGTTTGGCCAGCTTGGCGCCGTACCAGGTCCCGACGCCAAGTCCGACCATACTCACGATGAAGCTGCCGAACAGCCCGCCCGGTGAGCCGAGATACCATCCGAGGTAACTGCCGGCGGTGGAGCCGACGAGGACGAGGAGTTTCCTCACGGGCGGGCGATCCTCGGCCTACTGGCGGCAGGGGGCGTTCGGCCCCGGCACCGGATGGTCCACGACAGGGCGCGCCGTGGCGTTCGCGACGCGCTGCGTCAGCGCGGCGATGTACGACGTCACCTGCGCGTAGTGCGGGTAGTCGAGGAACTGCGGCTCGTCGGTGACCTGGTGATAATCCGCGTGCCCACCGGTCGTGAAGAAGACGACGGGGATGCCGTAGCGCGCGTACATATAGTGGTCGCTGCGGCAGTAGATGTTCTGCGGATGCCCGTTGGCGTCGAGGCTGTAATCGAAACGCAAGCCGTGGTTGCCGTCGCGGTTCTCCGCTTCGGCCCAGTCGCCGAGTTCCGTGGAGAGCCGGCGCGAGCCGATGAGCTGGAGGTAGCCCTCGCCGCCGCGGATGCGTGCGCCGTCGAGCGTCACGCCGGTCACGTCGTCGGCCGCGCCGCGGCCGATCATATCGATGTTGAGCTGCGCGACGATGGAATCCCGCGGCACCGTCGGGTGGTCGGTGTACCACTGCGAGCCAAAGAGGCCGAGCTCCTCGCCGACGTGCCAGACGAAGAGCACGGAGCGCTTGGGCCGCGCCGGACGCGACGCGAGATACTCGGCGATCTCCAGCACCGCCATCGAGCCGGAGCCGTCGTCGTCCGCACCGTTGTAGATGGAGTCGAGGCGCGCACTCGCGCCGCCGGTCGCCGTGCGCACCTGCGCGAGTACGGCATTCACCTGCGCCTGCTGCTCGGCGCTGAGCGGCGCCCCTTCGTCGTCGGCGCCCTGCGGCCGGAAGAGGCGGTTGAGCACGTACATCGAGTCGAAGGCCACGCTCTCGGGGGCGGTG
>CAZYQM010000270.1:0-283 GCA_964649965.1 uncultured Gemmatimonas sp.
GGGGTGGGGGGGGGGGTGAAGTGGGTGGTGGGGCAGTAGGCGCGCTATTGGCGACGCGCCTGCCCTCAGCCGATCCAGTGCTCGACGGGCTTCGCGAGGAACTGCTCGACGGCGATGCCGTCGCCGCCGATGAGGAGCGAGCGCGTCGGCGCGAAGGCCTGCGTGAACGCCGCCGTCCCCGAGTGCACCCCGCGCGTCCTTCCGCTCTTCACCTCGATCGCAGCGAGCGACGCGCCGGCGGTGACGACGAAGTCCACCTCCTGCGTGCCGTCACGCCAGTAGT
>CAZYQM010000270.1:293-2538 GCA_964649965.1 uncultured Gemmatimonas sp.
CAGGGCCGTGTTGAGCACCTGGAGCTTGGGGCTGGAGGCCCGACGGCGCGCGATATCACCGGCGTACTTTGGCAGGCCGCGCACCATTCCTGCCGCGGCGAGCAGGTCCAGGTAGTGCGCCAGCGTGACGGTGTTGCCGGCGTCCTGCAGTTGCCCGAGCATCTTGGTGTAGGAAAGCTCTTGGCCCGAGTACCGGCACGCGAGCTCAAAGAGGCGGCGCATTAGCGCCGGCTTGTGCACGCGGTTCATCATCAGGACGTCGCGCGCGATGGTCGTCTCGATGAGGCTGTCGAGCAGGTAGCGCCGCCAGCGCGCGGGGTCCGTGATCAGCGGAGCCGCGCCCGGGTAGCCGCCGTAGAACAGATACTGCTCGAGCGTCCAATCGAAGGCCTCGCGCATCTCGGCGAAGCTCCAATGTCCCGCGCTGATGGTCTCGAAGCGTCCGGCCAGGCTTTCGCTGAGTCCCTCGGCGATGAGCATCGGTGACGATCCCAGCAGCACGACCTTGAGCGGGCGCGCGTTGCGGCTGTCCTCGTCCCAGAGCCGCTTCACGGTCTCGGACCATCGCGGCAGCTTCTGGATCTCGTCGATGACGAGTACCGCACCGCGCTCCCCTTCGATGGACAGTCGGGCGGCGTCCCACTGCTGCGTGAGCCACTCGGGGCCGCGTAGCGTCGGTTCGTCTGCGCTCACGAAGCGCACGGGCGCGCGGATTGCCTCCACCGCTTGCTGGACGAGGGTGGACTTGCCGACTTGCCGAGGGCCGGTGACCGCTTGGATGAAGCGGCGCGGTTGGCGGAGTCGGTCGAGGAGGATTTTGTACTGTTTACGGCGGAACTGCATATGCTCAGTGGATTGAGTAAAAATACTCAGTATAGTGAGTAAAAATACTCACTTTTAGTTCACCGTCAAGACCGCGAGGTCACCTGAGTGCCGTACCTCGCGCGAAGCCCCATTCGGCGGTATCTCCAAGCTATGCCGACCGCCTCCCGCTCCCATTCGCGCCGCCGCCTCCCGCTCGGCGCCTTCGCCCTCGTCGCCAGCCTCGCCGCGGCCCCCCTCGCCGCGCAGGCCCCCTTCACGCTCGACCAGGTGATGAGCGCGCCGTACCCCACCAACCTCACCGCGGCGGCCAGCGGTGAACGCGTGGTGTGGACGCTCAACGAGCGCGGCCTGCGCAACATCTACGTGGCGGAGGGCCCGGACTTCACCGCACGCCGGCTTACCAACTATGAGCAGGACGACGGCCAGGAACTCACCGCTGTGCGCATCTCGGCGGATGGGCGTTGGGTGGTGTACATCCGTGGCGGTGACTTCGGCTCCAACTGGGACGATGCGCTGCCGGTGAATCCCACGGCTGCGCTGCAGCCCGTGAAGGTCGAGATGTGGGTCGTCCCCTTCGCCGGCGGTGCGCCGCGGTCACTCGGCGATGGGCTCAACCCCGTGATCTCGCCGAAGAGCGATGTGGTCGTGTTCGAGCGCGGACGGCAGCTCTGGTCGGTGCCGCTCGACGGCTCGCGCCCTGCGCGACGCCTGTTCGAGCAACGCGGCAGCGCGAGCGACGCGCAGTTCTCGCCGGACGGATCGCGCATCGCGTTCGTGAGTGGGCGCGGGGATCACAGCTACATCGCCATCTACACGGACTCCCTGACGCCGCTGCAGTACATCGCGCCGACCACCCACCGCGATGGTTCGCCGCGCTGGTCGCCGGACGGGCGGCAGATTGCGTTCGTGCGTCGGCCCGGCGCTGGCGGTGCGGTGGTGAACTCGCTTGAGCCGCAGCCGAATCCCTTCGCCATCTGGGTGGCGGACGTCGCCAGCGGCGAAGCGCGCGAGCGCTGGGCCAGTGCGCCGACGCTGCGTGGCAGCGTGCCCACCACGCACGGCGGCGTGAACCTGCACTGGGCCGCCGGCGATCGGCTGGTGTTTGTGCATATGGCCGACAACTGGTCGCATCTGTACTCGATGACCGCGCGCGGCAGCGACGCGCCGATGCTGCTTACGCCGGGCGAGCATATGGCCGAGCACATCACGATGTCGGCGGACCGCCGCTACGTGCTGTACTCGGGGAATGCCGGCAGCACGCCTGGCGACATTGACCGCCGGCACCTGGTGCGTGCGGCGGTGGATCGCCAGCAGCTCGACGTGCTGACGCCGGGGCAGGGACTCGAGTGGACGCCGGTGAGCCTCGGCAGCGGGCGCATCGCCGCGATCGGCGCGACGGCGCAGCGTCCCCCGGTGCCGT
>CAZYQM010000271.1:0-2516 GCA_964649965.1 uncultured Gemmatimonas sp.
TCTCCAAGAGCGCCGGCGTGAAGCTCGAGCTGCGCGAGGCCGCCGACCGCTTCGGCGCCGATGCCTTCCGCTACTACCTGCTCCGCGACATCCCCTTCGACGGCGACGGTTCGTTCAGCTGGGAACGCTTCGAGGCCGTGTACACCGCCGAGCTCGCCAACGGGCTCGGCAACCTCGCCAGCCGGACCATCGCGATGGTCGAGAAGTACTGCGAGGGCATCGTCCCCGCCGGCGACTTCGGCGCCACGGACGTGGCCGATCGCGCCGACCTCTCCACTGCCCGGGCGGCCGTGGACGGGTCGCAGGGCTATTTGCTGCACGAGGCGCTCGACGCCGTGTTCCGCACGGTCACCCGCGCCAACCTCGCCATCCAAGAGGCCAAGCCGTGGGTGCTGGCCAAGGATCCCGCGCAGCGTGGCGAGCTTGAGCGCGTGCTCGCCGCGCTGATGCGCCAGCTCGCCCGCCAGGCCGTGTACCTTGCCCCGGTGATGCCCGGCAAGGCGCAGCAGCTCTGGGAGTCGCTGGGCGGCCCCGGCAGCGTGCACGACACCACCTTCGAGCAGGCCGACTCGCTTGACTGCACAGGCTGGCACGTGGCCAAGGGCGACGGGCTGTTCCCGCGCCCTGAGCCCCCGAAGACCGCGTAGCGAAATCGGTGTATCTTCGGGTGGATGGGCCGTGGTCAATCCCCTACATTTCGGGGATGCCTAGCCGCCGTCGCTGGACCGTCGTCCTGGTCCCCCCGCGTAACGAAGCCGCCCGCACCTTCGAGGTGCCGGCGTGGACGTTTCGGGCGCTGAAGTGGACGGCCGGCCTCTCGGCGCTGCTGGTCGTCGGCGCAATCTTCGTGCTGTTCTCTCCCTGGGGCACCCCGGGTGCCCGCGTCGTGGCAGCCCAGAACCGCGCCCTCCAGCAGGAGATCGCCCTCGTCGAACAGCGCTTCGCAGAGCTCGACGACACGCTCCGCCAGATTGCCGTGCGCGAGGAGCAGATGCGGATGCTGGCCGGCCTGCCGGTCGAGGTCCCGAGTCCTGCGGGTGAGCTCGTCGCCGCCAATGATGACGGCGCCCCGCGCATCATCGGGCCGGCTACGGCCTCGCTCACGGATATCGGCGGTGTCACCCGTCGCCGACCCTTCGCCGGCCGCCTCGGCTGGAGCGCGCGTCCGGACGTCGAGGGCCTGATTTCACGCGCCAGCAGCCTCGCGAGCGGCTTCCGCGACGTGTCGGATTCGCTCGAGGCCAACTACCGTCGCTTCGCGAATATGCCGAGCATCCTGCCGACGGCGGGGTGGCTCTCCAGCCAGTTCACGCGCAGCCGCTTCCATCCGATCCTGCACGAGAACCGGCCCCACGAAGGCATCGATGTGACGGCACCGACGGGGACGCCGATTGTCGCGCCCGCGGGCGGCAAGGTGGTGCGCGCCGGGGTGCAGGGCGGACTCGGCTTGGTCGTCGAGATCGATCACGGCAACGGCATCCGTACCAAGTTCGCGCATTGTTCGCGCGTGGCGGTGCGTGTGGGCCAGCAGGTGACGCGTAACCAGTTGATTGCGGCCGTGGGGTCCACCGGCCTCTCGACGGCGCCGCACCTGCACTACGAGATCCACGTGAACGGCAAGCCCGTGGATCCGCTCACCTACGTCCTGCCCGACGCCGCGCCCTGAGCGCGGCGCTCGTGACTCAGGCTGGCGGCGGACGCTTGGCCGCCGGAACCGGAGCCGGCGCCGGCTGACGGCTCTCGGCGCGCCGCAGGTGCGGCGGCAACTGGTCCTGGTCATAGCGGTCGCCGTTCATCCGCGTGTACACGACAATCGCCCCCGCGAGCGCGCGGTTGCCGTACATCACGGCCGACTCAGACGGCGTGAGTACCGCGAGGAAGTAGATGTCCTGCGGCAGGATGTACGCCTCCGGCCCGAGCACCTGCCCGTCCACGACATACGTGACGCAGAGATTGTTGCGCATCGACCGCACGCAATCGCGCGGATTGCGGGGCATCTGGATGTTGCGCGGAGACAGCGAGCGGAGGAGCTCCGTGAGGTCGCGCGCGCGGCCGCGGTGCTGCGCCACGACCTCCGGTTCGACCACGCTCCATCCGCGACGATGCGCCTCTTCGAGGCGCTGGGCGTTGAGGGCCTGCATACCCGTGACCGTGACGGCGTCCGTCTCCGTCGCGATCTCGGCCAGCTCGAACTCCAGATTGACCGTGTCCTCGGTGACGCGCAGGAGGTCGGTGTCCGCCATCTGGAAGCCCAGCCGCCGCGCGTGGACGCTGAACGCCACGCGCTCGCGCAGCCGCAGCACGAAAAACCCGCGCTCGTCAGAATAGACGCGGCCCAATTCGCGGCCGATGCTGTCCCGCACCATAATCTCGGCGCTGGGCACCGGCAGCGAAGTGTCGAGGGTGCGGACGCTGCCCTTCAGCACTTGGGCGTCGGCCGCGGTGGCGGACGCGAGCAGTCCCAGCGCTCCTAGGGTGGAGCGCCAGGCGGCGCCGTGTCGGCACCGGCGGGGGGT
>CAZYQM010000272.1:0-2494 GCA_964649965.1 uncultured Gemmatimonas sp.
CCAGGCGACGGACGTCCACGTACTCAAGCAGTCGCAAGTCCTTGAGGCGGAACTGGACGCAGCAGTATGGCAACGGCGGGGGCGGGGCTATCGCGGGTCTAACGGGCGCCGACGCCAAGGTGACCTCGAAACCGGGTCCCGATGCAGATCGTGCCGGGGCCGCCGCAGTCCCGGCGTCGCGCATCAGCAGCGCACCCGTGAACCGCGGCGTCACGACGATGCGAGCGGCGCCGTCGAGCGAAATGACGATGGACTTGGCCCGCCGCGCCACGCCGAGGATCGGGCGCGTGATGAGGCGCATCGCGTCCGGGGTGATCAGCCGCAGACCGCGGACGACATCTCTCCGGAGTACGGTGACCGTACGGATCCGCGCGCCGCGCAGAGCGGCGTCGAGGTCGCGGGCGATCGTTTCGGTTTCGGGAAGTTCAGGCATCGAGCGTCCTCACGCGTCGCGCCCAGCGCGTTGGCTCGTTCGACCTGCGGTCAGCGCGCGCGCGCCAGTTCGCGCCAGCCGATGTCGCGGCGGAGCTGTCGCCCCGTGAACTGCACGCGCCCGGCGTATCCGCGGCTCTTGGCCTGCGCCTCGGCCAGCGTCGGCGCCACGGCCGTCACTGCGAGCACGCGCCCACCGGCTGTCACGAGCTCGCCTGCCGCATTGCGCGCCGTTCCCGCGTGGAACACGGTGACCCCCGACTCTGCGGACGGCAGCGCGATCACATCGCCGCTGCGTGCGCTGGCCGGATAACCCTGAGCCGCCACTACCGTTGTGATGGCGGCGCCGCTCTTCCACTCCAACGGCGCGAGTGACGCAATCGAACGCCCCTCAGCAATCGCCTGCATCGGCTCCAGCAGCGACGACGCCATCATCGGCAGCACGGCCTGCGTCTCCGGATCGCCGAAGCGGCAGTTGAACTCGACGACCTTCGGCCCGTCCTTTGTGAGCATCAAGCCGGCGTAGAGCAAACCGGTGAACGGACAGTCCTCGGCGCGCATCGCGGCGAGCATCGGCAGGATGATCGTCTCGCGCACGCGCTGCACGAGCTCCGGAGTGCAGGTGGAAACGGGCAGGTAGGCGCCCATCCCGCCGGTGTTGGGGCCGGTGTCTCCCTCGCCGATGCGCTTGTGGTCCTGCGCGCCGAGCATCGTGAGCGCGTGCGTGCCGTCCGTGAGGGCAAAGAGCGACAGCTCTTCACCCTCCATAAACTCCTCGATCAGCACTTCCGCCCCGGCATCTCCGAAGACCTTGGCGTCGAGCATATCGTCCACCGCGGCCTCGGCCTCGGCGAGCGTCATCGCGACGATCACGCCCTTGCCCGCGGCGATGCCGCTGGCCTTCACGACCACTGGCGCGCCGAGGCGATGGATCTCGGCCTTGGCCTCGGGAATCGTCGTGAACGTGCGCGCACTCGCCGTGGGGATGCCGTGCTTGAGCATCAGGTCCTTGGCGAAGCGCTTGGACGTCTCGACGCGCGCCGCGTCGGCCGTGGGGCCGAAAATCGCGCGGCCAGCGGCACGGAAGCGATCCACGATGCCGAGCGACAGCGGCGCTTCGGGGCCGACGACGGTGAACGAGACCTGCTCACGCTCGGCGAACGCGAGCAGGCCGTCCACGTCCGTGGCCTTCACGTTGATGCAGCGGCCGAGTTCGGCGATGCCGGGATTGCCGGGAGCCGCGAGGATCTCGGCGGCGGGGTTGTCCTGCTTGAGCTTCCAGGCGAGCGCGTGTTCGCGCCCGCCCCCGCCGACGATCAGGATCTTCACCGCGCTCCGCCCTTCATCGCATCGGTGAAGGCATCCTTGGCGCGCTTGGCGGTGTCGGTGAGCTTCTCCACCGCGGCCTTGGCCTGGTCGCCGTAGTACGAGGCGCCCTTCTTGATGTCGTCGCCGAGGCCCTCGCCGCGCTTCACATCGGCGCGCTTGCTGTACTCGCCGGCGATGATCTTCGCGTAGTCACCGCTGGCCATCCAGCGCTGCAGCTCCCCGGCCCGGACGGTGAAGAACGGATGCTGGCGGAAGGCCGTGTTGATGGCCTTGAGCACGGTGTCCCAGGCGGAGTCGTCCATCTCGTACTCGCGGGACTGCTCCTTGAACGCCTCGAGGTCGAGCGTGTCCCCGAACTCGCGGCCGCCTGCCATCTTCATAAAGCTGGTGAGCACGACGTCCGGATCCTGCGTGCCGAGCAGCGCGGCGCGGTCGCAGGAGAGTTCGCTCTTGCGGTACCACTCGAGCAGGGCGAGCTGGAAGGGCAGGATGGCGACGCCGGCGAGGAAGGGCAGGTTGCCCATCCCGAGCATCAGGATGATCTGCGCGATGGTGCGGTACGTGACGTGCCCGCTCATCACGTGGCCGAGCTCGTGCGCGAGGATCACGCGCAGTTCCTCGCGCGTGAGGTGCTCGATGGCCGCCGAGTTGATCACCACGAAGGGCTCGCCGAAACCGACGGCGCCGGCGTTGATGGTCGGCGTCTGCGTCACGTAGAGCTGCGGGCGCGTGG
>CAZYQM010000273.1:0-2435 GCA_964649965.1 uncultured Gemmatimonas sp.
ACGGCGATCATCGAGATCACCATCGGCGGGAAGACGCCGGACTTCATCAGCGGCGAGGAGATCGTGTCGCCGCCGGCGATGGACGCGCGCGACGCCATAATCGCGTCGGAGATGACGCGGTTGCCGGCGGTCTTGGCGGTGATCTCGAGGCCGTCGAGGATGCTGACGCCGGAGCTGATCAGCGTGCCCAGCGTGCGGGTGAAGCGCGACACGGCCGACTTGCGGAGGACGTCGCCGAGCACGGGGGCCTTGAGGGCCAGGGTGTCGATCTTCAGCTGGCCGTTGCTCGTCGCGTAGTACTTCTTGAAGGCGTTGATGCCGACCACGACGGCGATGATGATCGCCCACCAGTAGCCCTGCAGGAACTCCGATAGCCCGATGACGATGCGCGTCGGCAGCGGCAGGGGCAGGCCGACGGACGCGAACATCCGTTGGAACGTCGGGATCACGAAGAGCAGCAGCACGGTGATGGCCGAGCCGGCCACGCCCATAATGACGCCGGGGTAGATCATCGCGCCCTTCACCTTGCGGACGAGGGCGTCGTTCTTCTCCATAAACGTCGCGAGACGCAGGAGGATCGTGTCGAGGATACCGCCCGCCTCACCCGCCGCCACCATATTCACGTAGAGCTCGGTGAAGGCGTTCGGGTGCTTGGCGAGGGCGTCGGCCACCGTGTGGCCCGACTCGACGTCGAACACCACCTGCCGCGTGACGGCCTGCAGGACGGGGTTCTCGGACTGCTTCGACAGGATGTCGAGGGCCTGCACGAGGGGCAGGCCGGAGTTGATCATCGTCGAGAACTGTCGGGTGAAGATCACGATGTCGCGCATCGCGATCGAGCCCTTGGTCTTCGGCGCCGTCTTGGCCTGTTCCTCGACCTTGACGACGTTCATCCGCATCCGCTTCAACTGATTGACGACGTCTTCCTTGTTCGCGGCCTCGATGGTCGCGGACTTGAGCTCGCCGGTGGCGGTGCGGGCGGTATAGACGAATGCTGGCATCGGTAATCCTCCTCAGACCTTGACGATCAACGCCGCGTTCCCGCCACGGACCCCGTCTTGCCCGGGGGACCGCCGGTCGGACCTTCGTCCACCGCCGACTTCCCGATCATCCGCAGGAACTCGTTCGGGTCGCCGGAGACGCGCAGGCACTCCTCCTCGCTGACCTCGCGGGCCGTGTACAGGGCGTAGAGCGCGTCGTTGAGCGTCTGCATCCCGTGCTTCTTGCCGGACTGCATCATCGAGTACACCTGATGGATCTTGTCGTCGCGGATGAGCGCGCGGATGGCGGGCGTCACGACGAGGATCTCGGCGGCCATCGCGCGGCCGCGGCCGGTGCGCTTGGGCAGCAGCGTCTGGGTGATGATGCCCTCCAGCACGAAGGCCAGCTGGGCGCGGACCTGCGCCTGCTGGTGGCTGGGGAAGACGTCGATGATGCGGTTGATCGCCTCGGCCGCCGAGTTCGTGTGCAGCGTGGCGAAGGCCAAGTGGCCCGTCTCGGCGATGGTCAGGCCCGCGTGGATCGTCTCGTGGTCGCGCATTTCGCCCACGAGCACGACGTCGGGGTCTTCACGCAGCGCGTACTTGAGCGCCGAGCCGAAGCTCTTGGTGTCGGCGCCGACCTCGCGCTGGTTGACGATGCAGCCCTGGTGCTTGTGGATGAACTCGATCGGGTCTTCGACCGTGAGGATGTGGCCACGGCGCTCACGGTTGATCTTGTCGATCATCGCGGCGAGCGTCGTGGACTTACCCGAGCCCGTCGGGCCGGTCACGAGCACCAGGCCGCGCGGCTTCTCGGCCAGCTTGGCGATTACCGGCGGCAGGTTGAGGTCGGCGAAGGTCTTGATCGAGAACGGGATCTGCCGCAGCACGATCGAGACGCAGCCGCGCTGCTTGAAGCAATTGCCGCGGAAGCGCGCGAGGTTCTGGATGCCGAACGAGAAGTCGAGCTCGTCCTCCATCTCGAAGCGCTTCTTCTGGTTCTCGGTGAGCACCGAGTAGGCCAGCTGCAGCGTGTCCTTGGGCTGGAGGATGACCTCCTGCTTGGAGGGCACGATGTCGCCGTCCACGCGCATCATCGGCCGGGCGCCGGCGGTGATGTGCAGGTCCGACGCGCCGCGCTCGATCATTTCCTCGAGGAGGGTGCGGAGGTTGACCTGCTGGGCGGGGGCGGACGGAGCGGCTTGGGGAGAGGTCATCAACGGCAGCTGTAAGTAGTAAGCTGTAAGCTGGAAGGGAACGGCAACTGCAACGGCAACTGCAACGGCAACTGAAGCTGTGAGTATCACCTTACAGCTTACAGCTTAGAGCTTACAGCTGCCGTTTAAGCACTCGTCTCGGTAATCACCTGCTCAAGGGACGTGATCCCCTTCCACACCTTGACCAGACCGTCCATCCGGAGCGTGAGCATCCCCTCCTCGATGGCGAAGTCCTTGA
>CAZYQM010000274.1:0-2355 GCA_964649965.1 uncultured Gemmatimonas sp.
CGAGAGCGCTCTGTGTCCGCAGCGGCCGTGCGCGAAGCGGTCAGGCCGCGAAGGGCGTACGCCCGACCCAGCCGGCTCGCGAAGAACCCTGCCTCACGATGTGCGCGTCGCCAGAGGGCGCCGCACGTGACTCAGTCTTCGTCGGCGGAGAGTCGCTCGCGGCGCGCGACCTCGCTGACGCCCTTCACGCGACGCGCCGCCTTCACGATCCGCTCCAGGTGCGCGAGGTTCTCGACCTCGACCAGCGCCGCGCCGCTCACGCGGCCGTCGGTCGTCTTGAGCTCCAGCGAGCGGATGTCCGTGCCCGTGCCGCTCACCGCCGCCGCGAGGTCCGCGTAGAGGCCACGCCGGTCGTTGCCCTCGATCGCCAAGCGCACGGTGAAGCGCTCGCCGGCGGTCTCCTGCCAGTCGATCTCGAGGCGACGCTCCGGCTCGTGCACGAGGAAGAGCAGGTTCGGGCAATCGCCGCGGTGGATGCTCACGCCGCGCCCGCGTGTCACGTAGCCGACGACTTGGTCGCCCGGCACGGGCTGGCAGCACTGCGCATAGCGGACCAAGAGGCCGTCGGCGCCCTGGATCTTGATGCCCTTCGACGTGCGCGGTCCGCGCATCCGGTCGATGAGCCGCTCGATCGGGCTGGGCTTGAGCGCCGCCGCGTCGGCTTCGTCGAGGTCCGGGTAGATCGCCTTCAGCAGCTGCGTGACGGTGATGTCGCCGCTGCCGATGCTCGCGTACACGTGGTCGGGGCCGTTGAGCTTGAGCGCCTCGACGCCGCGTGCGAGCTCGGCCTCCGTGAGCTTCGCGTGCTTGCGGCGGCGCAGTTCGCGCTCGAGGATCTCCTGCCCGACCGTGATGAAGGTCTTCTGCTCCTCGAGCCGCAGCCACTGCCGGATCTTGTGGCGCGCGCGGCCGGTGCGCACGTGCGCCAGCCAGTCGCGGCTCGGCCGTGCGCTCGGCGCCCGGATGACCTCCACCGTCTCCGAGTTCCGCAGCTCGCGCGAGAGCGGCACGATGCGCCCGTTCACGCGCGCGCCCTGGATGTGCAAACCGAGCTGCGTGTGCACCGCGAAGGCGAAGTCGATCGGCGTCGCGCCCTTCGGCAACTGGATCACGTCGCCGTTCGGCGTGAAGACGAAGATCTCGTCCTGGTAGAGGTCGAGCTTGAGGAACTCGAGGAACTGGTCCGGCGTCTCGGCGTCGAGCTGCAGCTCCAGCACCTGGCGGAACCAGGCGAGGTGGCGGTCGAGGTCCTTGCCGCCCTTCCCTTCCGCCTTGTACACCCAGTGCGCCGCGATGCCGTACTCGGCCGTGCGGTGCATCTCGCGCGTGCGGATCTGGATCTCGAACAGCGTGCCGCGCGGGCCGAACACCGTCGTGTGCAGCGACTGGTAGCCGTTGCTCTTCGGTGAGGCGATGTAGTCCTTGATGCGCTCCTGCAGCGGCGTCCACGCCCCGTGGATGACGCCCAGCGCGTGGTAGCACTCGGGGATGTTCTCGACCAGCACGCGGATCGCGTAGAGGTCGTAGATCTCGTCGTAGGGCTTGGCCCGCTTCTCCATCTTCTTCTGGATGGACCACAGGTGCTTCGGCCGCCCGCTGACCTCGTACACGACGACGCCGGCCTCGCGCAGCCGCCGCTCCAGCGGATCGGCCATCTCGCTCGTCAGCTTGTCGCGGTCGGCGCGCGTCTGCGCCACCATCTTGGCCAGCGCGCGGTACTCGTCCGGCTCCAGCCACTTGAACGCCAGGTCCTCGAGCTCGGCCTTCACCGAGTTGAGGCCGAAGCGGTGCGCCATCGGCGCGTAGAGGTCGCGCGTCTCCATCGCGATGCGCTGCCGCTTCTCCTCGGGCATCCACTCCAGCGTGCGCATATTGTGCAGCCGGTCGGCCAGCTTCACGAGGATCACGCGCACGTCCTTGGCCACCGAGAGCAGCAACTTGCGATAGCTCTCGACCTGCCGCTCCTCGCGCGAGGCCATCGGCAGGTGCCCGATCTTCGTCAGGCCGTCCACGATCTGCGCGATCTCGCGCCCGAACTCGCGTTCGACGTCCTCCACCGAGTGCGCCGTGTCCTCGACGACGTCGTGGATCAGCCCGCTGGCGACCGTGATGGAATCGAGCTGCAACTCGGCGAGGATCTTCGCCACCTGCACGCAGTGCGTGACGTAGGGATCGCCGTTGCGCCGCGTCTGCCCCGCGTGCGCCCGCTCGCTGAAGCGGTACGCCTTGGCCAGCAGGTCAAGGTCCAGCCGCCCGGCCGCCTGTTCGGCGGACAGGTCCCAGCCCGGGATGAGGTCGGTCAGGACGGGGGCGGACATACCTCAATCTACGAAGAGGGATTGAGGATGGGAGGAG
>CAZYQM010000275.1:0-2348 GCA_964649965.1 uncultured Gemmatimonas sp.
GCACGGTCATCTGCAGGCGGCAAAATCCCTCGCGCACCTCCAGCACCTCGATGCCGAGCCACTTGGAGAAGGCGTCCTGCGCGAACATCCGCGCGATCACTGCCTGCGCGCGCTCGGCGCCGTGCTGCGCTTCGCTCGCCGCGTGCGCGCCGGCGCCCGAGCCCGGCGCGGCACCCGGCGCGCCCGGTGGCACCCGACGCTCGCTCACGGCAACAGCTTCCCGCCGCTCGCCGCGACACGCCGCAGCAAGGGACTCGGCCGGTATCGATCCTCGCCGTACTCCTGTTGCAGCGATTCGAGCGTGGCGAGCACCGCCGCCGGCCCGAGCGCGTCACCCCAGGAAAGCAGTCCGCGCGGATAGTTCACGCCCTTGGTCATCGCGAGCTCGATGTCCTCCGGCGACGCCACGCGCAGCTGCACGGCGTCCACCGCCTCGTTGATCAGCATCGCGACCACGCGGTCGCGGATGGTACGGCCGAGCACTTCGTCTTCCGTCGGCGCAGGCGCTGCGGCGCCGTCGCGGTAGTCGTAGTAGCCGCGCGACGCCTTCCGCCCGAGCCATCCGCTCTCCACGAGGCGTCGCTGCGTGAGTGACGGCCGGTAACGCGGGTCGTAGTACATCGCCTCGAACACGCTGCAGGTCACGGCGTAGTTCACGTCGTTGCCGATGAGGTCCATCAGCTCGAAGGGGCCCATCTTGAAGCCGCCCTGCGTGCGCATCGCCCAGTCGATCGTCGCGGCGTCGGCGATGCCCTCCTCGAGCACCCGCAGCGACTCCCCATAGAATGGGCGCGCGATCCGGTTCACGATGAAGCCCGGCGTATCCGACGCCACCACCGGCACCTTGCCCCAGCGCTCGACCAGCGCGCGGCAGGCATCCACCAGCGCGCGCTCCGTCGCCAGCGCGGGGATCACTTCCACCAGCGCCATCACCGGCGCCGGATTGAAGAAGTGGATGCCCACCACGCGCTCGGCGACTTCGCAGCCGCCGGCGATCGCCGCGATGCTCAGGCTCGAGGTGTTCGTCGCCAGCACCGCATCGCGCGCCACGACGGCCTCGAGCGAGCGGAACAGTGTCTGCTTGATCGTGAGATCCTCGACGATCGCCTCGATCACCAACCCGCAATGCGCAAACGCCTCGAGCTCGCTCGGCCCCACGCCATCCACGTAGCGGATGCGGGCGAGCGCCGCGTCGGCCTCGGATTGCGTGCGGCGGCCCTTCTCCACGTCGCGGGCCATCGCCTTGGCGTGACCCGCCTTCGCCTTGGCGACCGCGTTGGCCGACGCATCCGCGAGCACGACAGCGTGCCCGTTCACGGCCGCCACCTGCGCGATGCCGGCGCCCATCGTGCCTGCGCCGATCACGCCGACCACGAGATCGGGTCCGAGCGTCTGCGCCATCGTCACTGCCCCGTGTAGGTGGGTGCGCGCTTCTCGAGGAAGGCCCGCACGCCTTCTTCATAGTCCTTCGTGCGGCCGGCCTCCTGCATACAGCGCGCTTCCATCTCGAGCTGCGCCTCGAGGCCATTTGCCCACGACGCGTTCATCGCGCGCTTGGTGAGGCCGAAGCCCCGCGTCGCCTGGGTCGCCAGCGAGGCGGCCAGCGCGCGCGTCGTCGCCAGCAACTCGGCGGCCGGCGCGGTGTCCCAAATCAGTCCCCACTCCTTCGCCTGCTTGGCCGAGACCTTGCCGGCAAGGAAGAACATCCCCGTC
Organism: uncultured Gemmatimonas sp.; assembly: GCA_964649965.1. Taxonomy (GTDB): domain Bacteria; phylum Gemmatimonadota; class Gemmatimonadetes; order Gemmatimonadales; family Gemmatimonadaceae; genus Pseudogemmatithrix. The sequence continues at coordinate 1,714 of CAZYQM010000275.1, forward strand.
GCGCGCTGCGGCCCGACGAGGCGCGGGACGAAGAACGTCCCCGACGTATCGGGAATCAGCCCGAGCTTCGCGAAGCTCTCCACGAAGTTCGCCTCTTCCGCCGCGATCGTGAGGTCGCAGGCAAAGGCGAGGTTCGCCCCCGCACCAGCCGCAATGCCGTTCACGGCGCAGACCACGGGCTTCTCCAACGTGCGGATCGCCGAGATGATCGGGTTGTAGCTCGCGCGGACGATCTCTGAGATGTCGGGCATCGGCCCGTCGCCCTTGGGCAGCGCTTCCTGCAGGTCCTGCCCCGCGCAGAAGCCGCGCCCGGCGCCGGTCAGCAGCACCGCGCGGATGCCCGGCTCCGCCGCCGCCCGCGCCAGCTCGGCCTGCAGGGCCTTCGCCATCTCGAGGTCGAAGCTGTTCAGCACCTCGGGCCGATTCAGCGTCAGCTCCAGGACCCCGTCCGTCAGTTCGCTCAGGATACTCGGCATAGGCGTGAAATCTACAGTGCTGCACAGCCTCGGGGCACGGACAACGGCGTTCACCACGAAGGCACGAAGGGCTCCCTGCAGACTTTCAGGTCCGCGACCCGAACACACTCGGGCCCTTTGCGTTGCGGAAGCCAGCGCTCGTCGCGGCTCCCTTCGTGC
>CAZYQM010000276.1:0-2347 GCA_964649965.1 uncultured Gemmatimonas sp.
CCGCGTGCGCGAGGTGCTGCGGAAATACGGCATTACGCCGCGCTGAGTCGGCAGCAACGGCGTTCACCACGAAGGCACGAAGGGCTCCCTGCTGACTTTCGGCCCCGCAACTCCAAGAAGCAATGCTGCTCTGGGGTCGCGGGGCCGTGAGATCGTTGCGGCTCCCTTCGTGCCTTCGTGGTGAGAGCAGTGCCACCACTACGCAGGCGTCGCAGAACGACCGGAGATCTCGTCCGCGTGGATGCGGAAGAGCAGCGCGCGCTCGGGAAGCGGATCGTCCGGCGTGAGCGCCTCGGGAATGATCTTCCGCACGAGGCTCACGCCCTTGTCGTACACCGCCTTCTCCTGCGCGCTGCCTTCCTTGCGCAGCAGGTAGAGCCCGCCCTTCACGACCACCGAACCCCAGTCGAAGGTGTCGCGCACCTCGTCCACCTCGAAGGCCACCCAGCGGTTGTGCGAGACCATCTCGATCTTCGTGCCGACTGCCGTCCGGCCATAGATCCACCCGTCGTGGTACACGTAGTGGATCGGCACCAGCTCGATGCGGTCACGGTGGCTGATGGCGATCCGGCCCACGTTGTGCCGATGGAGCAGGGCGATGCATTCGTCCGACGAGAGTTCACTGAAGACCGGCCGTGGCTTCGCCATCGCTGCCTCCTAGCGCTTGAGGGCGTCGTAGGCGGCGCACACGCGTTCGAGCGCCTGCTCGGGCGTGTCACCGTCAGCGGAGAGGTGTCCCATCTTGCGGCCGGGACGCGCCTCCTTCTTTCCGTACAGATGCACGCGCACACCGGGAATCGCCAGCGCCTTCGTGACGTCCGGCGCGCCACCTTCCCAGAGATCGCCGAGCAGGTTGTGGATCGCCGCGGGGCGGACGATCTCCGTGCTGCCCAGCGGCAGGTGGCAGAGCGCCCGCACGAGCTGCTCGAACTGGCTCGTCGGATGCGCGCGCTCCGAGTGGTGATACGTGTTGTGCGGCCGCGGCGCGAGTTCGTTCACGAGCAGATGTCCGTCGCCGAGGATGAACATCTCCACGGCGAGCAGGCCCACGATGCCCAGCGCCTCGGCGATGCGCAGGGCCAGGGATTCGGCGCGGTCCTGCATCTCGACGCTCACGCCTGACGGCGTCACCGCCCAGGTGAGCACGCCGTCGGTGTGCAGGTTGCGCGAGGGCGGATATGCGATGCCCGTGCCGTCGGCGCGGCGCGCGACGAGCACGGAGATCTCCGTGTGGATGTCGAGGAAGGCCTCGACGACGCAGACCGGCGTCTTGAGCTTCTCGAAGGCCGCGCGTCCCTCGGCGGCGGTCTTCACCCGCACCTGACCGCGTCCGTCGTAGCCGCCCATCGCGGCCTTCACGATGCTCGGGCCCAGCGCGGCGACGGCCGCCTCGGCCTGCGCGGCATCGGTGACGACGCGGAAGGCGCCGAGCGGGAAGTGGTGGCGTTCCAGCCACTGCTTCTGCCGCGCGCGCTCTTGGATGGTGTACACCGCGTCCACGCCCGGGTGCAGCGGCGCCGTGCCGGCGACGGCTTCGAGCGAAGGGCGGGGGATCTGCTCGATCTCCAGCGTCACGGCGGCGCAGCCCTGCGCAAGCTCGGCCGCGGCAGCGGCATCGCTCCACGCCGCGGTGATCGTATGCGACGAGACGCCGCGCGCCGGGCAGTCCTTCTCTGGATCGAGCACGCGCACGTCGTAGCCCAGCGTGCGGGCGGCCATCGCGGTCATGCGGCCGAGCTGGCCGCCACCGAGAAAGCCGATCGTCGCGCCGGCGGGGACGGGAGGGTGGGCGCCGCCGCTCACGGCAGCGTCTGCGCGCGGACGTCGGCCGCGCGGCTCTCGCGCCAGGCCCGCAGCTTGGCCCGCACTTCCGGCTTGTGCGTGCCGACGATCTCCGCGGCGAGCACGGCGGCGTTCGTCGCGCCCGGCTTGCCGATGGCCAACGTGCCGACCGGCACGCCGGCGGGCATCTGCACGATGCTGAGCAGCGCGTCGAGCCCGTTCAGCGCAGTGATGTTCACCGGCACGCCGAGCACGGGGACGAGCGTCTTCGACGCGACCATTCCCGGGAGGTGCGCCGCACCGCCGGCCCCGGCGATGATCGCGAGCAGTCCGCGCGACTCGGCGGACTCGGCGTACTTGAACATCTCATCCGGCGTGCGGTGCGCCGAGACGACTTTCGCCTCGAAGGGGATGCCGAAGTGTGCGAGCAGCTCGCACGCGGGGGCCAAGGTCTCGTAATCGGACTTGGAGCCCATAATGACGCCGACGAGTGGTGCGGACATAGGGGAAATATGCCCGCGGGGCGGGGGGTGGCGCCACGCCGCGCGGCCGGGTGCCGCGCGGC
>CAZYQM010000277.1:0-2346 GCA_964649965.1 uncultured Gemmatimonas sp.
CGATGAAAATGATCGCCGGCGCCTTCTGCCGCGCCTGCTCGAAGAGGTCGCGCACCCGCGCCGCACCCACGCCGACGAACATCTCGACGAACTCCGAGCCGTTGATCGAGAAGAACGGCACCCCGGCCTCGCCCGCCACCGCACGCGCCAGCAGCGTCTTTCCGGTGCCCGGCGGCCCCACCAGCAGGATGCCCTTCGGGATGCGCGCACCCAGGCGGCCGTGGCGTCCCGGTTCCTTCAGGAAGCCGACGACCTCGCGCAGTTCCTCCTTGGCCTCGTCGACACCGGCCACGTCGGCGAAGGTGACGCCGACGCCGGTCTCGACGTACACCTTGGCCTTGCTGCGGCCGATCGACATCAGGCCGCCGCCCAGGCCGCCGCGCTCGCCGAAGCGGCGCAGCAGGAACGACCAGAGCCCGAAGAACAGCAGCGCCGGAATCACCCAGCCGAGCACGTCGCGCAGCAGCGTGCTCTGGATCACGCCGCTGAACTTCACGTGCTCGCGGGCCAGGCTCTGCGCCAGCGCGGGGTCGATGCGCACCGTGGCGAAGCGGGTGCGGCCGTCGGGCAGCGGGCGCTCGAGCGTGCCCTCGATGCGGTCGGCGGAGACGCGGATCTCCTTGACGTTGCCGGCGTCGAGCTGCTCGAGGAACTCGCTGTAGGCCAGCGGCTGCACCTCGCGCCACGAGCGCAGCGCGTCGTTGAACGCGATCATCGCGACGATCGCGACGATCACATACCAGATGTTCCACTGGACGTGCTTCTCCATGGTTCGGTACGCTGTTCCGGGGAAGATGCACCACACTATATCCCTTCGGATCCTGACATCGCTGTCTCCCCGCGAATCCGGCGCCGCTAACACTATATGGACTTGCTCTCGCGCCACGAGGCACTACAATTGGGGTCTGGCCCCGTGGCTGCCACCTCTGCCACCTGCCGCGGGATGCCTCGCCGCCATCCACCCACCCGACGCCCGGAATCCAGCCGATGAAAATCGAAGACCTGCTCACCGCCCTGCCCGAACAGGAAGTCACGATCGACGTCCTGCGCGAGAAGTACGCCAAGGGCGACGAAGCCACCGCGCACGACATCCGCGTGCGCGTGGCACGCGCCCTCGCCTCGGTGGAGCCGGCCGAACGCCAGCAGCACTGGGAGGGCGAGTTCCTGTGGGCGATGGAGAACGGCTTCGTGCCGGCCGGCCGCATCAACTCGGCGGCCGGCACCGAGATCCGCGCAACGCTGATCAACTGCTTCGTGCAGCCGATCGGCGACGCGGTCTGGGGCCACGACGAGCACGGCACGCCGGGCATCTACGCGGCGCTGCAGGAGGCCGCCGAGACGATGCGCCGCGGCGGCGGCGTCGGCTACGATTTCTCCTCGATCCGCCCGCGCGGCGCGCTGGTCAAGGGCACGCTGTCGCGCGCCTCGGGCCCGGTGTCGTACATGCGCGTGTTCGACAAGTCGTGCGAAACCCTCGAGTCCGCGGGCTCGCGGCGCGGCGCACAGATGGGCGTGATGCGCGTCGACCACCCCGACGTCGAGGAGTTCATCAACGCCAAGAACGACGGCTCGCTGTCGAACTTCAACATGTCGGTGGCGGTCACCGACGCGTTCATGCGCGCGGTCGAGGCCGACGGCGCCTTCGACCTGGTCCACGCGGTGCAGCCGTTCGACGCCAGCGAGCACGGCCAGCGGGTCGACGGCGCCTGGATCTACCGCACGGTCAGGGCGCGCGAGCTCTGGGACCAGGTCATGCGCTCGACCTACGATCACGCCGAACCCGGCGTGATCTTCATCGACCGCGTCAACCGCGACAACAACCTGTCGTATTGCGAGACCATTGCCGCGAGCAATCCCTGCGGCGAGCAGTTCCTGCCGCCCTACGGCTGCTGCGATCTCGGCAGCATGAACCTCACGCGCTTCATCGCCGATCCGTTCGGCGACGCGCCGGCCTTCGACTACGAGCGCTTCCGCCGGGCGGTCGCCATCTCGGTGCGTGCGCTCGACAACGTGCTCGACCTCACGCTGTGGCCGCTGCAGGCGCAGGAGCGCGAAGCGCAGTCCAAGCGCCGCATCGGCCTGGGCTTCACCGGGCTGGGCAACGCGCTCACGATGATGAAGCTGCGCTACGACAGCGAAGCCGGCCGCGCCTTCGCGACGAACATCGCGCAGACGATGCGCGACGTCGCCTACGACGCCTCGGTCGCGCTCGCCCAGGAGCGCGGCGCGTTCCCGCTGTTCGACGCCGGGAAATATCTCGGCGAGCCGCACGCTGCCTCGCGCCTGCCGGTCGAGCTGCGCCAGCGCATCCGCGAGCACGGCATCCGCAACTCGCACCTGCTGTCG
>CAZYQM010000278.1:0-2318 GCA_964649965.1 uncultured Gemmatimonas sp.
CCTACGGCGTGCGGGTGAGCGAACGCGGACCGCTACGCGACCTCTACGCGACGCTGGGACGCGTGATGCGCGAGCAGGGCCGTGGCTGGCGGTTCGCGATGCTCAGCGCCGACCGCGCGCTCGAGGGGCACACAGGCCTGCGCTTCAGCGAGCGGCTGCGCACGAGCAACGGCGGGATTCCCGTGCGCGTGGTCGAAGCGCAGGGCTGAGTCGCTGGGCGCGCCGCGCGGCCGGTCCGGTTCCGCGCGGCGCCACGATAGTCCTTAGAACTCGAACCCGAACGCCAGGTTGATGTGCGTGTTGGGGTAGTTCGATGCCGCGTAGCGCGTCTTGGTGCTGCGCCATTCGAGGCCCATCACCAGCGGGCCGGCGGGCCGCCAGTGCAGGTGCGCCTCGGTGGTCGCGTTGCGCAGCAACATCGGGTTGTCGTCGTCGTTGGGATCGTCGAGGCCGAAGCCCGCGCCGACGAGCAGGCGCGAGGTGACGTCATAGTTGAGCTGCACCCAGCCGCCGACGCTGCGCAGCGCCGTGAGCGTGTCCGTGCCGAAGTTCTGGCCGATGCCGCCGCCGCCCAGGCCGGCGAGCACCTGACCGGAGAAGGCCTCGCCGCGGAGTTCGAAGCGCGAGAGGAAGGGCAGGACGAAGTCGGCGGTAATCGCCGAGCTCGTCTGCGCCTCGGCGTCCTTGTCGTTCACCTTGCCGTAGTGCACGCCGACGCCGATCTCCGCGGGGCGCAGCTCATCACCCCAGCCGACGTGCACGCGGCTCTCGAGGAACGGCGTGTTGGTGCGCTCGGCGGCATCGAAGCCCGTGGCGAAGAAGGCGGCGGGGTCGGCGGATGTCGGTGCGAGCGCCGCGACCGCGACGCCGGTGCGGAGGCGGTCACCGAACTCGACGCCGTAGCGGATCTGCGGCAACCAGAGCCAGAGATTGCCGGCGTAGGAGAAGTTCGGTGCGCCGACCGAGGCGAGCGAGAGCGGGTTGAGGTTCGCGACGAGCGGCTGTTCCTGGCCGATGAGCAGTTCGGAGCGTCCCCAGTCGATGATGGCGCGCGCCGTGCGGATGCGCAGGAGCGGGAAGGTGCGACCGCCGGGGCTCGGCACCTGGCCACCGAAGAAGTCCACGTCGAGGTCGCCGGTGAAGGTGCCGCCGAGGACGTCGTGGACGGTGAGGGCGGCACCGAGGCTCGTCTGGCGGATGCTCATTCCCATCCCGCCCTTGAGGGAACCATCGGGCACCTGCTTGCGATACATCGGGACGTCGGCGTTGTTCGTCTCCTTGTTGTTGCTGAAGACGTTCATCAGCACGCGGCCGGAGAGCTCGAGGGCGACCCGCGAGCGCGTGCGCAGGGCGGTTTCGGACTCGGTGGCGAGCTGCTGCTGGAGCATCTCGAGCACGGCCTCGGCTTCTTCGAGCCGCGCCTGCAGCGAGTCGAGGCGACGCTGCTCGGGCGTCTGCGCCTGCAGCGGGGCGGCGACCAAGGTGATGAGCGTCACCGCTGCGGCGATGCAGGATGTGACGCGCGTGCTTGACCTCGCGTTTGCCATAGGGGTACCCTTGGAGTCGAGTCTAACGGAGCGGCGGACGGACGTGAGCGGAGCGCGGGGGAACGGGCGACGGTGGATGCGGCGGGCAGCGGTGCTGCTCGGCGCGTTGACGCTGGGCGCGCCTGCGTCGTACGCCCAGGGTGCCGTCGAGGGCCGCGTGACCATCACGGAGCGTGATGGCGAACGGACGGAAGACCTCGGCAACACCATTATCTACCTCGTGAGGCGGAGCGGCGCGAGTGCGCGCCCGCGAGCGGCCGACGCGACGATCGCGATGAACGGCCGGACCTTCGTGCCGCGGGTGCGCGTGGTGCCGGTGGGCAGCAAGGTGAACTTCCCCAACCAGGACCCGTTCAGCCACAACGTGTTCTCGACGTCGCCGTTGGCGCGCTTCGACCTCGGGTTGTATCCGTCGGGGCGCTCGAAGGACGTGACGTTCCGGCGGGCGGGCGTGGTGCCGGTATACTGCAACATCCATCCGCGGATGACGTCGTTCGTGCTGGCGGTGGACACGCCGTACTACACGCAGGTGGGCGAGGACGGGCGCTGGCGCATCGCGAACGTGCCGGCCGGTGACTACACCGTGCACTTCTGGCACGAGCGGGCGGAGGCGGTGGAGCGCCCGTTGACGGTGGGGGCGCCGGGGAATCCGGGCTTCGCCGTGACGCGAACGCGGAGCCAGTCGGAAAGGACGACGGTACCGCCCGTCACGGCCGAGCGGTCACCGCCCGACTCGCGAATGACGGGGGCAGATTCACCCGTCACGGCCGA
>CAZYQM010000279.1:0-407 GCA_964649965.1 uncultured Gemmatimonas sp.
GCGGCGCCGAGATCGCCGGCAACTGGCCCCCGGCGTGGGTCGCGTACATCGCCGGACAGCTGAAGGCGGCGGGATACAGGGACGTCCGGTTCATCGACGCGATGACCGACCATATGGAAAACGACGTCCTGCAGAAGGAGTTGCTGGCGGCCAAGCCGGACGTGGTGATGTGCACGGCGATCACGCCGGCCATCTACAAGGCGCAGGAGACGATGCAGTTGGTGAAGCGCATCCTGCCGAACGCGGTGACGGTGCTGGGCGGCATCCACGGCACCTTTATGTACGGGCAGGTGCTGAGCGAGGCGCCGTGGATTGACTACATCATCCGCGTCGAGGGAGAGGAGATCGCCGTCGAGTTCATCCAGGCGCTCGACGAAGGCCGCCTGCCGGCCGCGCGCGAGAGCATC
>CAZYQM010000279.1:417-2311 GCA_964649965.1 uncultured Gemmatimonas sp.
CATCAACGGCCTCGCGTTCCTGAAGGACGGCAAGCCCTTCGCGACGCCCGCGCATCCGCCGGTGCAGGACCTCGACTCGCTCACGCCCGATTGGAGCGTGCTCGACTGGTCCAAGTACATCTACATCCCGCTCAACTGCCGCGTGGCGATTCCGAACTTCGCGCGCGGCTGTCCCTTCACCTGCTCGTTCTGCTCGCAGTGGAAGTTCTGGCGGCAATACCGTACCCGCGATCCGAAGAAGTTCGTGGACGAGATCGAGGTGCTGGTGAAGGAGCACAACGTCGGCTTCTTCATCCTCGCCGACGAGGAGCCGACGATCAATCGCAAGAAGTTCGTCGCGCTCTGCGAGGAGCTGATCGAGCGTGACCTCGGCATCCACTGGGGCATCAACACGCGCGTGACGGACATCCTGCGCGACGAAGCGCTGCTGCCGCTGTACCGCAAGGCCGGACTTGTGCACGTGTCGCTGGGCACCGAGGCAGCGGCGCAGCTCAAGCTCGACCGCTTCAACAAGGAGATCAAGGTCGAGCAGTCGAAGAAGGCGATCCAGCTACTGAAGGCGAACGGCATCGTCACCGAGGCGCAGTTCATCGTCGGCCTCGAGAACGAGACGCCGGAGACCCTGGAAGAGACCTACGCGATGGCACAGGACTGGAAGCCGGACCTCGTGAACTGGAACTGCTACACGCCCTGGCCGTTCTCCGACCTGTTCCAGGAACTCGGTGACAAGGTCGAGGTGCGCGACTACGCCAAGTACAACTTCGTGACGCCGATCATCCAGCCCGAGACGATGACGCGCGACGAGGTGTTGGCCGGCGTGCTGAAGAACTACCGGCGCTTCTACTTCAAGAAGGCCACCTGGGGCTATCTCTGGGACAAGGACTCTTACCGGCGGAAGTACCTGCGCGGTTGCCTCAAGGCCTATCTCAAGAGCGCTGTCGAACGCCGCTTCTACGACCTCGGGCGCATCAACTACTGGGGCCAGAGCAACGTGGACTTCGGATTCGACGAATCGAAGGTCACGAGCAAGGAAGAGCTGGTGCGGATGCGCTCCAAGAAGGAGATCCAGCACATGCGGCACGAAGCGCTCGCGGGCGCCGGGAACGGATCGTCGCACCTGCCGCTGCCGATCATCGAGATGAGCGGCCACGACCTGCCCGCGGACGAGTTCATCGCGCCGAAGCGCAGCAGCCTCGCGCCGAAGGAGCCGCCGGGCGGCGGGGGCGTCCGGGCCTGCTGAGCCCCGATGATGCACGAAGCCCCGGGGCGCCTGAGCGCCCCGGGGCTTCGTCGTGATCTGGAGTGCGCGCTATGGCGCGTTCACCGTGACCGTCGAATTGAATGTCTGGTAGTTGGCGTTGCTGATGCTGACGTTCGCCGTGCCGGCGGAGACGCGTTTCATATAGAAGGTGACCGCGTCCGCGTCGGCCGGAACGGTGACGCTGGTGACCGTCGCGCCATCCCTGGTGAAGACGAGGTTCGCGTCCACGGCCAGCGTGAAGCTCGTGGCGCCGGTGACGCGCCGCTGTGCCCCTTCGGGCCCGAGGGTGCGGAGCGTGACGAGCACGGAGTCGCTCGACAGGTTCGTCGTCCAGCCGCTGGGCGTGCCGAGCGTACCGAGTTCGACGGACACCCGTCCGCTGTCCGGCAGGTAGCCCGTGGCGGTGACCTTCAGTGTGTCCACGCCGAGCGTAAGGCCGCTCATCCTGAAGCTCCGTGAGTAACTCGCCGAGTCAATCGTCACCGTATCCGGCGTAAGTGCATTGCCGGTCTTGCCGGTTACCGTGAAGAGCACCGGCGGCCGCTGGTTGTCCGGCACGCTGACGGCGACGTCCACATACTGGCCGACGCCGATGCGCTGGTTGGTGAAGTTGACGGATGCCTGCGGCGTCAC
>CAZYQM010000280.1:0-2252 GCA_964649965.1 uncultured Gemmatimonas sp.
CGCCGAGCTGGCGCCACGACGTGAGCCGTGACGTGGACCTGATCGAGGAGATCGCGCGGCTGCGCGGCTTCGACCGCCTGCCGGACGATCTCACGGGCAGCCGGCCGACGTCGGTGCCGGACCATCCGCTGTGGACGGCGTACCGTCGCATCCGCGACGCGATGGTCGCGGCGGGCCTGCACGAGGTGCGGCCGCTGCCGTTCACGTCGGGCGCGGGGCAGGGTGACGCGACGACGCTGGTGCGCGTGCAGAATCCGTTGGCGGAGGACGAGCCGTACCTGCGCGCGTCGATCCTCGACACGCTGGCGCGGCGCGCCGAGTACAACCTGAACCGTATGCAGGGCAACGTGCGGCTGTTCGAGGTGGGCAGCGTGTTCGCGGCGCAGGCGGGGACGATGCCGCGCGAGGCGATGCACGTCGCCGCGCTGGTGATGGGGCAGCGGCGCCCGTCGCACTTCACGGACGCGCAGCCGCCGGCCTTCGATGCCTGGGATGCGAAGACGCTGGCGGAGACGCTGGCGGCCGCGGCGTATCCGGGTGCGACGCTGCGCGTCGAGGCCGCATCGGGTGCGAGCGCCGGCGCCGATGAGTTGCTGTGGACGCTCTACGTCGGTGAGCAACTCGTCGGCGAGGTGCGGCGCGTGGCGCTGGACGCGCCGGTGTGGGCGAGCCCGGCGTTCGGCGTGGAGCTGACGTTGGGCGAGGTCTCCAGTGCGTCGGTGGCACCGAGGGGTGCGCACGCGCACGCGACGCCGCCTGCGGTGAGCGGAGTGGCCGCGTTGGTGGCCGGCACGCGCGTGCCGAAGCGCTTCGTCGCCTTGCCGACGCAGCCGGCGGCGGAGTTCGACCTCGCGCTGCTCGTGCCGGACGCCGTACCGGCGGGCGAGGTGGAAGCCTGCCTGCGCACGACGGGCGGTGACTTGCTCGAGCGCGTGATGCTCTTCGACGAGTTCCGCGGCAAGGGCGTGCCCGAGGGCACGCGTTCGCTGGCCTGGCGCTTGACGTTCCGTCATCCGGAGCGCACGCTCCGGGAGAAGGAACTCGAGGGCCGTCGCAGCCAGCTCCTCAAGGCATTGGAGAACCAACTCGGTGTCCGACCGCGCGCCTGATTCGCCCGCCCAGCTGGCCTTCGCCGAGCTGGAGGTCCTCGTCCGCAACCTGGGCGAGGAGCTCTCGGCGTTCCGCAAGCGCGCGCACGCGGCGGAAGCGCGGCTGAAGGCCTTGGGTGCGGGGTCGGTGGGTGATGCGACGGCCGAGGAGCGCGTGGCGCAGTTGGAGGCGGAGAACGCCAAGCTGCGGGCGCGGCTCGACGAGGCGGCGGCGAAGACGCGGGCGATGCTCGACCGGGCGCGGTTCCTGCGCCAGCAACACGTGCTGGGAGGCGAGGGATGAGCACGCATTCGACGCGGGTGAAGATCGTCGGCGAGGAGTACACGATCCGCAGCGCGGTGCCGCCCGAGGTGACGCGGGCGATCGCGGCGCACGTGGACGCGGCGATTCGCAAGGTGCTGGAGAACCCGTCGATCACGGATCCCGGCAAGGCGGCGATCCTGGCGGCGATGAGCATCACCGACGAGCTGTTCAAGGAACGCGAGAAGGGCGCCGAGGTGGCGGGGCAGATGCGGTCGCTGTCGGGCGAGCTGCGGCGCTGGCTGCCGCCGGCCAAGCGCGTGACGCTCAGCGGGGAGTAGCGGGCGGGCAGAGCTCGAAGAGCGCCGCCGTCAGGCTGGCGACGGTGAAGGGCTTCTGCAGGAACGCCATCTGCGGCAGGGCGAGGACGCGCGGGCTGAGTTCTTCGCTTGCGTAGCCGGAGCAGAGCAGTGCCGGGATGTCGCCGCGCAGCTCGCGCATCGCGAGCAGGAGGTCCTGGCCGCCCATTCCCGGCATCGTGAGGTCGAGCACGACCGCGTGCCAGCGCTGCGGGTCCTCGCCGAAGATGTCGAGCGCCTCGATGCCGTCCCCGCTGGTCATCACCGTGAAGCCGGCGCGCTCGAGGCTGCGACGCTCGACGGTGCGCACGGCCTCTTCGTCGTCCACGAGCAGGATGTTGCCGCTGCCGCGCAGAGCCGCGATGCTGCCCACCTGCGGCGTTGGCTGCTGCACCACGCGGGTGGCGAGCGCCGGCAGGTAGAGTCGGATCGTCGTGCCGCGGCCGGACGCGCTGCGCACGGCGATGCCGCCGCGGTGGGCGCGGACGATGCCCAGCGTCGCGGCGAGGCCCAGCCCGTGTCCGGTCTGCTTGGTGGTGAAGA
>CAZYQM010000281.1:0-2251 GCA_964649965.1 uncultured Gemmatimonas sp.
TCACGCGCGCTTCAGCTGCGTGGGCAGCACCTTCACGACGACGAGGAACAGCACCCCGATCACCAGCGCCGCCGCGATGGCCGGCACGTGCAGCACGTCCTGCACCGTGATGCGCCCGAAGTCCATCATCTTGACGATCGGCGCGATCAGCGACTCGTAGACCAGCGTGAAGACCAGCGCACCGACCACGCCGCCACCCAGCGCGAACCACGCGTCGCGGCGGCCCTCGCCGATGCCGACCACGCAGGTGCCGGGGCAGTAGCCGCCGAGCCCGAAGCCCACGCCGAAGATCAGGCCGCCGGCGAGCACGCCGACGAGATACGTCGGCTTGATGTCGAAGTGCAGCACTTCGGGGATGAACAGCGCCAGCGTGTACACGGTGATCATCCCGACGGCGATCGTCGTCGCCATAAACTTGATGATGCCGAGGTTCTCGAGGCGCAGGTTCTGCAGGATCACGGCAGGGCTGGAGGCGCGCACGCGCTGGATGAGCGCGCCCATCGCGATGCCGACGAGGAGTCCATAGACGTTGTTCATCTCAGCGCCCTCCCAGGCGGACGGCCTGCATAAACTTCGCGGTGCCGATGCCCGTGGCGAACACGCCGGCCGCGAAGACGAACCCGGCGATGCTCAACTGCGTCATCCCGGAGATGATGAGGCCGCTGGTGCAGCCGCCGGCGAGGCGCGCGCCGAACAGGATGAGGAAGCCGGCAAGGAAGGCCTCCGTGTAGCGCTTGGCGTTCGTCTCGGCGCCCGGATGCGGCAGCTCGACCTTCGGGGCCTTCACCGCATCGCGGCGCGCGCCGAGGAAGCCGCCGATCAGCAGGCCGATGACGAGGAAGGTCTCCGGCTTGAACAGCGAGCCGACCTTCACGAGGTAGTCGTTCTCCGCCGCGTAGGTCGGATCCACGACCTTCGCGACCTCGCCGACGAGGCGCGGATACGTGCTGGAGACGCCGATCGGACCGAAGAGCACGATGCTCGCGGCGCCGACCAGGCCGAAGATGATCCCGAGCGATGCCCAATTGGGCAGTCCGCTGCGGGGTGCGGGAGTGGCGGTGTTCATATCAGGGCCTCGTGGGGGAACGGTCATCAGGGACGAACTTCTCGCGAGCCGGCATCTGTACGGCGCGCAACGCCGCGGCGTCGAGCGTCGCGGTATCGGGGATCACCTTGTTCGCGGCGAGCAGGTACGCCACGACGGCGTAGGTCTCGTCCGCACTGAGCGAGCCCGGCGTGAAGAGCGGCATCGCGCGCCGGATGTAGTCGTAGAGCGTGGTCGCGTGCGACCAGTAGTTGCCGATGCTGCGCGGGATGCTCGGGTCCGACGCGAAGTCGAAGCCCTCGCCGCGCGGATCGCGGCTGATGAGCAGCGGATACACGGGTTCCATCCCCTGCCCCTCGGCGCCGTGGCAGGCCGCGCACTGCTGCGCGAAGATGCGCGCGCCGTCGCGCGCGTTGCCGCGGCCCTCCGGCAGCTCCGCGCCTTCCGGTCCGATGTCCCCGTCCCAGGCCGCGACCTGCGCGCGCGTGGGCGCCGTGCCCACGGCGAAGTGCCCCGCACGGTACTCCGGCAGCGCAGGATACGCTTGCGCCGTCGCGGTCGCGGCCGCGGCCGCCGACGGCTGGGACGCGTCCCCGCCGCAGGCTGCGAGCGCCAGCACGGCGGCCGTCGCCACGGCGTGGCGCGGGCGCACGAAGCGCCACTCCACGCGGGCGCTCACGTGAGTCCGTGGAAGGTCACCGCGCCATCGCGCGCGACCTTCCACCCCACGATCTGGTTGAAGTGATAGTCCGTGCCGAGTCCGCGCGCCTCGAGCAGCGCGGCACGCGTCGGTTGCACGTAGCCCGCCTCGTCCGTGGCGCGCGAGAGCAGCACGTGCTCCCCTCCCTTCCATTCGAACATCCACTGGAAGCGCGTCGCCGCCTTCGGCAGCGAGAGCCCCATAAACTCCGCGTCGGACCAGCTGCGGCCGCCGTCGGCGCTCACCTCGACGCGCGTCACGCGACCGCGGCCGCTCCACGCGAGCCCCTGCACCGAGTGCCAGCCGCGCGCCGTCAACTTGCCCGGGTGCGACGGCGTCGTGATGATGGACTTCACGTCGTTCTCGAACGTGAACTCGCGGGCCTTCGCCCCCGGCACGGGATCCGTGTACTTGCTCGTCTCCCACCGCGTGCGCCACGGCCGCGTGCCGAGCTCGAGCCGGCGCAGCCACTTCACGTTCAGCACCCCCTCCCAGCCGGGCACGAT
>CAZYQM010000282.1:0-2233 GCA_964649965.1 uncultured Gemmatimonas sp.
TGTGCAGGCGAAGGTTTGGGGCGGTCACGTCGGGGGTCGTCACGTACGGGTGGTGAGTCCCTAGAAGATGCCTCCGAAACCGCCGACGCGCCAATCCCCGGGGCCGCCGCCTTGCGGACGGGGGCGCCACGCGGGAGAATCCGCCGATGCCCACACGCAGCGTTCTCGCCGCGGCCCTCGCCCTCCTCGCCTGCCAGGCCCCGCCGCCGGTAGGGGCGCCCGTGCCGACCGCCACGGTGCACGATCTCGTCATCCTTGGCGGACGGGTGATGGACCCCGAGTCCGGTCTCGATGCACCTCGCCACGTCGGCATCCGCGACGGAGTCATCGAGGCCCTGACGCAGGAGAGGCTGGTCGGGCGCGACACGATTGACGCGACCGGCCTGGTCGTCGCGCCGGGCTTCATTGACCTGCACCAACATTCCTTCAGTGTCACCGCCCTGCACGGCAAGGTGCAGGACGGCGTCACCGCCGCCTTCGAGATGGAACTCGGCGTCCCCGACGTGGGCGCGTGGTCCGCTGCGCTCGAGGACAAGTCCCCGATCCACTACGGCGCCACGGCCGGGCATCCGAGCATCCGGATGCACGTGCTCACGGGCGACACGAGCAGCATCCCCGCCGGCGAAGGTGCGACGCGAGCGGCGAGCGACGCCGAGATCGCCGAGATGCGCAGACGCGTCGAGCGCCAGCTGGCGGCGGGGGCGCTCGGCGTGGGCCTCGCGATCGAGTACACGCCCGGTGCGACGCCGTGGGAGGTGCTCGAGATGTTCCGCGCGGCCGGCCGCTTCTCCGGCGCGCCCGTACACGTGCACGTCCGCGGGACCGACGAACCGCAGTTCTGGATGGAGACCGCCGAGCTCTTCCTCGCCACCGTCGTATCCGGCGCCCCGCTGCACATCGTGCACGCCAACAGCAGCTTCGGGCGTGACGCGCCCAAGCTCTTCGCGATGATCGACTCGGCGCGCGCCCGCGGCCTCGACATCACGACGGAGACGTACCCGTATACGGCGAGTATGACCGAGATCCGGGCCGCGCCCTTCGACGACTGGGAGCAGTGGCCTGACGAACGCTTCGAGCGCTTCATCTGGCCGTCCACCGGCGAACGGCTGACGCGCGAGAGCTTCGGGAGGTATCGCCAGACGGGCGGCGTGGTCGTGATCGAAGGGATGACGGAGGATCGCCTGCTGCCGACCCTGCGGTCGCCGCTGCCGATGATCGTCAGCGATGGCGTGGCGGAGGCGGCGGGCGCGCATCCGCGTGCGACCGGCAGCTATGCACGCGTGCTCGGCCGCTACGTGCGCGAACAGCGGGCGCTCTCGCTGATGGACGCGCTGCGCAAGATGACGTTGATGCCCGCGCAGCGGCTCGAGCGCCGCGCCCCGGCGATGCGCAACAAGGGACGCCTGCGCGTCGGCGCCGATGCCGACATCACGATCTTCGATCCCGACACCGTGGTGGACCGCGCGACCTACGCCGAGCCGCTGCTGCCGTCGGCGGGGATTCCCCACGTGCTCGTCGGTGGCGTGCCGGTCGTGCGGAACGGGCGGCTCGATGCACAGGCGCGTCCGGGGCGCGGCATCCGGGGAGGGACACCGTGAAGACACGCACGCAGCGCCTGGGCACCGTCCGCGTGAGCGCCCCACGATTCGGCAGCCTCGGCTTAACCCTCGGTCTCGCTGTCGCGCTTGCCGCCGCCTGCGGGGACAGCACGCCCGCGACGCGGCACAGTGCGGACGCCGTGCCGCTCGCCGAACTCAACCTCGCCGCCGATCCCCAGACCGTCCTCGATTCGGCGATGGCCCTGATGCGACGCGACGGGACCGCCGGGATGGTCAGCGTGGACAGCGACGGCCGCCCGCGCATCCGCTCGGTCGGCAGCTTCCTGCGCGACTCCGCGACGACGCCGCGCGAGCGCTTCACGGTGTTCGTGTACACACGGCGGTCCACGCGCAAGATCGAGCAACTGGCCCGTGAGGACCGCGTGACGCTCTACTACACGGACGACGCGCGCATCAGCTACGCGACGTTGATGGGGCGCGCGAGGGTGCACCTGGACCCCACGCACCCCAGCATCCGCCCGCTGCTCGACTCGGCGACGATCGCCTTCTTCTGGCCGGCCTTCCCCGAAGACTTCGTGATGCTCGAGATCCGACCGGACTGGCTCGAGTTTATGGGCCCCGGCGCCTGGAACCATCCCGACACCTGGCGGCCGCAGGCGGTCGTGTTCGCCGAT
>CAZYQM010000283.1:0-248 GCA_964649965.1 uncultured Gemmatimonas sp.
AACGCGCGCGCGATCTGCGAGGCGCTGGAAGTGTAGTCGGCTTGCCGAAGCGATCTCAGGAGATCATCGGCCCGAGCGCCACGCCCAGCAACACGAACAGCAACAGCACGAACGCCAACACGCCGAACGCTCCCGCCGCACGCGCGAGGATGCGCCACGCGCCCGCGCGCACCGCGCTCGCGGCACGTCGTTCGGCGAGCGCCCAGGTACCATAGCAGGCGAAGCAGGCCGCGACGGCCAACAGCGGG
>CAZYQM010000283.1:258-913 GCA_964649965.1 uncultured Gemmatimonas sp.
GCGCCGGGCACGCGCACCGAGAACCTCGGCGAGGGTCTCCTGCGGCAGGGTGGATGTTTCCACGGCCCCTCCGAAATGACGTGATGCAGCGAATTCCCGAACCAGGTCGCGTGACGATATAGTTGGTGCGTTCCGACGTCGTGCGCAACCGCGCCACCGCGCCGATGCTGAATGATTCAGCTCTTGGCCGCCGCCGTCCCCGCCGTGCGACCCGTCGCCCACGACCAGAGGAAGTTGTACCCACCGATCGGCCCGAACGCATCGAGCACCTCGCCGCAGAGGTACAGCCCGGGCGCAATCTTGCTCTCCATCGTGCGCGGATCGATCTCGCCAAGACTCACCCCACCACCGGTGACCTCGGCCTTCTTGTAGCCTTCGTCGCCGGTCCAGGGCAGCGGGCAGCGGACCAGCGTGTCGAGCAATCGCCGCCGCTCTTCCCGCCGCAGCTCGGCAAGCGACCGCGCCGGATCCACCTGCGCGCGCGAGAGCAGGAACATCGCCAGCCGGTCCGGCAACTCCGCGCGCAGTGCCGCCGCCACCGTGCGCGATCCCTGCGGCTGTAGCGCCGTCTCCCACTCGGCGTCGCCGAGCGCCGTCCACTGCACGGTGAGCGCCGCCGCTGGCCCGCCTTCGAGTCGCGCACGGACGACCACGT
>CAZYQM010000283.1:923-2194 GCA_964649965.1 uncultured Gemmatimonas sp.
CGCGAGCCGTGAGCGTCACGGTCAACGAGATGCCCGCCAGCTCGGCGAAGGTCCCCGCCGCGTCGGTGATGGGCGTGAGCGCTGCGTACGTGGGATGCACGGTGTGGCCGAGTCGCCGCGCGAGCGCGAGGCCGAATCCCTCGCTGCCGGTGGCGGGGACGGAGAGCCCACCGGTTGCGATGATGACCGCATCCACTTCCAGCGGCGCATCGTCGGCGAGCTCGACGCGCCATCCGCCTTCCGTCGCGACGATGTCGCGCACCAACGTGTCCATCCGCAGCGTCGCGCCGTTGCGCCGTGCGAGCGCGAGCAGGCCATCGCGCACGTCGCGCGCCTTGTGCGAGGTCGGGAAGACCTTCAGCAGCTCCGGCTCGTCCGAGAGCGGTACGCCGACGTCCTCCTCGAAGAACCGCCGTTGCTCGGCCAGCGGCCACGAGCGGATGATGCGCCGCAAGGTGTTGGGCGACGAGTCGGTGACGAAGCGCTGTTCGTCCACCCGCAAAGGCAGCACGTTGCATCGCCCGCCGCCACTGATGAGGATCTTGCGGCCGCCGTCCTTGCAGCGCTCGATGAGCGTCACCTGCGCGCCCGCCGCGGCCGCGAAGATCGCCGCCATCGTACCCGCCGCACCCGCGCCGATCACGGCGACGCGGCGACTCATCGGACGTTCTGCATCACGGATGCTGCTTGGTCACACGTGGTCACGGAAACGCACGCCGAAGTGAAGGGGACACACGAAGTTAACGGCAATCGGCGCGCCGATGGCGGACGTGCCCGGTGATTGCCGCTGCGCGGCAGGGGATGCGATGTTCTCCGCCTTCGCCTAAGATGGGCCGTATCACCAACGACAAGGACGACCGCGATGCATCGCTCCGCCCGATTCGGCATCACGACACTGCTCCTCGCCGCCATCAGCGTCCCGGCCGCCGCCCAGCAGCGCTTCGACGTCACCGAGGCGACCATCGCATCGGTGCGCGCGGAGCTGGACGCGGGTCGGGTGAGCTGCCGCGCGCTGGTGCAGGCGTATCTCGATCGCATCGCCGCGTACGACAAGCGCGGGCCGGCGCTCAACGCCATCCAGACCCTAAACCCGCGCGCCCTGGCCGTCGCCGACTCGCTCGATGCCGTGCAGCGCAGCGGCGCCACCCGCGGACCGCTGCACTGCGTTCCGGTGCTGCTCAAGGACCAGGTCGAGACCAAGGAGATGCGCACGACGTACGGATCGGCGCTCTTCAAGGACTTCGTGCCGCAGCGCGATGCGACCATCGTGA
>CAZYQM010000284.1:0-2168 GCA_964649965.1 uncultured Gemmatimonas sp.
GCGATCGCCACCTTGCGGTCGGTCGGGCCGAGGTACGCGAAGGGTTCGTCGCAGCACAGCAACTGCGGCCGCGAGAGCAACGCTTGGGCCACCACCACGCGGAACTGGTCCAGCGGCGTCAGCGCGCCAAGCCGCACGCGCGACATTCCGTACAGCCCCACGCGGTGCATCAGCGGCAGATAGCGTGATGGTGCGGGAATCGGATCCTCGCCGAGCGTCAGCACGTCGGCGTGGAAGGCCAGCGCCTGCCGCACCGTGAGGAAGTGGTACTCCCAGGGGCGGGCCTTCACGAGCTGCGGACGCAACGGACGATGGTCCCGCGCGCCCTGCCATCGGATCTCACCCGCGCTCGGCCGCGCGAGGCCGGCGGCGAGGAGCAGCAGCGTGCTCTTGCCCGCCGCGCCGGCGCCGGTGACGGCCATCAGTTCGCCGGCGTGCAGCGTGAGTGACGCCTGCGAGAGCGCGAGGATGTCCGTGCTCGTACCGAGCACGCCCGTGCGCCAGCGGCGGGTGACTTGGCGGAACTCGAGGAGAGGGGTGGCTCGCATAGGCGCCACGCTACGGTGGCGTGGCGCCGACTGCGGCATCGTTGCCGCGCAGGGGGAATCGAAACGCCCGCCGTGCGCGATGCGCACGGCGGGCGTCGGGGCGGCCGACGGCTCGCCTACTTCTTTTCGTCGATCTCGGCGTCCACCGTCTCGCCGGCGCCGATCTGCTTCTTCGGCCCACCGGAGCCCGACGGCAGCAAGCCCATCTTCTGCTTGAGCGCGAGCAGCTGCTGATCGGCGCTGGCCGAGCCCGCCTGCCGCTCGAGCCGCTTGAAGTCGCCGGCGAGGCGATCGCCGGTGAACTCCTCGTCGATCTCCGTGCTCGCCTTCAGCATCCGCTCGTTCTGGTCG
The DNA here is from genome assembly GCA_964649965.1 of uncultured Gemmatimonas sp. Taxonomy (GTDB): domain Bacteria; phylum Gemmatimonadota; class Gemmatimonadetes; order Gemmatimonadales; family Gemmatimonadaceae; genus Pseudogemmatithrix. The sequence continues at coordinate 900 of CAZYQM010000284.1, forward strand.
ATCTTCTCTTCCATCCGGGCGAAGGCCTCGAAGGCGCTCTTCTCGCTCATCGACGACATCGTCTCCTGGATCTTCGCCTGCGCCTGCGCGCGGCGCTGGCGGGCGAGCAGGAGGTTCTTCTTGCGCTTGGCTTCCTGGATCTTGTCGTTCAGGTCGCGCAGCGAGTTCTTGAGCTTCTCGGTCTCGAGCACGTGGGCCTGCCAGGTCGTCTCGAGCGTCGCCGCGTGCTCGTAGTGCTCCTGCTGCCGCACGAGGGCCTGCTTCGCGAGGTCGTCGCGGCCTTCCTTCACCGCGAGCATCGCCTTCGCTTCCCAGTCCTGCGACTGCTTGTACTCCGCCTCGAACTGGTCCTTGAGGCGCTTCTCGTCGGCGATGGCGGCGGCGACCTGCTGCTTGGCGCGCGCCAGCTGGTTCTGCATATCCACGACGATCTGGTCGAGCATCTTCTCCGGATTCTCGGCGCGCGAGATCAGGTCATTGATGTTCGACTTCAGCAGCGTGGCGAGACGATCGAAGATGCCCATTATCAGCGGGCCTCACGGAAAGTGGCGAGCTCGCGGAGATGGCCGGCGAGCGACAGCGTGATGCTTTCGTACGAGGCGAGGAACTCCTCGTAGTCGAGGTGGGAGAGCTCGAGCGCCTCGGTGAGGACGACCTCGTTGCCCTGGATGCCGTAGGAGCCGTGGAGCAGGTCGGTGGCGTTGAGCTCGAGGAGGCGGCGGCAGAGCTTGTCGGCCTGACCGTTCTTCGGGAGCTCCATCACCTTCACGCGCAGCACGACGACCGGCGGCGAGTGATGGACGACCACGGTGAGGTCGAGGGCACCGCCGGGGTGCACCTTCCACAGGCCGGGTTCGATTTCCTCGTACGAGGCGCCTTCGGAGGCGAGGCGGCCGAGGAAGCCGTCAAGGAGTTCGGGCGTGACCATTCGGGGGTCCCCAGGGGTGAGCATTCACCCCCGATACGCGCGGGGTGTGTCGGAAAGTTTCACCGGGGGACGGCGGGACGGAAGAGGGACGCGGACGCTGTCGAGGGAAGTCCGTGCGTCCAGATCACGAGCGAAACGCGGCCGCGCCCCCGCCGCTACCGCTCGGGCCACGGCGGTCCCTGATCGCGCCGCGTCACGGCGCGCAGCCCGCGATACACGAAGCGCTGCACGCGCTTGCCCTCGTAGGTCTCGGTCGTGAAGATGTTGCCGCGCGAGTCCGTGGCGATCGAATGCACCGCGAAGAACTGCCCCGGCTGCCGCCCGCCACCGCCGAAGCTCGT
>CAZYQM010000285.1:0-2123 GCA_964649965.1 uncultured Gemmatimonas sp.
GCACCTCGCTGCGGTCAATGGTCACCAACCCGATAATGCGCTCGTTAACCACCATCATATTGATCTGCTGCGACGAGTGGCCGAGCGCCCACCAGACCATGCGGTACACCTGCGGGTCCGGCATCTCCATCAGGTTGAGCGACCACAGGAAGGTCGGCACGTAGATCAGCGCGCCGTGCACCAGCGTGATCACCGCGATGATGGCGGCCGTCAGCGCGCCGTAGACGACCAGCGGCATCGAGCCTTCATACGTGCGCTCCTTCTTGGCGATGCTCAGCGTCGCGAAGAACTGGAACGTGACGAGCAGCGCGCCCACGGCGAAGAGGATGATGCCGAGGTAGTAGACGGGATGCGCGCGCAGCGGCGTGTACGACGTGAACAGCACGTCGGCGCGGCCGGTCCACTGGGCCCACTCGACCATCAGCGTGCCGAGGAGCATCAGGCCGAAGTTGAACCAGCCGAACTTCGGTGCCGCCGGCCGTGCATTGAGCAACACCGTGCCCGCGAACCACAGCACGGCCATCTCGAAGTAGATGATGAAGAAGATCAGCATATTCATCCCGTGCACGCCGAGCAGCCGGTAGTACCAGGTGGCGGGCAGGAGATGCACGGCCTGCCAGCGCGTGAGCACCAGCAGCAGCGCGGCGATGGCGCCGACGAGCAGCGCGACCACAGCGACGACGGCGTTCGCCCGGACGAGCAGCTCGGCCTGACGATGGATCTTGCGACCCGTGACGTCACAGGTGCGGAAGGACTCCGCGGTGAGGGCGGGGGCGGTCATTTCCGGTCCTCCCCGTGCACGCTCGCGGACTCGTTGTCGGCGACGACGGCACCCTGTTCGTCTACGACGATCATCCGGCCCACCATCGTGTGGTGCCCGATGCCGCAGAACTCGTTGCAGATGATGCGGAAGTCACCGCTCGCCGTCGGCGTCACGCGCAGGCCGTAGTCGTAGCCCGGGATCACCTGGAAGTTCACGTTGAGCGGATACAGGCTGAAGCCGTGGTTCACGTCGAGCGCCGAGAGGTGCAGCGTGTACTCCTTGTCCTTCTCCAGCTGCAGGATCGGATACCACTGGTAGGCCATCGCCGTGAGGTAGATGTCGGAGCCCGGCGGCGGCGCGACGATCGGCACGCCGCGGTCGTCGCCGACCTGATGCTGCGTGGCGAAGGCGACGGTGCGCGCGTAGAAGGCCTGCGGATCCACCTTGCGACGGATGCCCGACGGATTCTGGCCGCCCTTCCAGTGCCAGAGCGGCATCATCGCGAAGAGGATCATGCACCACACGAAGGCGATGCCGACCCAGATCTTCTCGGACTTGTGGGCCGGCTTCCACCAGACGCCGGGGACGGGATCGAGTCCCGTGTGCACTTTGGTGAGCATTGGGGGGACTCGCGTCAGGGAAGGGTGGCTTCCGGCATCGTGAGGATCTCGAACATCCCCCAGCCGGTGTAGACGACCAACATCACGACCAGACCGACGACCAGCAGCAACCACATATTGTCGAACATCCGCTGCAGCCGCGGCACGGGTTCGTCACCCTCGTTGTCGCGCGTGGGATCCATCGCTCACTCCTCGGTTGGGGGGGCTCCGGCTGGACGCGCGCCGGAATCGCAAATATCATACGCCTATGAGAGATTCCGCGCAAATGCCAATTTGCAGGGTGTCGGGGAAGTCCCCGGGGCACTGCCAGTGATTCTCCGACACCTCGAGCGCGGCGTCCGCCGCAGCCTGCGTGCCGCCGACGCGGCCGTGCATCGCCTCGCCGACTGGCGACTCAATCCGTTGCACCAGAGCGGCACGATCGCCGCGTACCTGCTGGCGGTGCTCACGGTCACGGGACTCTACCTCATCCTGTTCTATCGCGTCGGCGCGCCCGCGGCCTCCGTGCAGCGCATCGCCGCCGACCCGTGGCTCGGCAGTTGGATGCGCAGCGTGCATCGCTACGCGACCGATCTCTTTCTCGTCGCGGCGATCATCCACGGACTGCGCATCTTCGGCCAGGCGCGCAGTTGGGGCCCGCGCGCCCGCGCGTGGATCTCCGGCGTCGCGCTGATCGGCGTGGGGCTCGCCTGCGCGTGGACGGGCTTCGTGATGGCCTGGGACTCGTTCGGCCAGCGCGT
>CAZYQM010000286.1:0-379 GCA_964649965.1 uncultured Gemmatimonas sp.
CGCCTGCTCTGGCACATCCTGTTCCTGCCCTTCGGCGCCGTGTATCACCGACCGGAAGCGACGCGCGTGTTCACGCCGCTCGGTGCAACCCTGCTCGACGTCGCGACCTGGCTCGTCGTCGCGATCGTGTTCGGATTGGCGGCACGGCGTCTGGCGCCGCGCTGGCAGCTCGCGCTCACCCCTCTCGTCGTCGTGATCGCGGGCCGCCTGCTTGTTCACGCCATCCTGTTGCTGGGCTTCACCATCGACTACGACGGCCCCTGACGATCACGTCAGGGGCCGCCGCAGTCTCAGTTCATTCGCGGCACCGGTCCGATCGCGCGATCGATTGCCGCCGTCGCCGCGTCCAGTTCCTTCCGCAACACGTCCGCGCGCTCCA
>CAZYQM010000286.1:389-2121 GCA_964649965.1 uncultured Gemmatimonas sp.
AACGCGTCGCGCCCGACCTTCTGGTCCGCGCGCATCGTCATTCCGGAGAGATACTGGATGTGCGCCTGCAGGCCCGGCTTGCCGTAGCGCACCGGCTGCGTGAGCAGCTGGCCGTGCAGCACGCTGCGCAGCTGCGCGAGTGTGTCGGCGGCCGCGGCACCGGCCGCCGCGAGACGCGTCTCCGCCTGCCGTGCGCGCGCGATGAGCGCGTTCACCTCGGTGACCATAGTCCGCATCCGCAGGTTGTGCGCGTACTGCTCCTGCAGGTCGGCCGCGGTGTATCCCTCGGCGGCAAGGCGCGGATCGATCCCCACCGTGAGCGGCACCGTCTTGCGCTGGCCACCGACGGACACGGTCACGGTGTACTCGCCCGGCGGGGCGCCGAGCCCGTTCTGGTGCTGCACGCCCCAGGTGAAGCGGTTGAAGCCCTGCTTCGCGGTCACGAGGTTGAGCACCGGCGTAACGATCTGCGGCCCGCCACGTCCGGCCATCATCACCGCATCCTCCGCTTCCTCCGCGCCCGGCGGGCGGCGCCGCGTCGGTGCCGGCGGCATCACGCCGCTCTTGTACGTGTTGACCAGCATCCCGCGCGCATCGCGGATCTCGATGCGCACGGTATCGCTCGGCGCGGCGCCGAGGTGGTAGTCGATCTGCGGACCGAAGTACTGCGCAGCGGGGCCGATCGTGCGCACGCCGGCGCGCGGCGTGTAGACGTGCAGCGCTTCGCCGTGCGTCGTCGGCGTGAGGCCGTGCAGCGCGGTGACGTTGTGGAAGATCCAGTTGCCGCGGCCCTGCGTCGCGACGATCAGATCCTTCTTGTGCACGAGGATCTGGTTGATCGGCAGCTGCGGCACATTGAGGTTGAACGGCTGCCAGCTCGTCCCGTTGTTGAACGAGATGTAGAGCCCGAACTCCGTGCCGGCGTAGAGCAGGCCCTCGCGATCGGGATCTTCGCGCACGACGCGCGTCGGCACGTCATTCGCGATGCCGTTGGTGCCCGGCGTGAGCTTGGTCCACGTCGCGCCGTAGTCGTCGGTGCGGTAGATGTACGGCCTGTAGTCACCGAGCAGGTAGCGGTACGTGGCGAAGTAGGCCGAGCCTTTGCGATGCGGCGAGGCCTCGATCCACGCGACGCGGCCGCCCAGCTCGAGATCCTTGGGCGTGATGTTCGTCCAGGTCGCGCCGCCGTCGCGCGTGACGTGGAACGGCCCGTCGTTGGCGCCGGTCCAGATGACGCCCCGCTCGATCGGCGATTCGGTGATCGCGTAGAGCGTGCTGTAGAACTCCTCGCCCGTCACGTCGCGCGTGATCGGCTCGCCGCTGGCGCCTTGGCGGTGGTCCTGCGGATACCACGTGAGGTCGGGCGAGATGCGCTCCCAGGTCACGCCCTTGTCGCGCGAGCGATGCACGTACTGCGTGCCGTAGTAGATCACCGACGGATCGTGCGGCGAGTACGACATCGGCACCGTGCGCTGGATGCGGTAGATCAGGTCTTGGCCGGCATTGCCGTAGAGCGACTGCCCGCCGATCCAATAGTTGCGCGTCTGGCGCGAGTCGGTGTTCATCACCGCGAACTGGCCCTTGCACGAGCCGTAGATGATGTTCGGCTCCGTCGGGTGCGGCATAATCGGACCCGTCTCGCAACCGGGGCCGGTCTGCAGCGCCGAGGCGTCGAAGGGATTCGCGACGCTCGACCAGATCCAGGTGTTGTTGTCCTGCTGGGCCGAGTAGA
>CAZYQM010000287.1:0-966 GCA_964649965.1 uncultured Gemmatimonas sp.
GTCGAGCAGCATCTCGACGGTGCCGGCGCCGACGTAGTCAATCGCCTTGGCACCCTTCACCGCGGCGTCGCCCATCTTCGTGCGCAGCTCAGGCGTCATCACGGGGCACGGCGCTTCCTCGACGAGCTTCTGGTGGCGGCGCTGCACGGAGCAGTCGCGTTCGCCGAGGTGGATGACATTGCCGTGCTTATCGCCGAAGACCTGGAACTCGACGTGCCGCGGGCGCTGCAAGTACTTCTCGACGTACACGCTGCCGTTGCCGAAGGCGCCGAGGGCTTCGGAGCGCGCGAGCTGGAAGCTGCGCGCGAAGTCGTCGGCGTCCTTGGCGACGCGCATTCCCTTGCCGCCACCGCCGGCGGCGGCCTTGATGATGACCGGGAAGCCCATCTTCTCGGCGATCGCCAATGCTTCGTCCACGTCCTCGACGGGACCGGGCGAGCCGGGCACGACGGGCACGTCGTTGGCGATCATCGCGGCGCGCGCGGCGGCCTTGTCGCCCATCGTGCGGATCTGCGAGGGCGTGGGGCCGATGAACGTGATGCCGCTCGCCGCGCAGGTCTCGGCGAACTCGGCGTTCTCGGCGAGGAAGCCGTAGCCCGGGTGGATGGCGTCGGCGCCGGTGATCTCGGCGGCGGCGATCAGGCGCGGGATGCGGAGGTAGGATTCGCGGGAGTTCGCCGGCCCGATGCAGACGTCATCGTCGGCGAAGCGCACGTGCAGCGACTCGCGATCGGCTTCGGAATAGACGGCCACCGTCTCGATGCCGAGTTCGCGACAGGCGCGGATGATGCGCAACGCGATCTCGCCGCGGTTGGCGATGAGGACACGCTTGAACATTCGGATTACCGGGCGTCTTGCGAGAGACCGCTGAAGCCGGCGTCGGAGGTGCCGGCGATGCCCTGCACGCGCAGGGCGAACTCGGCCGGGCTCGTCGAGGCGGCGAGGGCCGCTTCGTAGGTGATGACG
>CAZYQM010000287.1:976-2088 GCA_964649965.1 uncultured Gemmatimonas sp.
GTAGGAGATGACGCCCTTCTGGTACCAGTTCATCAGGGATTGGTCGAACGACTGCATCCCGTACTGAACGGTGCCTTCGCGGATGAGGTCGGGGATGTTGAGCGACTTGCTGGCGTCGCGGATGTTGTCCTGCACCGCGGCGGAGTTGACGAGGATCTCGCAGGCCGGGATGCGGCCGGGGCGGTCCTGGCGCGGCACGAGGCGCAGCGAGACGACGGCCTGCAGCGCCGTGGAGAGCTGGAAGCGGATGTCGGCCTGCTCGTTGGGCGGATAGAACGAGAGCACGCGGTTGATGGTCTGCGCCGCGTCCACCGTGTGCAGCGTCGAGAACACCATATGGCCCGTGTCGGCTGCCTTGAGCGCGATCTCGAGCGTCTCGAGGTCGCGGATCTCGCCGATCATAATGATGTCCGGGTCCTGGCGGAGGACGCGACGCAGGGCCTGCGAGAAGGACACCGTGTCGGTGCCGACTTCGCGCTGGTTGATGTGGCAGTTGATGTCGCGGTGCAGGAACTCGATCGGGTCTTCGATCGTGATGATGTTCGCGTGCCGGTTCTCGTTGACGAAATGCAGCATCGAGGCCAGCGCGGTGGACTTACCCGAACCGGTGATGCCGGTGACGAGGACGAGGCCGCGATGCTTCATCGCGATGTCCTTGAGCACGGTCGGCAGGTTGAGCTCTTCCATCGTCATCGCCTGGAAGGCGATGGCGCGGAAGGCGTAGGCCAGCGAGCCGCGCTGCTGGTACACGTTGACGCGGAAGCGGCCGATGCCGGGCACGCCGATGGCGAAGTCGGCGTCCTTGGTCTCGTCGAACTCGCGGCGCTGCTTGGGCGGGATGATCTGCTCACCGACGGAGCGCAGGTCTTCCGGCTTGAGCGGCGGCAGGTCCATCGGGACGAGTTCGCCGTTCAAGCGCATCGTCGGCGGGCGGCCGATCTTGAGGTGCAAGTCGGATCCGCCCTGCTGGACCATCGTCTGCAGGACGAGCTTGAAGTTGTAGGCCGGAGCGGCCTGCGCGGCCGCCGCCGGAGCGGCCGGCTTCGGCGCCGGCGCGTCAGCCATTGGGATCCACGCGGAAGAGGACCTGGCCGTACTCCACCGGCTGCGCG
>CAZYQM010000288.1:0-2080 GCA_964649965.1 uncultured Gemmatimonas sp.
CGAGTGCAGGACGAGTGCGGCGCCGTGCTCGATGGGACGCTGCAGCACCGGCGTGGCGAAGGTGGAGTCCACGCAGACCGGTACGCGGCCCGCCTGCCGCACGACGTCGGCGATGTCCACGAGGTCGAGCGTCGGGTTGGCCGGCGTCTCGATGTACACGAGCGCCGTGTCGGGGCGGATAGCCGCGGCGATCTCCGAAGCCTGCACCCAGGAGACGTCGAGATTGAACGTGCCGCTGTTGAGCAGGTGATCGGTGCCGCCGTAGAGCGGGCGGACGGCGACGATGTGCGTGCCGCGCTGGCGCGCGTCCATCAGCACTGCAGCGACGGCGGCCATTCCCGAGGCGAAGGCGGCCGCGTCCTCGGCGCCCTCGAGCTCGGCGAGCGCGCGCTCGGCGCGATCGGTGGTCGGATTGAAGAGGCGCGAATAGACCGCGGTGCCGCGCGGGGCTTCGCCGGAGGCGAGAGCGTCGTAGGAGGCGGCGGCAGCCGCGAGGTCCGGCGTGGGATAGGTGGAGCTGAGATCGAGCGGCGGGGCGTGGACGCCGAGGTCGGTGAAGTCGGCGCGTCCGGCGTGGACGGCGCGGGTGCTGAAGGACTGGGTCACGGCTCGTCTCCTGTGCGGTTCTTGAGTACAATTCAGCAGGAAATCACACAGGATGCGACATATGCCACAGAAAATTCTGTCCGAAGACGCAATTGCGGCCCTCGACCGCACGGACCACCTGATTCTGGCCCACCTGCAGCACAATGCGCGGCTTTCGAACAAGGAACTCGCGGCGAAGGTCGGGCTCTCGCCGTCGAGTTGCCTGGCGCGGGTGCGTCGGCTCGAGGGCGCGGGTGTGCTGCGCGGCTATCACGCCGAGGTGGCGCTGGAGGCCTTCGGCGTGACGCTGCAGGCGATGGTCGCGGTGCGTCTCGAGAAGCACGTGCGCGCGGCGATCTCAGCGTTCGAGCGGCACCTGGGGACGTTGCCCGAAGTGCTCGCGTGGCATCACGTGGCGGGTGCCAACGATTACCTGGTGCACGTCGCGGTGCGCGATGCGGCTCACTTGCGGGAGTTCGTGCTGACGGCGTTCGCCGGGCGCACGGAGGTTGCGCATCTGGAGACGAACCTCATCTTCTCGCATCGGCGGAACATCGCGTTCGGGGCGCGCGAGTCGCGCCGCCCCGAACGGGCCGCCGAGCGCCCGGACGGCTAGCCGAGCAACTTCCGGAACGCCGGCGTCGCACGGCGCATCTCGTCCATCGTGCCGATGGAGATGCGCGACCACTGCCTCATCGGCGGGAACGGACGTCCGACGATGACCCCTTCGGCGCGGCACGCCGCCTGGAAGGCGCTCGCGTCGCGGCGGATGTTCACGAACACGAAGTTCGTCTGCGACGGAATCACTTCGTAACCGAGTTCGGTGAAGAGGCGCGTGGTGTAGGCGCGGGCCTCGCGGTTGAGCTGCTGCTCGCGGGCCATCTGCTGCGTGTCGGCGAGCGCGGCGACGGCGGCGACCTGGGCCAGCGCGCCGACGCCGTTGGCGACGCGGCGCGCGGCCATCCGGGCGAGCGTCGCCGGCTGGCCGAACGCGTAGCCCACGCGCAGGCCGGCGAGCCCGTAGATCTTCGAGAACGTGCGCGAGACGAACACGCGCGGCTGCGAGCGGATCATCGGCAGGGCGCTGGCATACGACGGGTCATCCACGAACTCGTGATAGGCTTCGTCCACGAGGATCACGACCTCGGGGTCGGCGGCCAGCGCGGCGCGCAGGAAGCGATCGACCGCGTCGCGTCCGTGCACGTGGCCCGTCGGGTTGTTCGGATTGCAGAGGAAGACGAGCCCCGCACCCTTCACCTCGCGCAGCATCCCGTCGAGGTCAATGCGTTGCTGCGCGTCGAGCGGGACTTCCTTCACCGGATAACCGAGCCCACGCGCCGTGCCCGTCGGCGACTCGAAGCTCGGGATCGCCGTGACCAGATGCTTGGTCGGCGAGCAGAATGCCTCGACGGCGACCTTCAGAATCTCGCCCGAGCCCGAGCCGAGGAGGACCTGGTTCTCGGCGACGCCGAACGCGCGCGCGATGGCTTGGACC
>CAZYQM010000289.1:0-2079 GCA_964649965.1 uncultured Gemmatimonas sp.
TTCCGCGCGGTGCTGGGCGGGCAGCTGGGCGGCGACGAGCTTCCGCTGCAGCGCAAACTGTCGGTCGGAGGCCCTGGGTCGATCGAGGGTCACGACTTCCGGCGGGCGCCGTACGACGACGACGTGTTCACCTGCGGCGGCATCGCGAACAAGCCGGGCCGCGCGACGCTCTGCGACCGCATCGCGCTGGCGCAGATCGAGCTGCGTCAGGACTTCCACGTCAGCTGGGTGCGCACGGACTGGGACGATGACTGGTGGCGGCCGGGCTTCAACGGCCGCGGGCAGTGGGTGCTGTTTGCCGACGCGGGCCGCGGCTGGACGGTGGGTGATGGCATCCCCGAAGCGCGGCACGACAAGGGAATCCCGCCGCTCAGCAGCTTCCGCACATCGCTCGGCCTCGGCCTCGATTTCGGCGGCCTCGGCATCTACTTCGCGAAGGCCGTGTCCTCGCCCAAGGAGAAAGTGAACGTGCTGGTGCGCCTGGGGCGCCGCTTCTGAGATGATGCGGCGCGCGTTCGTCGCGGCGGTGCTGGCGGTGGCCTTCGGGTCGCCGCTGGCGGCGCAGCGTCCGGGGCTGGTGATCCAGCTGCCGACGGCGGCGCGCGTCACGCAGGACGGGCCGTTGGTCAACGCACGCAACGTGCTGACGGATTCACGGATGCGTGAGCTGCTCGAGGCGGGATTTCCTGCGCGGCTGCGCTACCGCGTGGAACTGTGGTCCGACGAGCGGTTCGCCGACCAACTGCATCGCGCGGTGGAGTGGGAGGCGCTGGTGCGCTGGCGCGGCACCGACCAGCGCTACGAAGTGAGCCAGCGCGTGGGCGACCGCGTGCTGTCGCTGGGGAGCTTCGCGCGGATCGAGGACGCCGAGGCGGCCGTCGAGCGGCCGCTGCGCGTGCCGATCGCCGCGCCGGCGCGCAACCGGCGCTACTACTACCAGGCGTCGCTGGAAGTGCGCACGCTGAGCGTGAGCGACCTCGACGAGGTGAATGCCTGGCTGCGTGGCGAGTTGACGCCGGCGGTGCGCGGGCAGGCGAATCCGGGCACGGCGCTGACGCGCGGGCTGCGCAATCTCACGACGCGGCTGCTCGGCGGCGAGCGCCGCGAGTACAGTGCGCGCTCGGGTGTGTTCCGGCCGCCGCGATAGACTGCCGATGCGTCAGCCTCGTTGAAGGGCAAGTAGACAGCCCCCCAATCTGAATATTCGCCGGCCGTAATCCTTTCTGAGGCACGATTGATGCGAACGCCTGTACTCACTTTGCTGCTGCGCGTGTTGGCCTTCGCCATCGGCTCCGCGAATGCTGCTGCACAGGGTGTCCCGGCCGCGAGCGAGGTCCGCGCACTCATCTGGGAGACGCCCGATGACTTTGGCGCCATCTCGTCGCTCGTTGAACTGCCGGATGGTTCGGTCATTCTCGCTGATCGAGCGGAGAACCTTGTGGTGCGTCTCGGTCCGAATGGCAACCGTATCGGAGCGCTGAGTCGATTGGGAGCTGGTCCTGGTGAGTACAGCGCTGTCGGATGGCTCCTGAGTCTCGGACGAGACTCAACGCTCCTTACGGACAGCTACTCCTCGAGGTGGCTCGTCTTCGCGGGCAGTGATTTCGTGACTGGCTACGCGGAGTCACGAGAGATCAATCGGATGCTCGACGCTGAACTCGTCGGCGTCGACCAAGGTGGATTGGTCTACGGCGTCATCCCGAGGCGGAGCGACGGTACGAAGGTTCCGCGCGTGCAAGCCGACACGCTGATACTGGTACGCGTCCCCCGCGACGGCGGCCGCGCCGACACGCTGGCGCGGCTTCGCGGCCGCGCGGCTCGAAGTGTGGTGCTCCCACCGACCGGAGGTCGCCCTAGCAGCATCGTTCTCGGCACAGGCCTTGAAGCCGAAGCCCGCGCGATCGTGACGCGCAACGGCAGTGTAGCCGTTGTCTCGCCGCAGCCGTATCGTGTCGTGCGGATCTCAGCCCGCGGCGTGACAGCCGTCGGACCCGAACTCGACCGAGCCGGTGGGACCCTGACGCGCGCTCAGTTCTGTGAGGCGGTTCGCGCACGGATTGGGCTCAATCGGGCGCAGTG
>CAZYQM010000290.1:0-1145 GCA_964649965.1 uncultured Gemmatimonas sp.
AGAGCACGCGGCCGTCGGTGAAGCGCGTGAGCGCCTCGCGCTCCGCGCTGCCGACGCGCTGGCGATACACGTTCTCCACGCCGCCGCGATCGCTCACGTAGATGAGCGCGGCGCCGTCGGGCGTCCACATCGGCCACACGTCGCGTCCCTTGCCGGGGCGCTCGCCGCTGGAGACGCGCGCGTACGTCGGCGCCGCGTCGAGCGTCACCGTCCAGATCTCGGCCTCGTCAATGTGCGACGAGCCGCGACGCCACCACTGTCCGGCCGTCACGCCGCGCGCGGTGATCGCCAGGCGACGGCCGTCCGGCGACGGCGCGGCCCAGTACTCGCTCGCGTAGCGATCGCCGGCGACGCGCATCGGCGTGCCGCCCGTGGCGCGCACGCGGTACACGTCCTGCATCCCCGCGATGTCCTGCGACGAGCTCGAGAAGTACAGCCACTGCCCGTCGGGCGACCAGGCGTCGAGCTGTTCGCCGCCGTCATCGTAGGTGATGCGACGCAGCGCGTTGGTCGCCACGTCGAGCACGTACACGTCGCCGTTGCCGCTGCGCGTGGACACGAACGCGAGTTGCCGCCCGTCCGGCGACCAGCGCGGCCGGAAGTCGTTGGCCTCGTGCGCCACGAGCAGGCGCGCATCGCCCCCCGCCGCCGGCGCGACCCAGATGTCGCCGCCGGAGACGAACGCGACCTCGCGACCGTCCGGCGAGGGATCCGGCTCGGCGAAGAGCGCCGCGCGCGGCGCGTCCTGCTGCGCGAGCGGCAGTCCGATCGTCGCGCCGAGCGTCGGCGCGAGGATGAGGCCCATCCAGTGGGCGCGTCTCATCGGGTGCTCACTCCCGGCACCTCGAGCAGCACCGGTGCGAGCGTCCGCCACATATTGCGGGCGGCGATACGCGCGCCCTCCTCGGTGGGATGGATGCCATCAGGCTGGTTCATCGTCGGCACGCCGGCCACTCCGTCGAGGAAGAAAGGGATGAGCGTCACCGCCTCGTCGGCGGCGACGGTGAGGAACACGTCGCGGAAGCGCCGCGTGTACTGCGGCCCGAGATTGGGCGGCGCCTCCATCTGCGCGAGCAGGATGCGCGCATCCGGCCGCGCCGCGCGCACCTTGCGGATGATGCCCACGAGGTTCGCCTGTGTCGTAT
>CAZYQM010000290.1:1155-2071 GCA_964649965.1 uncultured Gemmatimonas sp.
GGAGGCCATCATTGGCGCCGGTCTCGATCACCACGACCTGCGGCGGCGCATCGCGCAGCAGCCAATCCACGCGCCGCAGGGCGCCGGCGGAGGTCTCGCCGGAGAGCCCCCCATTCACGACCTGGATGCGGAAGTTCGCCGAGTCGGCGATGGCCTGGATCACCGCCGGATACGCGTCGCCGGGGTCGAGCCCCAAGCCGGCCGTGAGCGAGGTCCCGACGAACAGGACCCTGACACGTCCGTCCGTTGCGACCGTAGGTATCGCGGTGGTTGATTCCACCGGAACCTGTGCGTTTGCCGCGGGCTTCGTCTCGGAGTCGCCGCACGCCGCACCGAAGGCGCCCAGCAGTCCCAGCGCCACCATCGCCTGAACTCTCATCATCCTATGCTCGTCGCTCGCACGTTGACGAAGGAATATCGCAGCGGCGCGGCCCCCTTGGCCGTGCTGCGAGACGTGTCATTCGACATCCCCGAAGGGGCGTTCGTTGCCATCGTCGGGCCCTCGGGCAGCGGCAAGACGACGTTGCTCGGATTGCTCGCGGGCCTCGACCAGCCCACGCGCGGTGCCGTGATGCTCGATGGCGTGGATCTCACGCGCCTCGACGAAGACGCACGTGCCCGGCTCCGTGGCGAGAAAGTTGGGTTCATTTTCCAGTCGTTTCAACTTATCCCCACGCTCACGGCGCAGGAGAACGTGCAGGTGCCGCTGGAACTACGCGGCCGCGGCGACGCGGGTGACAAGGCCCGCGACCTGCTCACGCGCGTGGGGCTGGGCGACCGTTTGGACCACTTCCCCTCGCAGCTCTCGGGCGGCGAGCAGCAGCGCGTGGCCATCGCGCGGGCCTTCGCCAACGAGCCGAGGATCCTCTTCGCCGACGAGCCGACGGGCAATCTCGACGGCGCGACCGGCGCGAAG
>CAZYQM010000291.1:0-2051 GCA_964649965.1 uncultured Gemmatimonas sp.
TCAACTACGCCTCGCGCGAGATCAACTGCAAGATCGTCTACTACGGTCCCGGCCTCGGCGGCAAGACGACGAATCTCGAGCACGTCTACGGCAAGGTGAAGCCGGACACGCGCGGCAAGCTCATCTCGCTGGCCACGGAAACGGAGCGCACGCTGTTCTTCGACTTCCTGCCCGTGGACCTCGGCACGATCCGCGGCTTCAAGACCCGCTTCCACCTCTACACGGTGCCGGGCCAGGTCTACTACAACGCCTCGCGCAAGCTCATCCTCAAGGGCGTGGACGGCATCGTATTCGTCGCCGACTCGCAGGTGGAGCGGATGGAAGCGAACCTCGAGGCGATGCAGAACCTGTACGACAATATGGCCGAGTACGGCTACGACCTCACGAAGATGCCGTTCGTGATCCAGTACAACAAGCGCGACCTCCCGAATGCCGCGCCGCTCGAGGAACTGCAGGCGACGCTCAATCCGGGTTGGGAAGTGCAGGAGCCCGAACGCCAGAAGGTCACGCCCAACCAGTTCCGGCCCGGCGAGAACATCATCGAGCAGAACGCCGAGGGCATCTGGGTCGAGCGCGCGCACTTCTTCGAGGCCGTCGCCGTGACCGGCGACGGCGTGTTCGACACGCTCAAGGCGGTATCCAAGCTCGTCCTGAAGACGCTCGCGTAAGCGAGAACACGCGTGAACCTCCCGAACCTCATCTCCGCGGCGCGCATCGTCGCGGCGCCGTTCCTCGCCCTCCTGCCCTTCGTCGGCAACGTCGAAGTGCGCCTGTTCGCGTGGGTGCTCTACCTGGCGACGGCGATCAGCGACCACTACGACGGCAAGATCGCCCGTGCCCGCGGCCTCATCACGGACCTCGGCAAGGTGCTCGATCCGCTTGCCGACAAGTTGCTGCTCATCGCCTGCTTCGTGCCGATGTTCATCCTGCAGGCGCCGGCCGGCGATCCGCTGCTCGCCCTGCTGCCGGCCGCGGCGGAGGGCTCGCAGTACTTCTTCGTCACCTTCGGGCTCGGGCCGGTGTTCTTCCCCTGGTGGGTGCTCGTGCCGATCGTCGGGCGCGAAGTCTTTATGACCTGGTTCCGCAGCTTCGCGCAGGCGCGCGGCGTGGTCATCGCGGCGCAGCGGCTCGGCAAGTGGAAGGCGGGCTTCCAGTATACGTGGATGGGCGCGTCCTTCCTGTGGTTCGGCTTCCGCCTCGCCATCGAGCAGGAGCAGTGGTGGGGACACCCCGTGACGGACTTCTTCGCGCGCCTGCTCGGCAGCATCGGTGCGGTGGCGATGCTCGTCGCCCTCGCGCTGACGCTGATCTCGCTGGGCGACTACCTGGTGCGCCACCGCAGCGTCTTCGTCCGTGGACGTTGAACTCGTCAGCATCGGCACCGAGCTGCTGCTCGGCTACACGATCGACACCAACAGCGCGCACTTCGCGCGCGAGGCCGCGGCGCAGGGCATCCGCGTCGTGCGCCGGGCCACGGTCGGTGACGGCCCCGAGGAGATCGCCGCCGCCGTGCGTGAAGCCCTCGACCGCACCGGAGCGGTGATCACCAGCGGTGGCCTCGGGCCCACCGCCGACGACCTCACCAAGCCGAGCATCGCCGAGATCTTCGGCCGCGGGATGACGCTCGACGAGAGCATCCTCGAAGACCTCAAGCGCCGCTGGGCGAAGCGCGGCTGGCCCGGCGAGCTGCCGGCGGCCAACCGCAACCAGGCGCTGATTCCCGTCGGTGCCGAGATCATCCGCAATGACCACGGTTCGGCGCCGGGCATCTGGCTCGAGGATGACCGCGGACAGTGGTGCGCGATGCTGCCCGGCGTGCCGCGCGAATTCCGCGGGATGGCCCGCGAGCAGCTGATTCCGCGCCTCGTCACGCGCCGCGGCCAAGTCACCGGGCTCGTCGTGCGCTCGCGCACGCTGCGCACGACGGGCATCGCCGAGAGCAAGCTCGCCGACGAGATGGGCGCGCTCGCGCAGGACCCGATGGGCACGCGGCTCGCGTATCTGCCGGGGTGGGAAGGCGTGGACCTGCGGCTCAGCGTGTGGAACGAGCC
>CAZYQM010000292.1:0-2018 GCA_964649965.1 uncultured Gemmatimonas sp.
AAGTCGCGATGGCGCTGCAGGCCGCGAACGCGCGCCTGCAGGCCGGCGAATTCGCACAGGGCGGCAGCGTCGTGCGAGTGGACGTCGGCAACGCCCTCGCCACGGCCACGGATGTCGGCCAGGTGATCGTCAGCACGCGCGGCGGTTCGCCCGTCGCGGTGCGTGACATCGCCACTGTGCGCGAAGGTTTCGGCGATCCCACGACCTATGTGTCGCACCAAGACGAGAAGACAGCCGGCAGCCCGGCCGTGACGATCGCCATCGCCAAGCGCCCCGGCGCGAACGCGACGCAGGTCAGCCACGCCATCCTCGAACGCGTGGATGCCGCCAAGGCTCGCATCCTGCCCGCGGACGTCTCGCTGGAAGTGACGCGCGACTACGGCGAGACCGCCGGCGAGAAGGCCAGCGAGCTCATCCTCCACCTGATCATCGCCACCTTCTCGGTGACGCTGCTCATCTGGTGGTTCCTCGGCTGGCGCGAAGCCATCGTCGTGCTCGTCGCCGTGCCGGTGACGCTCGCGCTGACGCTGTTCGTGTACTACGCGCTGGGCTACACGCTCAACCGCATCACGCTGTTCGCGCTGATCTTCTCGATCGGCATCCTCGTGGACGACGCCATCGTCGTCGTCGAGAACATCTACCGTCACCTGAGGATGGGTGACCGCTCGCCCGAGGTGGCGAGCGTCGAGGGCGTGGACGAAGTCGGCAACCCGACCATCCTCGCCACGTTCACCGTGATCGCCGCCATCCTCCCGATGGCCTTCGTGAGCGGGATGATGGGCCCGTATATGCGCCCGATCCCGATCGGCGCATCAGTGGCGATGCTGGCCTCGCTGGCCGTGGCGTTCATCGTCACGCCGTACCTGGCCTACCTGCTGCTCAAGGACCACGTCAAGCACGACCCGAATGCGCCGTCGCACGACAAGGCGCACGAAGACGAGGAAGACAGCGCCTTCGGTCGCTTCTACGCCAAGCTGATGAGCGGGCTGATGGACAACGACTCGCGTCGCAAGCTGTTCTACGGCGGCGTGGTCGGCCTCTTGCTGGTCTCCGTCGGCCTCGTCGGCATCAAGGCCGTACAGGTGAAGATGCTGCCCTTCGACAACAAGTCGGAGTTCCAGGTCGTCCTCGACCTCCCCGAAGGTACGCCGCTGGAAACGACCAACGCGGCCGCCGAGGAAGTCGCGCGCTACCTGCGCACGATCCCCGAGGTGAAGAGCACCGAGGTGTACGCCGGCACGTCCGCGCCGTTCAACTTCAACGGCTTGGTGCGCCACTACTTTATGCGTCGCGGCGCCAACGTCGCGGACGTGCAGGTGAACCTGCTCGACAAGCACGACCGCGACCGCCAAAGCCACGACATCGCCGTGGCCGTGCGCCCGGGCATCGTGGAGATCGCGAACCGCTACGGCGCATCGGCGAAGGTTGCCGAGATCCCGCCGGGTCCGCCGGTGCTCTCGACGCTGGTGGCCGAGGTGTACGCGGGCAGCGACTCGACGCGTCTCGCGGCCGCGCGGGAGATCAAGAGCATCTTCGAGCAGACGCCCGGCGTGGTAGACGTGGACTGGACGATCGAGGACGCACAGTCGCGCCAGACCTTCCGCGTGGATCGCGCGCGGGTGGCCGCCGCCGGTGCGAACGTCGAGCAGGTCACGCGCACGCTGTACCTCGCGCTCTCCGGCGCTCCGGCGGGAATGCTCGCCTCGGCGACGGCCCGTGAGGTGACGCCGATCGTCCCGCGGCTCCCCGAAGCATCACGCTCGTCTATCGAAGCGCTGCTGGCGCTCCCCGTGGCCACGATGCAGGGTCCGCAACCGCTGGGCCGTTTCGTGACCGTCGTGGACGGCGTCCGCGAGAGCGTGCGGATGCGCAAGGACCTGCGGCCGAGCATCTACGTCACGGGTGACGTGGCCGATGAAGTCGAGGCGCCGGTCTATGCCATCCTCGCGATGAACAAGGACATCAAGGCACTGTCCGTGCACGGCCAGCCGGTGAACATCTACAACGGCACGCAGCCC
>CAZYQM010000293.1:0-1982 GCA_964649965.1 uncultured Gemmatimonas sp.
CGCGCCGGCTCGCGGCTGGATGGGCCCGACGCCGGGGACGATCATCCTCGTCGCGGTGTTCTTCATCGCCTTCGTCACGTACTACTTCACCAACTGGAAGCTGCTCTCGTTCCTATGGAAGGTCGGTTGACTTCCTCCGCGATGCCACGGCCGCCGCTGGCGGCCGTGGCCCTCGCGGCCATACTCGCCATCAGCGCGGCGTGGTGGGCCCTGGCCCTCTGGCCACTGGAGCCCACCGCGCCGGAGTGGCTGCTGCGCACGCGTGAAGTCTGCTTCGGCTCCACGCACAGCGGGCTGCCGCACGCCGGTGGCTGGTTGCTGTTGATCGGCGAGCCCATCGGGCTCATCGGGTTCCTCGTCATCGTCTGGGGCGAGGGACTCCGCGCCGACCTGCGGCGCATCCGTGCGCACGCGGCCGGCGGCTTCACGATGGGCGTCGTGGCCATCCTCGTCGTCTCGGGTCTCTTCGCCTCGGTGCGCCGCGTCGCGGCCGCCTCCGGCGGCGACAGCGAACCCTTCGCGCTCAACGCCGAGTTGCCGGCGCGCAGCGTGGCGCTGGCCCCGGCACTCTCGCTCATCGACCAATCCGGCGAGGCCGTCTCGCTGGCGCAGTTCTCCGGGCGTTGGGTGATGGTCACCTTCGCCTTCGGGCACTGCGAGGACATCTGCCCGGTCATCGTCGAGCACGCACGCCGCGCCCGCGCCGATGAGTCGGCGATGGACATCCCCATCTTCGTCGTCACGCTCGATCCCTGGCGCGACACGCCCGACCGCCTGGCGTTCATCGCCGGCGCCTGGCAGCTCGAGGGCGAGGATCGCGTGCTTTCGGGCAGCGTGGAGATCGTCAACGCCACGCTGGATCGCTGGCGCATCGCGCGCGAACGCGACGAGAACACCGGGATGATCGCCCACGGCAGCACGATCGTGCTCGTGGACCCGCAGGGCCGCGAGGCCTGGCGCATCGAGGGGTCGCCGCAGCGCATCCGCGAGGCGATCGCCCTCGCGCGCGCCGAAGCGAAGGCGTCCGCGTCGCGCTAAGCGACGCGGCATCCCCGCGGGCTCAGTGCTTGCGGATGATCGACGCGAGGATGCAGAAGCGCTCGCCGTCGGCGCGCATCCCGTGTAGCTCGCCGGGCGCATAGGTCACGACGGTTCCCGGTCCGGCCGGCGTCTCGCTGTCGGGCCCGGAGATGATCCCGCGGCCGCTCACCACCGTGAGCAGCACCGTCGCCTCGGACACGTGCGGCGCGACCTGCTGCCCCGGCTCGATGCGAAACACTACCAGTCGCACGCCCGGCACGTCGTGCACCACCGCCGTCGCAGGGCGAGACGGATGCGCGCTCACCGCCTGCAGCGCGGCGGCCTGTACGTCGAGGACGTTCATCGCGCCTCCGCCATCGCGCGCTCCAGCGCACTCACGAGGGCCGCTTCGTCCACGAGATCGGCGACCGCCGCCTCGTGCACCGTGCGGTGCGCGCCGCAGCAGCTGTCCACGCCGAAGGCGTTGAACACGGCCATCGTGGCCGGGTGCTGGGCCATCAGGTCGTCCACCGTGCGGACTCGGACATCGGGCGTCGTTGGATTCGTCATTTCGGACTCAGGTTATTTTCAAGGAAAATACCTTGACTATTCTATCGGCGCAAGCCATTCTATGGAAGACCCGCCCCCTTCGCCCTACGACGGACTCCCCCGTGCACGAACCGACGCCGCTCAGCCCCAGCCATCGCGGCCTGCTCGACGCCCTCAAGCGTCGCGGGCGCTGCACGATCCCCGAACTGGCCCGCGAGCTCGAACTCAACGTCGAGACGCTGCGCGAGCATCTCCAGACGCTCGTCGCGCGCCAGCTCGTGCAGCGCGTCGGCAGCGCGAAGGGCGGCCCCGGACGCCCGAGTATCCTCTACGCGCTCACCGAGAGCGCCGAGGCGCTGTTCCCGCGCAACGAAGGCGAGCTGCTGCGCGGGCTCTCGGCGTTCCTCGTCGAG
>CAZYQM010000294.1:0-1955 GCA_964649965.1 uncultured Gemmatimonas sp.
CGGTCCCCGCGACCGCGGCTGCAATCCTCGCGATCGGCATTCCGGTTATGCCGATGGGCGTACCGATGCTCGAGCCTACCGCGATGGCCGCCTACGCACGGCGCCTCGGCGTGGGGACGACCACAAACCGCGGTGTGGAGCTCGCGCTGCCGCAGGACTACGCCGATATGCTCGGCTGGCGGGCCAAGGCCGAGGCCGTGGCCCGCGCCTACGGCGCGTTGAGCGAGACCGAGCGCGCGCAGGTCACGATCCTCGGCGGCAACTACGGGCAGGCCGGGGCCTTGGCGCGGTACTCCGCGCGGCTCGGCTATCCGTACCCGATCAGCACCGCGGGGGACTTCCACGCTTGGGGTCCCGGTGATCGCGCGGGCGCGGTGCTGATGGTGTTGGCCGAGCCGGATGCCCGGGAGGCTCTCGAGCAGCTGTTCGGCCGCGTGGACGAGGTGGATGCGTTGGCGGATCCGCGTGCGGTGCCCGAGGAACGCGATATCCGCATCTTCGTGGCACGCGAGCCGCGGGCGAGCCTCGTCGAGGTGTGGCCGACGGTGGGGCCAAACTGGCAGTAGCTCAAGCGGCGCAAGTGTCTGCGCCGCATTGCTTTCCGCCCGTCCGTCTAATAGTTTTTCTTAGCCGCGTCGCGCGGCTTTTTTTGTCCTCGTCTCCGCCGTCGGTTCAATGGTCCGCGTCAGCAAAGTCCAGCCCGAAAGCATCGCCGCCGAACTGGGGATCACCCCGGGCACGGAGCTGCTGTCCGTGGACGGGCGGGCGCTCGACGACTTCCTCGACTGGGAGTTCCTGACGGCCGACGACAGCTTCGAACTGGAGGCCAAGCTCGCCGACGGCGAGCACGTGGTCTTCGAGATCGAGCGCGAGGGCGGGGAGTCGATGGGCATCGAGCTCGAGCCGCCCAACGTGCGGCGCTGCGCCAACCGCTGCGAGTTCTGCTTCATCGAGGGCCTGCCCAAGGGCCTCCGCAAGCCGCTCTATATCCGCGACGACGATTACCGGCTCTCGTTCGCCTACGGCAACTTCGCGACGCTCTCGAACCTGAAGGAGCGCGATTTCCAGCGCATCCTCGAGTACCGGCTCTCGCCGCTCTACGTGAGCGTGCACGCGACGCCCTGGGAAGCGCGGAAGGTGCTGCTCAACAACCCGCGCGTGCCGAACATCGTCGAGCAGCTCACGCGCTTGGTCGAGGGCGGCATCCAGTTCCACGGCCAGATGGTCGTGGTGCCGGGGCTCAACGACGGCGAGGTGCTGGAACAGTCGCTGCGCGACCTCTACAGCTTCGGTGACGCCTGCCTCTCGGTGGCGCTGGTGCCGGTGGGTCTGACGCAGTTCTCGCACATCTACACCGGCCAGTCGATGGACGTCGAGAACGCGACGCGCATTCTCGAGACCGCCGAACGCTGGGCCGCGAAGGCGATGGCCGAGCGGGGCGAGCCTTGGGTGTACGGCTCGGACGAACTCTACCTGCTCGCCGGCCGCGAGCTGCCACCCGCGGCGCACTACGGCGACTTCTCGCAGATCGAGAACGGCGTCGGCGCCATCACCTCGCTGCGCGACCGCGTGCGCGAGGGCATCCCGCGGCTCCCGCGCCTCGACGGCAAGAAGATCGGCGTGGTCACCGGCAAGGCGATGGCGCCGGAGATTATGCCCGAGCTCCTCGTCCAGCTCACCGAGGCCACGGGCGCGCAATTCGAGATCATCGAGACGGTGAACTCGCTGTTCGGCCCCACGGTCACCACCGCCGGCCTCCTGGTCGGCGCGGACATCCGCCGCGCGCTCGACGGGCGCAGCGACCTCGATCTCGCGCTGATCCCCGCCGAGACGATCAATCAGGACGGCATCTTCCTCGACGACGAGACGTTCATCGCCGTGCGCGAGTCGCTGCCGATGCCGGTCTATCCCTCGTACGATTTCATCGACGTCCTGGAGTTCGAAGGGGCGCCTGC
>CAZYQM010000295.1:0-1431 GCA_964649965.1 uncultured Gemmatimonas sp.
GGGGCTGGTCGGCGCGATCGCCGACGGCGTCGCCGAGGTACGGCGCGCGGTGCGGGGCTACCGCGCCCGCGGGTTCTCTGGCGAGCTGGCTGCAGGGCAGGCGGCGCTCGCCGCCGCAGGTGTCCACCTCGCGGCCGACGTCTCCGCTGAGCCGCTCCCGCCTGCGGTCGAGACGACCTTCGCGCTCGTGCTGCGCGAGAGCCTGACGAACGTCGTCCGGCACGCACACGCGACGACCTGCCGAACGTCGCTCGACGTCAGCGATGCGGGCGCACGGCTCGTCATCGAAGACGATGGCGTGGGGGGCGCCGTGAAGGAGGGCAGCGGGCTCGCCGGCATGCGGGAGCGCCTCGAGCAGATGGGCGGTGCGCTGATCGTATCGTCTGGCAGCGGTTTGCGGGTGGAGGCGACGCTCCCGCTCTCGAGAGGGTCTTCGTCGGCAGGAGTGCTACGGACATGATCCGCGTGCTGATCGTCGAGGATCAGGCGATGGTGCTCGGCGCCCTCGCCGCGCTGCTGTCGATCGAACGCGACATCCGCGTGGTTGGTCAGGCCGCGAGCGCGGAGGAGGCGCTGCGCCTGCTCGGCCGCGAGCCGCCGGACGTAGTGCTGACCGACATCGAGATGCCGGGGCTGAGCGGGCTCGAGCTGGCGGCGCGCGTGCGCGAGCGCAGCGTGAAGAGCCGGGTGATCATCCTGACGACGTTCGCGCGGCCTGGGTACCTGCGGCGCGCGCTCGACGCCGGCGCGAGCGGGTATCTGCTGAAGGATGCGCCTTCGTCGCAGCTCGCCGACGCGATCCGCCGCGTGCATCAGGGCGGCAGGGCGATCGACCCGGAACTGGCGGCCGAAGCGTGGACCGCGGAGATCGATCCGCTGACCGACCGGGAGCGCCAGGTGCTGCGCCTTGCCGCCGACGGACAGACGAGCGGCGAGGTCGCCGAGGCGTTGTCGCTGTCGGAAGGCACGGTGCGCAACTACCTGTCGGAAGCCATCAGCAAGCTCGGCGCGCGCAACCGCGTCGAGGCGGCGAGGATTGCGCGCGTGAAGGGGTGGCTGTAGGCCAGGCGTCCGACGCCGGCCGTCGGGCCGGTGCCTGTCGGCCTTGACACGAGACGGGGACGCGGTGTAATCATTTAGGCGTCCTAATTACTTGAGCTGCCGCCCATGAGTCCCGCATCCTCGCCAGGCCTCGCGCCATCCACGGCCGCGCTCGTGACGACGGGCCTCGCGAAGATCGGCCTCGCGCTGCGAAGCCGCTCGTGGCAGGCCTCGAATCGGACGGGGGTCACGCCCACGCAGGCCGCCGTCGTCGACCTGCTCGACGCGCACCGTGCGGGCCTCCGACTCACGGCCGTCGCAGAGGCCCTGGGCGTCTCGGCGGCGACAACCAGCGACACGGTGGCCGCGCTCGTCGAGAAGGGGCTGGTC
>CAZYQM010000295.1:1441-1955 GCA_964649965.1 uncultured Gemmatimonas sp.
ACCGAAGCCGCCCCCGACATGTCGCCCTTCATATTGCCCATGCCCGCGCCGGGCTTGAGCGATATGCCGCCCGAATCGAAGGTGATGCCCTTGCCGACCAGCGCCAGCGGCGCGTCGGGCGATCCCGCGCCGCGATAGCGCACCAGCATCATGCGCGATCCGCGCGGGCTGCCCTGGCCGACCCCGACGATGCCAGGGCCGTCCGTCTCCGTGCCACCCGGAAGGGGCTGGCGCTCTCGAAGCGGCTCGCTGAGTGGCCGGAATTCCTGCGGAAGGCGGTCGCCACACTCGACGAGACCGAACAAGGGGTGCTGCTTCGGAGCCTGGTGAAGATGATCCGTGCGCTGCAGGAGGCCGGCGACATCCCCGTGCAGCGGATGTGCGTGTCGTGCAGGTACTTCCGGCCCAACGTGCATCGCGCGCCGGCGGCGCCGCACCATTGTGATTTCGTGGACTCGCCGTTCGGCGATCGCGCCCTGCGCATCGACTGCGGCGATCACGAGCCGCTCGACCC
>CAZYQM010000296.1:0-1917 GCA_964649965.1 uncultured Gemmatimonas sp.
ACCTCGGCGGCTACGGCGACGGCGGGGTGATCGTGACGCAGGACGAGGCGATCTTCAAGCGCCTGATGCGCCTGCGCACGCACGGCTCGGTGCAGACGTACTTCCACGAGGAAGTGGGCTACAACTCCCGCCTCGACGCGCTGCAGGCGGCGGTGCTGCTGGCCAAGCTGCCGCACCTGGCCGCGTGGAGCGCGAAGCGCCGCGAGAACGCCGCGTATTACACGCAGGCCTTCGCGGACATCGCCGACATCGTGCCGCCGTTCATCGATCCGGCCAACGAGAGCATCTACAACCAGTACACGATCCGCGTGCCGAAGCGCGACGCGCTGAAGGACCACCTGAAGGCGAAGGGGATCGGCCACTCGGTGTACTATCCGCTGCCGCTGCACCTGCAGCCCTGCTTCAGCTACCTGGGCTACAAGGAGGGCGCCTGCCCCGAGGCGGAGAAGGCGGCCAAGGAAGTCGTGTCGCTGCCGGTGTTCCCCGAGCTGACCACGGCGCAGCGCGACGAGGTGGTCGCGGCCGTGCGGTCGTTCTTCGGCAAGTAACCCCACCCGAGACCCTGAATGTCCACGACGAAGGAAACGCTGCTCAAGAAGATCGACGACCGTTCCGCCGTGTCGGCCGTGATCGGCCTCGGCTACGTCGGGTTGCCGCTGGCGATGGAACTCTGCGAGGCGGGTTTCCGCGTCGTGGGCTACGACGTGAGCGAGCGCGTGGTCGCGCTGCTGATGCGCGGGGAGTCGCACATCCAGGACGTGCCGGCGGCGCACGTCGCCAAGCACGTGAAGAGCGGCAAGTTCGTCGCGACGACGGATGCCAAGAAGCTCCACGAGGCCGACACCATCTCAATCGCCGTGCCGACGCCGCTGGCGAAGACCCGGGACCCGGATATGTCGTACGTGCTCTCGGCGTCGGAGACGATCGCCGCGCAGGCGCGCCCCGGGCAGCTGATCGTACTCGAGAGCACGACGTACCCCGGCACGACGCGCGAGCTGCTGCAGCCGCGCCTCGAGGCCAAGGGGCTCACGGTGGGCACGGACGTGTTCCTCGCGTTCTCGCCCGAGCGCGTGGACCCGGGCAACCCGAAGTACAACACGAAGAACACGCCGAAGGTCGTGGGCGGCATCACGCCGGCCTGCAACGAGGTGGCGACCAAGTTCTACTCCTCGACGATCGACACGGTGGTGCCGGTGTCGTCGCCGGAGGCGGCCGAGCTGGTGAAGCTGCTCGAGAACACCTTCCGCTCGGTGAACATCGGCCTCGTCAACGAGATGGCGATCGTCTGCGAGCGCCTCGGCGTGGACGTCTGGGAAGTGATCGACGCCGCCGCGACGAAGCCCTTCGGCTTTATGAAGTTCACGCCCGGCCCCGGCATCGGCGGGCACTGCATCCCGCTGGATCCGCACTACCTGGCGTGGAAGATGCGCGCGCTCAACTACAAGACGCGCTTCATCGACCTCGCCAGCGAGGTCAACTCCTCGATGCCCGACTTCGTGGTCGAGAAGGTCGCCCACGCGCTCAACGAGGACCGAAAGGCCGTCAACGGCAGCCGCGTGCTCGTGCTCGGCATCGCCTACAAGCGCGACATCGACGATATGCGCGAGTCGCCGGCGCTGGACGTGATGCGCCTGCTCGAGGCGCGCGGCGCGACGGTGGTGTACCACGACCCGTTCGTCCCGAGCTTCCGCGAGGACGGCCACGAGGCTTCCAGCGTGGCGCTGACCCCGGCCGAGCTGGCGAAGTCCGATGCCGTCGTGATCGTCACGGACCACGGCAGCGTGGACTACCAACTGGTGGTGGACCACGCGTCGCTGGTCGTGGACACGCGCAACGCCTTGGCCAAGACCAAGGCGTCGAAGGCCCGCGCCATCCCGCTGACGGCGCAGCGCCTCCCCATCCCTCACACCTGACCCA
>CAZYQM010000297.1:0-1917 GCA_964649965.1 uncultured Gemmatimonas sp.
CGCTGCGATGTCGAGGAGTTCCGCCAGGTGGTCAGCGACGCCTTGCGTCGCCTCCGCCGCTCGCCGGACGACGCCGACGCCGTCGCGCGGCTGGAAGGCGCCATCGCGCTCTACGCCGGTCCGTTCGGCGACCAGGCGGAGCTTGGCGACTGGCACGTCGCCGTTCGCGATGAGGTCGCCCGCCTGTACGATCGGGTGCTGCTCGCGCTCGGTGAAGCGGCGAGCGTGGAAGGACGCCACGCCGACGCCGCGGGTTGGTTCCGGCGCCTGCTCGCCACGGACGCCGTCCACGAAGAAGCCCAGCGCCTGCTGATGCTGTCGCTGGCGCGCGACGGGCGCCGGGCCGATGCGCTGCGGTCCTTCGCGAGCTTCGGGGAGACGCTCGACCGCGAACTGCAGGCCAGACCGTCCGCCCAGTTGCTGCGGCTGGCCGATGCCATCCGGGACGGGGAACGGGTTTAAGCGGGCCCCTAACCGTCGGGCGACATCGTACTCCCGTCCAACAACTCGACGGAGTCTCCCGATGTCCCGCAGTCTTGCAGTGGTCCTTCTCGTCAACGTGATGCTCGGCGCCTGCGCCACCACGGGCGCCAACACCGGCGCCACGCTGGGCAGCGGCGTCGGCGATGCGATGCTCTCCCGTCCGCCGTGGTACGCCGGCGCGCGCGCTACGCCCGTCGCGGCCAACGCCGCTCGCGTCGGCGTCGCGCCGATTGCGTATCAGCAGCGCGACGGCCAGGGAGAGATGTTCGATCCCAGCGCCGCGCCGGGCTCGCCGATGGCGCAGTTGCTCGCGGAGATGAACGCGTATCTCGACTCGCTCACGGCGGCGAACGGCTCCGTGCCCGTGCGCCTGCTCGAGGCCGGTCCTGCCGGCGCCCGCCCGGCGATGCGCGGTACGCCGCCCGACGTGCGCTTCGGCTGTCTCCGCGGGGGCAACCTGCCCGGCGAGGATTGCGAGGCCCGAGGCGACAGCGTGCTCGGTCGCGAAGCCAACCTGAACCAGATGAAGCTCGAAGTCGGCCGACCGTCGCCCGAGTGGACGACGTGGTTCGCCGAGGAGACCCTGAACAGCGACGTGGAGTACGCGCTGGTGATCACGGTCGAACTCGGGGAATACATCGTGCGGCAGCGCGGGTTTCGCTCGCTCAAGTTCGTCGAGCTTGGCAGTAACCACCGACAGGACCTGCCGTGGCTGACGTCGTTGGAACGTCCCGTGCAAGTGCTGCAACTGACGGGCGTGCTGGTCGGTCGCGACGGCAAGGCCGTGCGCATCGGGGCGGAAGGCATCGTCGCGAAGCGGACGGGGATCGTCGCCAGCGGCTTCGGCCTGACGGCGCTCATCACGGACGAAGACGTCCAGGCGATGCGTGCCCACCGTCGCGACGACTTGCCGGGGAAGCCCGTGGCTTGGCAGGAGGCCCTGCGGACACTGGTGAAGGAACTGACGCGCTGAGCGCAGCTTCGGGGCGAGGGAGCCCCGTCAAATCCGTCGCGCAGTTGCGGCGGGAAGAGGTCCGGGTGCCGTGGGGGCGCCCGGGCCTCTTGACATAGGGGGTGGGGGTATCCTAGTTTAATACCCGTGGGGGGTATACATTCAGTTCACGGGAGGAGCGAACGATGACGACGCAGACGATGGAAATCGGTGGAATGACCTGCGGGCACTGCCTGCGGATGGTGAAGCAGGCGCTGGACGGACTCACGGGCGTGACGCTCGACGATTTGCGCATCGGCAAGGCCGTGGTGACGTTCGACGAGACGGCGGTGGATGCGTCGGTGATCGCCGAGGCCGTGCGCGACGCGGGATACGAAGTCCTCTCCACCAAGTAGGAGGCGCAGATGACTGGCTCGGATTGGGCGGTGCTGTTGGCCGCCGCGCTCGCGATCGCCGCGGTGAACTGGTGGTTCTTCGTCGCC
>CAZYQM010000298.1:0-1902 GCA_964649965.1 uncultured Gemmatimonas sp.
CGCCGAGTTCGACGCCGCCCGGCGCGCGCGCATCGGCCTTCACTTCGCCGCTGACCGTGAGCGAGCACTCCAGCGAGAGCTTCTGGAAGGCCTCCCAGGTCTCGGCGCTGACCTGCGGCTTGACGACGACGCACTGCAGGATGCCCGTGCCGTCGCGCATCGTGACGAAGGCAACCTTGCCGGAGCTGCGGGTATGCGTGACCCAGCCGCTCAGCGTGGCGGTCTGCCCGACGAGGCCGGGGAGGTCGGAAATTCGTGTCGGTTCGGTGGTGCGAGTCATCCCTGTAAGCTACGGACTGCCAACGGGATGGGAAAGCGCTCAGTCCTCGATCCGGACCCCGCGCGGAAACCGCAGGCTCAGCCCCAGCCCGAAGCCCCAGTGCGGCACCCGCAGCTCACGCAGCGAGGTCTCCTGCCGCTGCACCTCCAGTCGCAGCCCGACCTTCTGGTCCGCCCCGAAGTACGAGCGGATGCCAGCCGCGACGACCCAGGTCGGGGAGCTGTCCTCGACGTCGTAGTAGCCCTCCTGCGCCTGCTCATCCCACAGCGCAAAGCCGTAGCCCAAGCGAAGGTACGGCCAGGCCGCGTGGTGCAGCTCGAAGGGAATGACCGTGCTCACCACCCCCGTGCACAGCGAGACGAACTCCTGCGGCTCGTTGGAGATGCGACGCTTGGACCCGCGCGAGCAATTGGCGTCCGCCTGCAGCGCGAAGTAGCGGTGCACCTGCCGTTCCCCGAAGACCACGAACCGCGTCCCGCGTTCGCGGAAGACGCCCGGGATGTAGTTGGCGAAGCCGACGTCCACGCCGAAGTGCCACTCGCCGACGTCCGGGCGACGGTCTTCGCGACGGGGCTTCTCTTCCGGCACCGGCAGCCATTCGACTTGCGCGGCGGCCGGCGCGGCCGTGGCGAGCAGCAGGAGCAGCACGAAACGGAGGGAACGCATAGCTGGATGATAGTCTGGAGGAAGCCAGTAGCGAAACGGACCGGACCCCATCAGCTTCCAGCCCGTGCCCGCCACCCCAATCCGCGCGACTGAGCACACGTCGCCCCCGTCGTACCCCGCTGGAACCCTGTTGGTGACATCCTGCCCCACCGTTGGCGTCTTGGTGGAGGACACGCAGCGACGGCTCGTCGCCGCAGCGCCGATTGCCGCCGGAGCCGTGATTTTCACGCTGGTAGGACGCGAGACGCGCGTGGCCACGCGCTACTCCATCCAGGTCGGCCCGGAGATGCACCTCGACTCCGACGACCTTGCCACCGACGAAGAGCGTGTGCGCGATCGGTACTGGATGTACCTGAACCACTCCTGCGAGCCAAGCGCGTGGATTCGCGGGCTGTCCGTGGTCGCGCTACGCGATATCGAGGCTGGCGAGGGCGTGACCTTCGACTACAACGCGACGGAGTTCGCGATGGCGGAGCCGTTCGACTGCCATTGCGGGACGGCGAGTTGCGTGGGTCGCGTGGCCGGTTACGCACATCTCGACGCGGCGAAGCGCGCGCGAGTCAAGCCATACTTGTCGGCGTACCTGCAGGCGGACTGACGCGACGGCCGAGCGCGTCGAGGGCGGGCAGGAAGATCCAGAACGTCGACCCCCGCCCCAGTTCGCTCTCCACGACGGCGTGCCCGCCCGCCGCACGGACCACGCCGTGCACCACCGCCAAGCCGAGCCCAGTGCCGTGCGACTCCGCCTTGGTCGTGAAGTAGGGCTCGAACACCCGCTGCATCACCTCGCGCGGCATCCCGCTGCCCGTATCCGACACCTGCAGCAGCACCCACTCGCCGG
This sequence comes from uncultured Gemmatimonas sp., assembly GCA_964649965.1. Classification (GTDB taxonomy): domain Bacteria; phylum Gemmatimonadota; class Gemmatimonadetes; order Gemmatimonadales; family Gemmatimonadaceae; genus Pseudogemmatithrix. The sequence goes on from CAZYQM010000298.1 coordinate 1,788, forward strand.
TCGGCGCGCGCGCCGGGCGATCCTCCGAGGCTGCGAGGCGTCTCAGGCGCAGCCTGATCTCTCCGCGACCGGCAATCGCGTCGCGCGCATTGACGACGAGATTCAGCACCACCTG
>CAZYQM010000299.1:0-1892 GCA_964649965.1 uncultured Gemmatimonas sp.
GGGCAGCTCGCCCGCTACCGCCGCGACGCTTGGGCCAAGCCGGTCATCGCCGTCGGCGGCAGCAACGGCAAGACGAGCACGAAGGAACTGCTCAAGGCCGCACTCGGCGCCGTCTATCAGGTGCACGCGACCAGCGGCAACCTGAACAACCAGATCGGCGTACCGCTCACCTTGCTTGCGCTCGATGACGCCGCGGACGTCGCCGTGGTCGAGGCGGGCACGAACGAGCCCGGCGAGATGGCCATCCTCCGCGAGATCATCCGGCCCGACGTCGTGGTCGTGACGACGGTGCAGGAGGAGCATCTCGAGGGCTTCGGCGACTTGGCGGGCGTGCTGGCCGAGGAGATGTCGTTCACGGATGGCGTGCCGCTGGCCATCGTGCCCGCGGACGAGGCGGACGTCGTGCGCGAGGCATCGCTGCGGGCGGGGCGCGTGGTGTCTGCGGGACTGGAGCAGGGTGATCGTCGCGCGACGAGGCACGGCCTCAACGCCGATGGCACGGGCTGGTGCGAGTTCGATGGCGTCCGCGTTTCGGTACCGTTGCCGGGCGCGCACAACCTGCGCAATGCGATGCTCGCGCTGGCGGTGGCCGGCGAGTTCGGCGTGAGCGCGGAGCGTGCGGCGGCGGGGCTGGCGGCGATGCCGCATCCGCCGATGCGCTCGGCCGTCGGGCCGCTCGGGCGCGCCCTCTTGGTGAACGATTGCTACAACAGCAATCCCGGCTCGGCGCGCGCGGCGATCGCGCTGTTGCGCGACGTGGGCGCGGGGCGTCAACGGGTGGCGGTGCTGGGCACGATGCGTGAGCTCGGTGCGGCCGCCGAACGGGCGCATCGCGAGGTCGCGGAAGCGGCGTTGGCCAGCGGGGCGGAGCTCGTGGTCGGCCTCGGCGAGTTCGCGGCGCCGCTCGCGGCGCTGGGCGATCCCGCGCGCGTGCTGGTGGCCGACGACGTGGACGACCTGTGGCCGCAGCTCGCGCCTCGCCTGGCGAAGGATGCGGCCATCCTGCTCAAGGCTTCGCGCGGCGTGAAGCTCGAACGACTCCTGCCTCTCCTGACGACCTGGGCGACGACCTGAATGCTGTACGAGTTCCTCCTCCCGCTGACGCAGTACGAGAGCGCGTTCAACATCTTCCGCTACATCTCGTTCCGTGCGGCGGGGGCGGCGATCACCTCGCTGCTCGTGTGCTTCGTGGTCGGACCGTGGATCCTCGAACGCCTGCGGCGGATGCAGGTGCACCAGGTGGTGCGCGCCGGCACGCCGGACACGCACGCCAACAAGGGCAAGACGCCGACGATGGGCGGGCTGATCATCCTCAGCGCCGTCACCGCGTCCACGCTGCTGTGGATGCAGTTCAGCTCCAAGTACGTATGGCTCGCGCTGGCCGTCACGCTGCTGATGGGGGCGATCGGCTTTCTCGATGATTACCTGAAGCTCAAGCAGAAGCGCGAGGGCAGGGAGAACCGCGGGCTGGTGGAGCGCTACAAGCTGGCGGGGCAGGTCACGATCGGCCTCGCGCTGGGCTTCTACCTCTGGCAGCATCCGATCAACAACCTGCCGGGTGCGAGCACGACGCTGCCGTTCTACAAGTACGTGTTGATCGTGCCGACCATCGCCTGGCTGTACGTGCCGTTCGTGACCTTCGTGATGACGGGCTTCAGCAACGCGGTGAACCTCACCGACGGCCTCGACGGCCTGGCGACCGGCCTGATGGCGATCGCGATGCTCACGATGGCGATCTTCGCCTACGTGATGGGCCGCGTGGACGCGACGGAGTACCTCGGCCTCATCTACTTGGTCGGCGCGGGCGAGCTGACGGTGTTCTGCTCGGCCGTGTTCGGCGCGGCGGTGGGCTTCCTGTGGTACAACGCGCATCCGGCGGACGTCTTTATGGG
>CAZYQM010000300.1:0-1885 GCA_964649965.1 uncultured Gemmatimonas sp.
GATGAATTCAAGCAATCAACGCAACAGCTTCGTCGAACACCTCCGCGGGCGTGCGGAAGTGTAGCGTCTTGCGCGGCCGGCCGTTGAGCTGGTCGGCGACGGCGTCGAGCTGCCGCTGCGTAACGGTGGCGAGATTCGCGCCGGTGCGGAAGTACTGCCGGAGCAGGCCGTTGGTGTTCTCGTTGGTGCCCCGCTGCCACGGGCTGTACGGATCGCAGAAGTAGACCTGCACGCCGGTCGCGACGGTGAAGCGCTGGTGGTGCGCGAGTTCCTTGCCGCGGTCCCAGGTCAGCGAGCGCGTGACGTGCGTCGGCAGGCGCCGGATCTGGCGGATGAGCGCGGGCACGACGCGGCCGGGCTCCTTGCTCTCGACCTTCACGAGGATGGTGAAGCGCGAGGTGCGCTCGACGAGCGTGGCGATGTGCGTGTTGCCGCCGCCGGCGAGGAGGTCGCCCTCCCAGTGGCCGGGCACGGCGCGGTCTTCCGCTTCGGCGGGCCGCGCGCTGATGGGGATCGCGTCGACGATCTGCCCGCGCCCCTGACCCTTGCGCGTGGAGGCGCGTGAGCGCCGGACCACGCGCCCGGTGCGCAGATGCTTCAGCAGCTCCTTCTTCAACACGCCGCGCGTCTGGACGTAGAGGGAGCGATAGATGGTCTCGTGCGACACGTGCAGCTCCGGCTCGTCGGGGAAGGCGAGGCGCAACCAGCCGCTGATCTGTTCGGGCGACCAGCGCTGCTTCAGCTTCGTCGCTATGAGATAGCGCAGGCGCGGCCGGGACGCGAGGCGGCAGGCCTTGGGGCGGCGCGCCGACTCCCACGCGCGGCTGTCGGCGCGGATGGCCCGATACTTGGTGCGGCCGCCGTGTCGCGCGACCTCGCGGCTGATGGTCGAGGCGGCGCGGCCGAGGCGGCGGCCGATGGCGCGGTACGACTCGCCCGCCGCCAGCGCGCGGGAGATGAGCTCGCGCTCCTCAAAGGACAGCGCACGCTCCGAGCGAGTGCGAAGGCGGGGCGAGATGCCGCCCTCGAGACGGATCACGCCGTGGACGGCGCCGGGATTCTTCGCGAGGTCGGCGGCAATCTCACGGATCGAGTCGCCGGCGCGGTAGCGGCGCCAGAGCTCGGTGCGCTGCTGCCAGGTGTAGCCGTGTGGGCTGGGGATGAACATCGCAACTACCTCCATATAGAAGGAAACTATGGAAGGTGTTGCATCGACCCTCTGAATCCAGTCAGCATAACGTATGCTTCTGCTGTGGACACTCCATAAGATGCGGCCGCGCAGCGGCCGCCACCATAGCGTGGCCATCAGCAGCAAGCGTCGTTATACCGCGTCCCGGATGGGCGCACCGTCGTCGAGGTACTGCGTCAGCTCACGGTGCCAGTCATCGCGCTGCACGGTGGCGACAACGACCGCCTCGGTTCCGGTCTCGTAGATCCCGCTCGGGTACGCCGGGTGTACGGCGAACCACGCCGCCTCGAGCAACGGCTCGTCCGTGTGCCAAGTGGTCATAATCACACTCTCGTCGTCTCCGCCCGCCTCGGCGCCCTCGCGTGCGATCGCTGCCATGTCAAAGGCGAAATGTAGGCGCTCTGCTCCCGGACCCCAGCAGCAAACGCAGACGGCGCCGCGGTCGAGGACACGGGCGGCCCAGGCCTGAAGCCACTCCTCCGCAACGCCGGCGGTGTCTGCTGCGACGAGCAGCACAAAGCGGGGGCAGGGTGGGTGAAGGGCCGCGAGCAACGCCTCGAGATTGTCAGCGTGCACGCTATAGACCGGAAACGAACCCCGCGGCGCGGGATGATGCTTCATATCTCTATCCCGTGAGCAACGTCGGTATAACGTGTGCTTCTGCTGTGAACGCTCCAATAAGAAGGGTTTGGCGGG
>CAZYQM010000301.1:0-1860 GCA_964649965.1 uncultured Gemmatimonas sp.
CAGCGGGTGATCCGCCTGCGCGACGGCGTCGTCATCGAGGACCGCGCGGGACGCGGCGGCGCGGCGGTCGCCGCGGCGACCGCCGACGAGATGACGCCGGGAGCATCGGCGTGAAGGCTCCGCTCTCCACGCTCTTCCGCCTCGCTTGGCGGGAGAGCCGCACGGCGCGCCGCCGCCTGCTGCTCTATATGAGCAGCATCTCGCTCGGCGTGGCGGCGCTGGTGGCGATCGATTCGTTCGCGGCCAACGTGCAGCGCTCCATCAAGGAGCAGTCGCGCACGCTGATGGGCGGCGACCTCAACCTGCGCGCGCGCCAGGGCTTTTCGCCGGCCGCCGACTCGCTGCTCGACTCGCTGGCGACGGCGGGCTATCCCTGGGCGAAGGTCACGAGCTTCGCCTCGATGGCCACCGCGCAACCGAGCGGCAACACGCGACTCACGCAGGTGCGGGCGGTCTCCCCGGGCTTCCCGTTCTACGGCGAGGTGCTCACCGAGCCGGCCGGTCGCTGGGACGCCCTGCACCGCGGGCGCTACGTGATGGTGGATCCGTCGGTGCTCATCGGCCTCGACGCGCAGGTCGGCGACACGCTGCAGATCGGTTTCGCGCGCTTCGAGATCCTCGCGTCGCTCACGAACATCCCGGGCGACCCGGGCATCGCAGCGACGATCGGCCCGCGGGTGTTCATCCCCGACGCGTATCTCGCGGAGACGGGATTGATCACCGCAGGCGCCCGCGCCGAGTACGAGGCGGTGCTGAAGCTGCCCGAAGGCACGAAGACGCCGCTCTGGGTCGCGCCGCTGCGCCCGCAGTTCTCCAAGGAGAACATCCGCGTCCGCACGGTCGAGGAGCGGGAGATCGACCTCACGGACGCCATCCAGCAGCTGGCGCGCTTCCTCTCCGTGGTGGGCCTCATCGCGCTGCTACTCGGCGGCATCGGCGTGGCCAGCGGCGTGAACGCGTTCGTGCAGCGCAAGATCGACACGGTGGCCGTACTGCGCTGCCTGGGCGCCTCGAGCGCACAGGTGCTGACGATCTACCTCGTGCAAGCCGCGGCGATGGGGCTCGTCGGCCCCGCCGTCGGCGCCCTGCTCGGCATCGGCATCCAGTTCCTGCTGCCACAGGCCCTCGGCGACTTCCTGCCGGTGGACGTGCAGGTGATGCTGGTCCCGAGCGCGATCCTGCTCGGTCTCGGCATCGGCGTGTGGGTCGCCGTCGTCTTTGCCCTGCGGCCGCTGCTCGTGCTGCGCCGCGTCTCGCCGTTGCAGGCAATCCGGCGCGACGACGCGGCGCTCGCCGAATCGCGGCGCCGGGACTCGGCCACGCAGATCACCAACTTCGCCTTGGTCGCGTCGGTCGTCGGCCTGGCGATCAACCGCGCCGAGAACCTCTCGCAGGGCCTGCTGTTCGCCGTCGGCGTGTTCGTGAGCATCGGCACGCTGTGGCTGGCCGCGGTCGGTCTCGCGCGCCTGACGCGGCGCCTCATCGCGCCGAGTTGGCCCTACGTGCTGCGGCAGGGCGTCGCCAACCTCCATCGGCCGGCGTCGCAGACGCAGTCCGTGGTGCTGGCGCTGGGCTTCGGCTCGTTCCTCGTGACGACGATCGTGCTCGTGCAGACGAACCTGCTCGCGCAGTTCGAGTTCACCGCGGCGCAGTCGCGGGGCAATCTCGTGTTCTTCGACGTGCAGGAAGACCAGCGCGACGGCCTCGCGACGCTGGTGACTGACGCGGGGCACGGCCTCGTGAGCGTGACGCCGATCGTGACGATGCGCTTCGCCGGCGGCAATGGCCAGACGACGGACGAATGGGCGGCGCGCGTCGGCATCCCGGCGCGCAGTTGGGCGCTGCGGCGCGAGTACCGCT
>CAZYQM010000302.1:0-1857 GCA_964649965.1 uncultured Gemmatimonas sp.
GAGGACGCGACGCCGCCGCGCCCGTGCCGCGCGTCGGGCCTTCGGCCGCCGCGCCCGACCGCGCCGCGACGCGACGCGCGACCGAGTCGCGCAGCGCCGGCACGACGTCCGTGATGCCCCACTTGTGGTCGAACGGCTGCACTTCGGGGATCTGCGCCTGGTTGGTCTCCATCGAGACCTGTCCGACCACCCAGAGGCCGAGCTCGGCCAGCGTCACGTTGCCGCTGCGGTCGGCGTCGGCCATTCCGTACAGGCCGTTGAGCAGGAAGTAGGTGAAGGCGCCGTGGCCTTCCCACTGGTCGCCTTCCTGCGAGTCCTGGGCGCCGCTGCTGGAGACGAGTCGCCGGATGTTCGGGCCCAAGGCCGCGGCGGCACGGCTCATCTGGTTCGAGTTGAACAGGTTGCCCGAGCGGCAGGCGTCGAGGATGAGCAGCACCGGGCTCTGGCCCGGCAGGTAGCTGACCTCCTTGTTGATGTCGTCGAGCGAGATGCCGCGCCGCGCGATGTTCGACGAATCGGCGTCGTGCGGCATCAGGTAGCCTTCCATCGCGTTGTGCACTTCGCGCACGCCGCCGTGGCCGGCGTAGTAGAAGATCAGCTCGTCGTTCTCCTGCGTCTCCTCGACCATCGTGCGATAGGTGTCGAGGATGCGTTCGCGCGTGGCGTCGCGGTTGAGCAGGATGACCATCGTGTCGATGTTGGCCGCGGCGGCCGGCGACCGCAGCCAGCCGACGAAGGCCATCGCGTCCACGGTGGCGTAGCGCAGTTGCGGGATGCGCTGGTCCTGGTACTCGTCGATGCCGACGATCAGGGCGCGCCGCTTGCCGACGACGCGCTGCGCGCTGCTGCGCTGGGGGATGACCCCGCGCGTGCCCGGTTGCTGGGCGAAGGCCGGCAGCGTATCGAGGGCGACGGCGACGGCCAGCAGGGCGACGGAACGGAGGAGGGATCGCATTTGGTCGAGGTCTGGCGAAAAGGTCAGGGTTCGTGCCGACCTGTCACATCTATTGATAGAGCATCCATTGGTAGCTGCCGCCGGCGGGACACTCGATCATCCGCGGACCCCAGGTCGAGACGGAGCCGTCCGTAAAGCCCGCGCGCGCGTACAGCCGCGTCGCGCCGGCCAGCACGTAGGTGTAGACGTCGCCCCACGGCGAGAGCTCGCCGCGATACGTGCCGTCGGCGTAGGCGGCGATGAACAGGTTGCTCCGGTTGTCGAAGTGCACGCGGCAGTCGTTGGCGCCGCGGCTCATCGTGCCGGCAGGCGCCTTGGCCGAGGGCGGCTGCTCACCCGGCTCGCCGCGGACGTTCGTGCCCGTGGCGATGCGGATGTTCTCGTCCTCACCCGCCATCCCGCCGCGGGAAAGCGTGGCGCGTTCCTCGGACTTGCCCTGCGCCGCCGCCGTCGCAGGCAGCAGCGTGAGGGCGGCGACGATGCCGACGATGGCGACAGCGAGGCGGTGCGGGCGGGCGGGCATCACAAACTCCGGAGCAGGGGATGGCGCGGTGCGTGGTCGTTCCTATCTTATGGCGCGTCGTCGTCACCGCCGACGCGTGGATGTTGCATTGCTTCTACGCGGAGCGCAACAAACCGTCACGTCGGTCGGTTGCGCGAGGCTTGTATGCGGCGCTTCTTCCAAGAGTTCCAGCGGTTCCGGAGATGCGTACAACCTGCGAATGTATGGCGACGACGGACACGTCGTCGTGGTGACCCCTATCACGGAATGACCCTCGCGGAACCGCGGGTGTAGCAGAGCGGCAATGTTTTCATCTCCACCCTTCGCTGCCACGGAATGCGACTGCTGACGTCCCTCATTCGTACGTGCACGCTGGTGCTGCCGCTGGTCGCGGCACTGC
>CAZYQM010000303.1:0-1810 GCA_964649965.1 uncultured Gemmatimonas sp.
CACGCACTCGACGCCGTCGGCGTACGCCTGGCGCACCAGCTCACCCGCCTGTCCTGGGCGTTCGGTGTGGACGATGTCGCGGCCGAGCCCGGCGCGTTCGAGGGCGCTCGAGAGCTCCCCCAGCTTGCGCCCGGCTGCGCCGCCACCCGCCTTGGGATTGACGAGGACCCGGAGTTTCATCCGGCGCGGGACTTTACACCGCCCGCGCCCGGCCGCACTCCCGTCATACCCACGGCCCGGGTCGGGGGTGGGGAGCGCTTGCTCCCTTGAACCTGCTTCGACGGGCCGTTATCGTCGACTCGCTTCTCCACGGGAACGAGGTCCGTAGGGTTTCTGGGGAAAGAGAAGAAAGAGGCATCAAGGAAACCGTGCATGTCGACCGAGGATGAGCGCAAGCTCTTCATTGCGGGCTTGCCTGACTCCATCACCGAGGACGTGCTCCGACAGCTCTTCGAGGCCACGGGCGGAACCGTGGTCAACGTCACGCTGCCGAAGCACAGAGATACCGGGCGGCCACGAGGCTTCGGCTTCGTCACACTATCGTCCGCGGACGAAGCGGCGAGCGCGCGCGACGCACTCGACGGAACCATGCAGGCCGGGCGCGCGATCTCGGTGCGTCCATTTCAGTCGGAGCCTCCGCGCCGCGAGCCACGCTCGGAAGGCTCGGGAGCGCCATCCGGCGGCGGAGCAGGCGGTGGCGATCGCACGCTGTACGTCGGCAATCTGCCGTATGGCACCTCGCAGCAGGATATCGAGGAGCTGTTCACGCAGCACGGCGCGGGCCCGATCGCTCACGTGCATCTGCCGATCGGACCGGACGGTCGCATGCGCGGCTTCGGATTCGTCACGCTCGGCAGCGCGGACGCCGCGACCAGCGCGATCGTTTCGCTGCGCGACGCGGAGCTGCGCGGCCGGCGTTTGATGATCAACATCGCGCACCCGCGTGGCAGCGGCGGCGATCGCAGCTCGGGGCCGCCGCGCGGCGATCGCATGGGCGGCGGCGGAGGTGGTGGTCGCTTCGAAGCGCGCGAGCCGGTGGACGACATGCACCCGATGGTCGCGCCCTCGCGCCCGGTGGAAGGACGGCGCTGGCGCGAAGCGGCCGCCCCCGCGGACAAGAAGAAGAAGAAGAAGAAGGGGAGCGAACGCACCACCGGTCCGGAGCAGAAGCGGCGCGAGAAGAACCGCCGCTGGAACGACTGGGACGACGACTGAGCGCTCGGCGAATTCGTCGTCTTTTCGAATAGTTAATGAAGGTGCACGGGATGGGTCGGCGACCTCTGGGCTCGGTGCGTGCTGGGCGATGCCCGGGTGTGATTGCGCCCGAATCGAGCCGCGTGCTAACTAGGTCGCCCCGTTGGCATGGGTCAGCGGGGAATCCCGCGGGATTGTGGGACGTCGGAGCCAAGGCGCCGGCGCTAGAGGTGGCCAGGGAACGGCCACGGCCCACGGCGGCGCGCCGAAGGGAGTCTCCCGGCAGGGCGCCCGCGCTCTGAAAGAGCGACGATGATTTTCGACTGGCTATACGGCCTGTTCTCGAACGACCTCGCCATCGATCTCGGTACGGCGACGACGCTCATCTACGTGAAGGGCAAGGGCATCGTCAGCTGCGAGCCGAGCGTGGTCGCCGTCCAGCGCGATGCGCGCGGCGACAAGAAGGTGCTGGCCGTGGGGCGCGAGGCCAAGGAGATGCTGGGCAGGACGCCCGGCAACATCCAGGCCATCCGCCCCCTGCGCGACGGCGTGATCGCGGACTTCGAGATCACCGAGGCGATGCTCCGCTACTTCATCGCGCGCGCGCACAACCGCC
>CAZYQM010000304.1:0-1363 GCA_964649965.1 uncultured Gemmatimonas sp.
AGATCGTGATGCGGCCGTCGCGCGGCACGTGCCGCCAGAAGCGCCAGAGGTAGTGTTGCGCGCGTTCCTCGTCGGACGGCGCGGCGATGCCCACCACGCGGTAGAGCCGCGGGTCCAGCGCCTGCGTCACGCGGCGGATCGCGCTACCCTTGCCGGCGGCGTCCCAGCCCTCGAAGGCCAGGACCGTCGGCACCTTCGCCTCGCGGGCCTGCCAGGCCAGCCGCGAGAGCCGTTCCTGCAGCTGCGGTAGCTCGCGCTCGTAGTGGGCGACCGTCAGGCGTTGGCTGAGATCCACCTGGTCGAGGATGGATGGGCCGGGCACCCAAGTGCGGGCGTTCGCGGCACGCGCCGAGCGCGCCGGCTTCGCATCGCGCGCGGCGGCCTCCTCGGCGAGCGTGCGCTCCAGCGTCGCGAGGAGCAGTTTGGCCGCCGTGATTTCCCGATGGCGACGGTCCGTGGCGTCGATCGGGTGCCAGGGCGCTTCAGGCTGGTGGGTGTGCTCCAGCGCCTGCTCGGACACCTCGCGGAAGCGGTCGTAGCGCTTGAAGTGCTTGCGGTCGTCCGGACCCAGGCGCCCCAGCTTCGCCAGTTCCTTGAGACGGATCCGCTGCGCCGGCTTGGACAGGTGCATCCAGAGCTTCAGGACGTGGATGCCGCCGTCGGCCAGCATCCGCTCGAAGGCCACGATGCGATCGAGCTCCGGCACGAAGTCGCGCTTGCGCCGCGCCTTGGTGACGCGCTCGATGATCGGCCGCGTGTACCAGGACCCGAAGAAGATGCCGATCTTGCCCGCGCCCGGCATCGCGCGCCAGAAGCGGAAGAAGTGCGGGCGCTCTTCCTCTTCGTCGGAGGGGTCCCAGAACGCCGAAGTCGTGACCCCGCGCGGATCCAACCACTCGTTGAGGCGATGGACCAGCTCGCCCTTGCCGGCGCCGTCGCTGCCGGAGACGATCACCAGGACCTGGCGGCCCGTGCGCTGCAGTGCGAAATGCGCCTTGAGCAGGGCCGGGCGCAGCGATTTGAGCTGGCGCTCGTAGGTGCGGTCGGGAAGCGTGAGGCCGCGTTCGGCGGTGTCGAGCATCGTCGCTGGTGGGCTGGGAGTTCCCCCGAGGGTCGCGCGTTGGCGCGCTGGGGGCAAGTCGGGCAGGGTTCTGACACGCAAACAGTTGACCGACAGGGGCTTCCCCGCTTTATTTCAAGGCTCGCCGGGCCTGTAGCTCAGGTGGTTAGAGCGCACGCCTGATAAGCGTGAGGTCGGAGGTTCAACTCCTCCTCGACCCACCATTCCCCCGGGCGCGACCGCGCGGCGTCAGGGCATGCGCAACGGTGGCGAGGGGCCTTAGCTCAGCCGGGAGAGCGCGTG
>CAZYQM010000304.1:1379-1788 GCA_964649965.1 uncultured Gemmatimonas sp.
CGGCGATGCACCAGTACTTCGACAGCGAAGGCGACCAGACGATCGTCGGCTACGACGACGGGGACGACTTCATCCAGATCCATTACCGCGACGGACGCGTCCTCGAGGTCCGCACGCCGCCCTTCGGGATGGAACGCGTCATCAGCCTGCGGCAGATCGCCCGCCTCGGCGCCGGACTCGCCCAGGCACTGGAGCAGTCCGGCGACGACGAGCGGGCGCAGCGCATCGAGTAGTCGCGACGGCGCTCAGGGCTGGTAGTACCGCGTCCGGTTGTACTCGTTGAAGCTCGTCACCTCGAGCAGCGCCATCGGCTGCGGCGTCACGACGCGCATCATCGGCACGCGCTGCGTCGCCCGCATCATCGCCTCGGCCCGGCTGCGCACCTGCGCCTGCTGCTCCGGCGTGAGCG
>CAZYQM010000305.1:0-1782 GCA_964649965.1 uncultured Gemmatimonas sp.
AGCTGCGACTCCACCCACGCCGCCAGCTCGTCGTCCACCGCCGCGGCGCCGGGCACCAAGTCGAGCACGGCATCGACCATCCGGAACACCTCGCGCGCACGACGCAGCGCGGCGACGTCCGTACCGCCGGCATCGAGTTCCTTGTTCGCCGCGCGGATGAACTCGAACAGCGCCGCCATCGCCTCGGGCGCGTTCAGGTCGTCGAACAACGCCGTGCGCACCGCCGTCTCGAGGCGGTCCGCCGCGTCCTCCAGCCCGCGCGTGCCGCCCTTCGCCGCCTGCAGACGCTCGGCGAAATCGCCGATGCGACGCACGGCTTCCATCGATCCCTCGAGCGCGTCGCCGCTCAGGTTGAGCTGCTTGCGATAGTGCGTGCTGAACACGAAGTGCCGCACCGCCGCGCCGGAGATGCCCGCTTCCTCGAGCCGCGCGACGTTCTGCACGTTGCCGACGCGCTTGGCCATCTTCGCGCCGTCGGTGAGCAGGAACTCGCCGTGGCACCAGCAGCGCGCGAACTCCTTGCCCGTCGCCGCCTCGCTCTGCGCGATCTCGTCCTCGTGGTGCGGGAACACGAGGTCGATGCCGCCGCAATGCAGGTCGAGCGTCTCGCCGAGGATGCTCATCGCCATCGCCGAGCACTCGAGGTGCCAGCCGGGCCGTCCGCGGCCCCAGGGCGAGTTCCACGCCGCGCCGCAGGCCTCGTCCTCTGGCTTCGCCGACTTCCACAGCGCGAAGTCCTGGGCGTTCTCCTTGGAGTAATCGTCCTGCGCGACTCGCGCACCGCTCTGGATCTCGCGCGTGTCGAGCCGCGAGAGCTTGCCGTAGCCCGCGAACTTGTCGATCGCGAAGTACACCGACTTGTCCTCGGCCACGTACGCGACGCCGTTCGCTACCAGGCGCTCGACCAGCGCGATCATCTGCGGGATGTACGCCGTCGCCCGCGGATAGTGCTCCGCGTCCTCGATGCGCAGGTACTTGCGGTCGGCGTGGAAGATCTCGACGATCGGATCCGTCACCTCGCCGATCGTCTTGCCCTGCTCGGTCGCACGCTTGATGATCTTGTCGTCGACGTCGGTCAGGTTCATCACCTGCTCGACCTTCCATCCGCGCAGCCGCAGCGCGCGCCGCAGCAGGTCCTCGAAGAGGAAGGTGCGGAAATTGCCGAGGTGCGCCGGGTTGTAGACCGTCGGACCGCAGGTGTAGAGGCGCACGGTCTCGGCGTCCGCGGGTGCGAACGATTCGACCGTGCGCGTCATCGTGTTGTAGAGTCGGAACTCCGGCATCACGGAAAGCTACCGGGACGCGTCGGGGCGCGGCAACGGCGCGGCCTCAGTCGGCACCTCGCGCGGCAGCAGTTCCTCGGCCACGCGCGAAGCACGCACCGCCACGCCCGCGTCGCGGCACAGCGCCAGCACGGACTCCGGCGACGTGCCCGGCAGGAGCGGCACGCGCAGCCGCCGACCCCGCCGCGCCACGCTCGGCAGCCGCGGCAAGAGGCGCGTCATCGCGTCCTCGGGACTCGGCACGGCGAGCTCGAGCACGTTGCGCCGCGGCCGGGCGAGTCCGTCCACTCGACCGTTCACGAGCCGCAGCACCTTGTCGGCCGTGCCCTGCCCACCGCAGGCCTCGCCGTCGCGGCCGGCCACCATCACAGCAATGCCGCCGGCGGCGATCGAGCGGCTGAGGAGGCCTTCGTCGCTCGGACCATCGATGACGTCTGGCGCTACTGCCGCCACCTGATGGGCAACGACCTTGCCGACGACGCCACCCAGGCCACCTACC
>CAZYQM010000306.1:0-1739 GCA_964649965.1 uncultured Gemmatimonas sp.
GCTCAACAACGTCGTGCGCGTTGCCGTGCAGACGATGGCCGCCCCGCTCGGCGGCACGCAGTCGCTGCACACGAACGGCTACGACGAGGCGCTGGCCTTGCCGACCGCCGAGGCCGCGACGCTGGCGCTCAGAACGCAGCAGATCGTCGCGTACGAGAGCGGCGTGGCGCAGACGGTGGATCCGCTGGCGGGTAGCTACTACGTGGAGTCGCTCACTGACGAGGTGGAGCGGCGCGCGCTCGAGCTGCTCGGCAAGGTCGAGGAGCTCGGCGGCAGCTCGGCGGCCATCGATGCGCGATTCTTCCAGGAGGAGATCGGGCGCTCGGCGTATGAGTTCCAGCTTGCGGTCGAGAGCGGGAGCACCGTCTTGGTCGGCGTGAACAAGTTCGCCGATGGTGAGGATCCGCCGATCATCCCGGCGCCGAACTTCGCGGCGTTGGAGCGGGGCCAGCGCGAGCGGCTCGCGGCGGTGAAGGAAGCGCGCGACGCGAAAGCGGTGGCGGGTGCGTTGGAGGCGATCCGTGCGGCGGCGCCGGCATACGCCGAGGCGGGCGCCGCGCGCGCGCCGCTGATGCCGCTGATCATCGAGGCGGTGAAGGCTCGCGCGACGGTCGGTGAGATCTCGAACGTGCTGCGCGAGGTGTGGGGGGAGTACCGGCCGAGCTAGGCCGTGGTGAGGTCTGGTCGGCGTGTCGCTCCCGCCGGCCGAGCGGCCGACGATGCCCCACGACGGTCGCGTCAGCCGTTGACCAGATCTGCGCACGCCCCGAGTTTTTCGGCGTGTACTCGACCTGCACCTTCTGCCACGCGCCGCTCGGCAAGAACGAGGCGCTTGAGCACTTCCCGGTGGGGAAGCGGCTGGCCTTCGACCAGGCGAAGGGCCGGCTCTGGGTCGTCTGCCCGAGCTGCCGCCAATGGAATCTCTCGCCGCTGGAGACGCGCTGGGAGGCGATCGAGGAAGGCGAGCGCCTCTACCGCGACGCGACGAAGCGCGTGGCGACGGATCAGATCGGACTCGCCAAGCTGCGTGACGGCACCGACCTGATTCGCATCGGGGAGCCGTTGCGGCCGGAGTTCGCGGCCTGGCGCTACGGCGACCGCTTCGCACAGCGCTATCGCAAGGCCTGGCTCTACGGCGTCGGCGGTGTCGCGCTGGTCGGCGGTTGGATGGTCGCGGGGCCCGCGATGGGACTCGCCTTCGGTGGCATCAGCACCTTGCCGCTCAACGTGTACACGACGCTCAAGCGCGGTTATGACGACCGCAAAGTCGTCGTAAAGCACGAGGATGAGCGCGGGCCGTTTATGGTGACGCGGACGATGGTGCGTTCCACGCGCGTCGTGCGCGACCACGACTCCCCACAGGGCTGGAGCATCGAGGTGCAGGGGCGTCCCGGCGTGCCGAATGCGCGGGGGCTCGGCCCTTCGCGCTCGATCGCCGCCAAGTCCGAGGAGGGCGACACGCCACGCATCATCGCCGGGCCAGCCGCGCTGACAGCGATGCGGGCCATCCTCCCGGAGGTGAACAGCTCCGGTGGACGCCGCGCCACCGTCGCCGAGGCGGTGCGTGCACTGGAGGCCGTCGGCGGCCCGGAGCGGATGTTCCTGGACGGCCTCAAGCCGTCGAGCCTCGCCAAGCAGCCTGGACGCAGCTGGGAGCTCGGCGAGACGGACGCGCATCTGCGGCTCGCGCTGGAGATGGCGGCGCACGAGGAGACCGAGCGTCGCGCGCTGGAGGGCGA
>CAZYQM010000307.1:0-1712 GCA_964649965.1 uncultured Gemmatimonas sp.
GGATAGAGAATCGGCTGGATGGTGGCATGAGGCAGGAGTTCGTGCAGCCGGGTCGCTAACGCCTGGCTGGGACCAGCATAGTTGTGTTGCATAATGCCCACCCGCTCCACATGCGCAAACTCGGCCACAAACTCGTAGAGCTTTTCGATGACCTCGTCCTCCGTCTGCACCTTTTCCAGCGGCTGGAACTTTCCCTCTTCCATCATCAACATCGCCTTGACCCCCAACAGCGTGCCGAGGATGCTCTGCAGCGAGAGGCCGTCAATGCCGACGAGCCCGCCGCCCCAGCCGAGCAGGGCGTTGATCAAGGCGACGAGCGCGACGAAGGCCATCAGCATCGCGCCGACGTTGAGGGCGAGCTGCACGCCCTGCGCGGCGCCGTTGGCGGCGGCCTCGATCATCCCGCTCTCGCCGCTGTGGCCGCCAATCTGGAAGATTCGCTTGCGTGCCGGCACGGGCTCGGCGGACTTCATCACGGTCGAAGCTTCGCGCAGCGAGGCGGCGTGGGCGCGGCCTTCCTCCGTCTCGGGCATCAGGATCTTCGAGATGGCGAGGCCTGCCGGCGCGTTCATCACGCTGGCGGCGAGCAGGTGCGCGGCGATGCCGGGGAACCACCCCGACAGCATTCCCACATACGCGGCGAGCACGCCACCGGCGACGGTGGCGAAGCCGCCGACCATCACGGTGTTGAGTTCGCTGCGCGACATCGTGCCGACGAAGGGCTTGATGAGCAGCGGCGCCTCGGTCTGGCCGAGGAAGATGTTGCCGCTGGCGCTCAGCGTCTCGGGTCCGGAGGTCTTCAGCGTCTTCTGCATCACGAAGGCCAGCGACTTCACGATCATCTGCATCACGCCGAGGTAGTACAGCACCGACATCAGCGCGGAGAAGAAGATGATCGTCGGCAGCACGTTGAACGCGAAGTAGGCGCCCGTCTGCGCGACCCGCGTGGCGCCTTCGATGGTGCTGCCGTCGGCGTTGGTGACGGGCACGCTGGACTGCACGAGGTTGCCGAAGACGAAGCGCGCGCCCTGTTCCTGGAAGCCGAGCAACGCGGTGATCATCTCGCCGACGCGCGCGAAGACCGCGCGGCCGATCTCGGTCTTGAGCACGAGCACGCCGAACACCGCCTGCAGGCCGACGCCTGTGCCGACGAGCCGCCAGTCGATCTTCCTGCGGTCGGCCGAGAGCAGCACGGCGATGCCGAGCATCGTCGCGATGCCAAGCAGGCCGATGAGTCGCTGCGTTACCGGGATGTCGAGGCCGTCCCGCGCGGAGGCGAGGCGCTCGGCGGCAGTCTGGGCCAGCAAGAACAGCGACGGGGGGACGAGCGACATCAGCTCTCCGAGAGGGGAAGGGCGCCGATCAGGAAGTGCAGGCGGCGGAATCCGCCGACAGTGGCAGAAAAGCTAGCCCCGACGACTCGGCAATGCGACGCGAGCGGTTCGATGGCAGATGCGGTCGCCATCTATAAGAAGGCGGCGTCGAGCTGTCAGGAGAATCCTTCAGGGAATGTCGGAGCGCCATTAGGGACTTCGCTTCTGCCGGGAAGTAGGGTCTCGGTGAAAGCTTCCCCTGACTCCGCAACTGTCAACTTCCCCTGACTCGCCGTGAGGCTAGCCGATGCGCATCATCCTTGTCCATCCCAACTACCACTCCGGCGGCGCCGAGATCGCCGGCAACTGGCCCCCGGCGTGGGTCGCGTACATCGCCGG
>CAZYQM010000308.1:0-1708 GCA_964649965.1 uncultured Gemmatimonas sp.
GTCGCGGCGATCGCTGCGCTCGGCGGCGGCGGTCGCGTGGTAAACGATGAGATGGTCGCCCGCTACGAGCTGGCGCCGCCTGAACAGGGGCGCTGGATGCCGAGCACGCTGCGGCTGGTCGCGGTGGCGCCGGGCGCGCAGTTCGTCGCGTACACGGCGATCGGCGAGGACAGCGTGTCGCGCATCTACCTGCGCGAGGCCGACGACGTGATCCCGCGCGAGGTGCCGGGCAGTGAACGCGGCGAGGCGCCGTTTTTCTCGCCCGACGGCGCGTGGCTCGCGTTCTGGTCGGGCGGGCAGATCAAGAAGATCCCCGTCACGGGTGGTCGCGCCGTGACCGTCGCCGACGTGCCGCCGACCGCGGCCACGTGGAGCCCCTCGGGGTGGATTCTCGCGACAGGTCGCGAGGGCGTATTCCGCGTCTCGGCCAATGGCGGCGTGTTCGAGCGCATCGTCGCGTTGGATTCGATCTCTGCGTTCTATCCCGTGGCGCTCGACGACGGCGAGAGCGTGCTCTTCGGCGCCTACGGAATGGGCGGCGCCCCGGCGGCGCGCATCGGCGTATTCTCGCTCAAGTCTGCCAGGGTCACGATCCTCGATGTGGCGGGCGCGGCGCCGCTGGGGGTGGTGGACGGCACCCTGGTGTACGCGAGCGCCGCAGGAGTGGTGATGGCCGTGCCCTTCGACGTGACGAAACACCGAGTCACGGGCGCGCCAATCACCTTGACGGACCAAATCGTCGTGGATGCGTCGGTCGGGGCCGCGCACGCCTCGCTCACGTCCTCGGGCGACCTCGTGTACCTCAGCGGCGTCGCGCGCCGGCAGATGGTGCTCGTCGGTGCCGACGGCAGCGTGCAGCGCGTCGGGGAGCCGGGGCCGTACGTCTGGCCGCGCTTCTCGCCGGACGGCCGCCGCATTGCCGTCGCCGTCGGCTCGCAGGCGCAGCGTCACGTCTCGGTGTATGACCTGCCCAACGGCCCCTTCGTGCAGATCACCAACCGCGGCACGATCAACGATCGGCCGGAGTGGACGCCCGATGGCCGCAGCGTGCTGTTCCGGTCGGATCGCCTCGGCCGGAACGGCATCTTCGTCCAGGCGCTGGATCAGACCAGCGAGGCCGAGCTGCTCTACGCGGACTCCACGGCGCAGATTGACGAGGGCGTGATGTCGCCGGACGGTCGCACGTTGCTGGTGCAGCGCGATGCGACGGGCGACGGCGAGCTGTGGACCGTCTCGCTGGATGGAGGGGCCTCGACGGCTATGGGCACTCGTCAGCGGAGCGGGGCGCAGCAGCTGGACGCGCAACTGGGGTTGTTCGCCGCCCGCTTCTCACCGGACGGGCGATGGATCGCGTTCGGCGGCGGCGGGTCCGGATCGTTCCAGGCCGTGCGCGTGCGTCCGAGCGAGCGAGGCGGTGTCTTTGTTCGCATTTCCGGCGACGGCGGCACGACGCCCGTGTGGGCGGCGGACAGCAAGTCCATCACCTTCGTCGAGAATGGCGTGCTGCGCCGCGTGATGGTCACGTCCACCTCACCGTTCCGGGTGAGCGCGCCGCGCACCGTGCTCTCTGGCCCGTACACATTCAACACCGTGCACGCGGACTTCGACGTCTCGCCCGACGGGCGGTACATCCTCGCATTGCGCGCTTCAGACCAGGCGGCGCGGATGGTGGTCGTCCGAAACCTTGGCGCAGAGCTGCGCGAGCGCT
>CAZYQM010000309.1:0-1699 GCA_964649965.1 uncultured Gemmatimonas sp.
TTGGACCGCGCCTGCCCGGCGGTCGGGGCGTCGTTGGGGGCCGTCTTCCTGCTCGACGGCGCCGCCGAGGTGATGCACCCCGTGGCCGCGCACAATTGGCCCGAGCGCTGGCGCCGCTGGCTGGGGGAGATGCGGGTGCGCGTCGGCTTCGGGCCGGCGGGGGAGGCCGCTGCCGAACGGCGCACGATCGAGGTCGCCGACGTCTTCGCCGACCCGGCGCTCGAGGACTGGCAGGATGTCGCGCGGGAGCTGGGCTTCCACGGCATCGTGTCGGTGCCCTTGGTCGGGCCCGCGGGGCTGGCCGGGGCGGCGAGCTTCTACTTCGCGGATCCCGGCACGCAGCCGGTCGCGGCGAAGGCGCTGCTGCGGGTGGTCAGCGACCTCCTGGCGACCGCGCACGAGCTGGACAGGCTCCGGCGCCAGCTTCGCCTCTCCGAGGCCGCGCTCGAGGATGAACGCTCCGCGGTCGCACCGCGTAGAGAGGACACGGAAGCAACCGACGCTTAGATTTGAGGTGTCTTATCTGCACCTCATCGGAGAACCCCCCAACGTGACGCGTCATCATCAGTCCGGTCGCACGCTGCAGCAGCAGCGCACCGTTATGCCCGCCGCGGACGTGCTCGTGCACGCGCGTGACTTCTTCGCCCGCCGCAACGGCATCTACTCCGCATTCCTCGAGCGCCAGGGTCCGAACTGGATGAGCCTGCGCGGCCAGGGCGGTGAGGAGATCGTCATCGCCGCCACCGAGGAGACGGGCGGGACGTCCGTCAGCGCCTCCAGCTATATGTTCGACGCGCAGGTCGCGCAGTTCCTCTCGACGCTGCCGCCGGCCGCCGAGACCGCGGAGACCGTCGCGTGAGCGCGGCGGTCAATATGCTGCGTGCCCGCCCGGGCGTCCTCGCGCTCGGGGCCGATGCGCCGAACGCGATCACCGTGCGCGTGCAGATGCCCGAGCTGTGGGATACGCTCGCCGTGCGCTGCGCCGCCGATACCTCCGTGCTCGCCCTCAAGCAGGCGGCGCTCGACGCCTTCCTGCCGACGCACCAGCCGACCGTGGACTTCGTGATGAAGCTCCGCGGCTTCGAGGTGTTGGACGAGTCGCAGCCGCTCGACGTGGCCGGTGCGCGCGACGGGTCGACGTTCCTCCTTGCCTACCGCCATCGGCGGCCGGTCCGCTGAGCGCCGCGTCCGTCGCCCCGCAGCCTGACCGCGACGCCCTCCTGGCCGCCGCGCAGCGCCTGCGCGCGGAAGTCGGCAAGCGCATCGTCGGCCAGCACGAGGTGCTCGACGAGATCCTGATGGCCTTGGTCGCGGGCGGGCACGCGCTGCTCGTCGGCGTGCCCGGCCTCGCCAAGACGCTGATGATCCGCTCGGTGGCCGAGGCGATGGCGCTCGACTTCCGGCGCATCCAGTTCACGCCGGACCTCGTGCCCAGTGACATCACCGGCACGGAACTGCTCGAGGAAGACGCGCAGACCGGTCATCGCACGTTCCGCTTCGTGCGCGGGCCCGTGTTCGCCAACATCGTGCTCGCCGACGAGATCAACCGCGCGCCGCCGCGCACGCAGGCGGCGCTGCTCGAGGCGATGCAGGAACACCGCGTCACCGCCGCCGGTGCGACGATGCCGCTCCCCGAACCGTTCTTCGTGCTCGCCACGCAGAACCCGATCGAGCAGGAGGGCACGTATCCGCTGCCCGA
>CAZYQM010000310.1:0-259 GCA_964649965.1 uncultured Gemmatimonas sp.
CCGCGGTGTCCGGCGTGACGCTGCCGCCGGCCGTCAACAGCGTGGCCGCGACGGCGCGCAACGCGATCGGATTGCCGAAGGCGTCCGTGAGGCGCACGACGACCGGTGCAGCCAGCGGCGTACCGGGCGACGCGGTCTGCGCGCCGCCGGAAACAAGCAGCAGCGCGTCCGGCGTACCCGCCGGCACGGTGACGGTGGTGGTCGTAGCCCCGGCGAGCCCGGCTGCCGAGACCGCCAGCGTGTAGGTGCCGGCCGTCTC
>CAZYQM010000310.1:269-1678 GCA_964649965.1 uncultured Gemmatimonas sp.
GACAGCGAATCGAAGGTGACGATGCCGGCGGCGGGCACGCGGGCGCGCGTGCCGAGCAACGCCAAGGTGTCCGGGCCGCTCTGCACGGAAATGCGGACGCTGTCGGTGAACAGCGACGTCAAGACGTCGGCGGCGGTGTGGACCTCGACCACCACCGGCGCCATCAGCGTGCCGGCCGTGACCGTCGCCGGCGGCTGCGCGGTGATCGCGAGCTTCGCGGGCGCACTCGCCTCGGCGGTCGCCGTGACGACGAGCGGCGTCACGTTCGCGGCGCCGGCGACGCTCGCGGTGAGGGACTGCGCTCCGGCCGTCGAGTCCAGCGTCCAGACGGCGGCGACGCGACCCAGCGAATCCGTGAAGGCAGAATCCGGCGAGACGTCGCCGCCGCCGCTCACGATGAAGTGCACGGTACGGCCGGCCAGCGGTTGGCCGTCCGTGGCGTTGACCCGCACGATGATCGAGTCCGCCAGTGGTGCGCCGAGCGCGCCAGTCTGTCCGCCGCCGGAGACCAAGGAGATTGACCCGGGCATGGGCGCGATCATCACCCAGGCGGTGTCCGCCCACCCGCTGCCCGTGCCGCCCGCCGCCAGCGCGACGCGCACCCGCGCCGGACCGCGACTCGCGAGCGCCGAGCCGCTGCCGCTCGCCATGCTGTTCAAGGCCAGCTTCGCCGGATCGAGCACCGACCACACCACCGGTGCGTCGGCGATCGTGGCATCCGTGGCGTCGTGCGCGGTGGCGCTGAAGGCAAAGCCCGCGCCGGCGTTCACCCAGACCGTGTCGGGCGAGATCACGACTCCCGTCGCTTCCGCACCGGGGCCCGTGTAGGTGACGGGCACGTTCACCGGTTCTGGTTGCGTGTTGCCGCTGGACGACGAAGGCACCGCGAGCACGGACACCGGTCCGCCACTGAAGACCGTATCGCCGTCGACGTTGATGTATCGTAGGAAGAGTTGCAGCGGTTCGCCCGTGGACGGCGCCGATCGCGAGAGCGGCACCGACAGGTCGAGCGCCAGTTCAGATTGTCCTTCCGGGAAGCTCACGATCCGGTCGAGCGCGACGCTGCCATCTTCGCGCCGGAAGACGACGCGCACGCGGTTGAACGGCACGACCGACCCGGCGCCCGCCTCGACGGAGGCGAGGGGTCCCGGGAACTCCGTGAGGAACGACAGGCCATGCGCGAAGCGCGTGCCGACCCCGTTCTCGGGACCGGTGATCTCACGTCCGCAGGACAGCAGCGAGGCGGCAAACAGCGCGCCCACGGCGACCGCTCGGCGCCAAGGCGTACGCGAAGGAGACTTTCTCATGGATTCCATCGACATCTATAGTGGAGCGCGCTGAGATATTCCGTAAGAGGATGGGTCACAGGACGCCTGTGACATGTGACCGGGCGACCGGACCTGTGCCGG
>CAZYQM010000311.1:0-1670 GCA_964649965.1 uncultured Gemmatimonas sp.
ACGTTGCTGCGCGCGCCGTCGGAGCCCGTGCCGACCCAGATCACGTTGGGATCGCTGTCGGCCACGGCAATCGAGCCGATCGACGCGACGGGGATCTTGCCGTCGGAGATGGGCTGCCAGCTCTCACCGCCGTCGGTGGTGCGGAAGACGCCGCCGCTGGCGACACCCATATAGAAGGTGCGCGGTTGCGACGGCACGCCGGCCACGGTGTTGACGCGTCCGCCCACCGAGTGGCCGGCGTAGCGGAACTGCATCCCCTCGAAGGAGGCGGGGTTCACCGTCGGGGCGGGCGCCGTGGGGCGCGCGGCGCGCTGGGCCGACAGCGACACGGCGGTGCACAGTACCAGGGAGAGGGACGCGGAAAGCGTTCTGCCGATCATCTCAAGGTCTCGCTTGGGAAAAGTTGCTGTAAGGCGCTATGAAAATGTACGCACGGACGCGGGGAGTGTTGGCGACTAGCGACGTCCGCCGCGCGCGCCCGACGCCGCCACCGGCGGCACCACGGGACTCGGCCGCCGATGCTTGGTCGCCTGCTCGTAGGCGAAGCCGAAGCCGAGCAGCTGCGCCTCGGTGAACGGCCGCCCGAGGAACTCCAGACCCGCAGGCAGGCCGTCGGGCGTGAAGCCCATCGGCACCGTGAGCGCCGGCCAGCCGAGCGTCGGACTCAGGCCACGGTTGTCGCCGAGTCCGTAGCGATCGTTGGGACGCGGATTCGTGAGAACGTCCTCAGCGATGAGTGTCGGCGCGGCATCGAAGGTGGCGTAGATCAGCGCGTCGAGCTGATGGTCCGCCATCAGCTTGAGCACGGCCACGCGCAGTTCCTCGCGACGGCGCAGCAACGTGCCGAATCCGGGTTCGTCGGGCGAGCGCCCGATGGAGCCGATCAGCGAACGCGCGCGCCAGGGATTCACGCCGCCCGCGAGGATGATCTCGCGCAAGGTCTTGTACGGCGCATTCGGATGCTGCGCGAGGTAGGCGTTCATCGCGACCTCGGTCTCGAAGTCGTTGCCGCCCGTGCCCGGGACGCGCGGCACGCTGAGCGAGTCCACGATGACGGCGCCCAGCGCGCGCAGCTGCGCGATGGACGCCTCAAACAGCGGCTTCACTTCGGCGAACGCCGCGGCCGTGTCGCGCGGGATGCGCAACACGCCGATGCGCGCGACGCGCAGCGCGTCGGGCGAGAGCCCGCTGGCGTACGACGCCGGCTGCTGCCCCACCGCGTAGGCGGTGATGGGATCGTTCGGATCGTAGCCCGCGATGACGTCGAGCACCGCCGCCGCATCGGCCACGGTGCGCGTCATCGGACCCATCGTGTCCTGCGTCGGCGAAGCTGGCATCATTCCGAATCGGCTGACCAACTGCAGCGTGGGACGCAGGCCGACGAGCGCACTCACGGCCGCAGGACCGCGCACGGAGCCGCCGGTGTCCTCACCGATGCCGACGAGCCCGAAGTTGGCGGCGGTGCCCGTAGCCGAGCCGCCGGAGGAACCGCTGGGATTGCGGCGCGGGTCGTAGGCGTTGCGGATGATGCCAGACTCCGAACCCACATAACGCTGCGCGAACTCGCCCATCGTCGTCTTGGCGAGGATGATGGCGCCGGCGCCCTGCAGCCGCGTCACGATGGTCGCATCGCGCTGCGGCACGAAGTCCTTGAAGAGCGCCGATCCGTA
>CAZYQM010000312.1:0-1617 GCA_964649965.1 uncultured Gemmatimonas sp.
CGCATCGAACGGCTGCGCGACGGCTGACGCCGCGCCTTGAACGGTCCTCTCGGGGCCGCTAAGTTTAACAGGCTCCACACCTTACGCCTGTTCAGCACCGAAATGCCGACCTACGAGTACCGCTGCCCCGAAGGGCACGAGTCCGAGGACTTCGTCCTCAAGATCAGTGACGCCAAGCCGGAGATCGTGTGCCCGACCTGCGGCGCGGTCGCCACGCGGCGCGTGAGCGCGGGCTCGGGGCTGCTCTTCAAGGGCTCGGGTTTCTACATCACCGACTACGGCAAGGACGGCAAGAAGGACCTGCGCGAGAAGCAGAAGGCGTCGGGCGCGAAGTCGAGCGAGGGCAGCGGCAGCGCGTCGAGCGGTGCGAGCGCGGCTCCGGCGGCAAGCTCCACCACGAGCACGGCGTCCGCATCGTCGAGCGGCCCGTCCGCGGGCGGCAAGGGAAGCAGCGGCACGAGCTCCGCCTCGTGAACGGCCTCGAACAGCTCCGCGACGCGCTCCTGCGCGCCGCCGTCGCCCTCGGCGCGCCGGACGACACCAAGGTCCATCTCGAACGCCCGCGCGACCCCGCGCACGGCGACTGGGCCACCAACCTCGCGATGACGCTGGCGAAGCCGCTCGGCAAGAAGCCGCGCGACATTGCCGACGCGCTGGCCGCGACGCTCGACCGCAAGGCCGCCGGCGTCTCGGACGTGAGCGTGGCGGGCCCGGGCTTCATCAACATCCGCCTCGACACCGCCGACCTCGCCGCCGGCGTCGCGAAGATCCTCGCCGCCGGTGAGACCTGGGGGCAGGGGACGGCCGGTGCCGGCAAGCCGGTGGTCGTCGAGTTCGTCTCGGCGAACCCCACGGGGCCGCTACACGTCGGCCACGGCCGCCAGGCCGCGCTCGGCGATGCGATTGCCGCGCTGCTCGCCTCGCAGGGCTGGCAGGTGCAGCGCGAGTTCTACTACAACGACGCCGGCGTGCAGATCGCCAACCTCGCGCTCTCCGTGCAGGCGCGCCTGCAGGAGTTCGCCGGCGACTCGGTCGTGATTCCCGAGGGCGGCTACCACGGCGAGTACATCCGCGAGATTGCCTCGCGCTACGCGACCGAGCATCCGGACGACCGTCGCGGCCACGACATCGAGCGCGTGCGCCAGGTCGCGGTGCGCGAGCTGCGCAAGGAGCAGGATCTCGACCTGCGCGCGTTCGGCGTGCAGTTCGACGTCTATTACCTCGAGAGCTCGCTCTACACCGACGGCCTCGTGGACAAGACCGTCGCCGCGCTGCAGCAGAAGGGCCACACCTTCGAGGAGGGCGGGGCGCTCTGGCTGCGCTCCACCGACTACGGCGACGATAAGGACCGCGTGATGCGGAAGTCCGACGGCACCTACACGTACTTCGTGCCGGACGTCGCCTACCACGTGACGAAGTTCCAGCGCGGCTTCACGCGCGCCATCAACGTGCAGGGCGCCGACCACCACGGCACCACGGCCCGCGTGCGCGCGGGCCTGCAGGCGCTGGAGATGGGCATCCCGCAGGGCTATCCGGAGTACGTGCTGCACCAGATGGTCACGGTGATGCGCGGCGGCGAGGAGGTGAAGATCTCCAAGCGCGCCGGCTCGTACGTGA
>CAZYQM010000313.1:0-1592 GCA_964649965.1 uncultured Gemmatimonas sp.
ACGCCTTCGCAGCCGACGCCGAGGTCCCAGGCCTGGATCTCGTCCGCGCTGCCGCAGTACTCACGCGTCTCCGCCACGCCCGTGCGGATGACGCGCAGCGCGACCTCGCGCACGTCGGCCTCGAGACAGCCGCCGCTCACGTTGCCTTCGTGCCGACCGTCGGCGGCGACGACCATCTTGGCGCCTTCGTGGCGATACGCCGAGCCGCGCACGCGGATCACCGTCGCCAACGCGCAGGGAATGCCCGCCGCCTGCCACTCGGCGAGGCGGTCGAGCACCTGACGCGTCTCCAGCCACTGCTTCATCTCAGCTCCAGCGGAGGTCGTGCTTGCCCAGCGGCAGCGAGCGGATGCGCTTGCCCGTCGCGGCGAAGATCGCGTTGGTGAGCGCCGGGATCACCGGCGGCAGCGCCGGCTCGCCCATTCCCGTCGGCGGGTGGTCCGTCGTGCGGAACTGCACCTCGACCGGCGGCACGGCGCGCATCCGCAGCAGCGGGAAGTCGTTGAAGTTGCCCTGCTTCGTCGCGCCGCCCTCGATGACGATCTCCTGTGCCAGCGCCTCGCTGATGCCGTCGAGCACCGAGCCGCGGACCTGGTTGAGCGCACCGCTGGGATTGATGATGACGCTGCCCACGTCGCCGGCGACCCAGACCTTGTCCACCGTCAGCGTGCCGTTGCGCGCGACCGTGGCCTGCACGACCTCGGCGAAGTAGCCGCGGTGGCTGTAGTGGAAGGCCACGCCCATCCCTGTGCCGCGCGGCAGTTGCTGCTTGCCCCAGCCCGACATTTCGGCGACGAGGTCGAGCACGCCACGCATCCGCGCCGCGTCCATCGTCGGCAGGCGGCGTCC
This sequence comes from uncultured Gemmatimonas sp., assembly GCA_964649965.1. Lineage (GTDB taxonomy): Bacteria > Gemmatimonadota > Gemmatimonadetes > Gemmatimonadales > Gemmatimonadaceae > Pseudogemmatithrix. The sequence continues at coordinate 850 of CAZYQM010000313.1, forward strand.
GTTGGCGTCGGGCGCCGGCGGCGCGAACTGGTCGAGGATCTCGCGGCGGAACTGCACCGGATCCTTGCCGGCCGCGTGGGCGAGCTCGTCGATGAAGCTCTGGTACACGAAGGCGATCGCGTTGCTCGTCGGCGCGCGCAGGAAGCCCGTGGGCACGCCGAGCGGCATCGTCGAGGCGGCGAGGCGGAAGTTCGGGACGAAGCCAGCGGGGAACTCCGAGCCGCCGATCGCCGCCGCCGGCGCGAAGCCGTTGCCTTCGCCGAAGGAGACGAAGTGGTTGTCCCAGGCGACGAGCTTGCCCTGCGCATCCACCGCGCCGCGCAGCCTGTGGTAGCCGGCCGGGCGGTAGAAGTCGTGCCGGATGTCGTCCTCGCGGGTCCAGACGAGCTTCACCGGCGCGCCGACCTGCTTGGAGATGGCCGCGGCCTCCACCATATAGTCGTTGTTCAGCCGCCGGCCGAAGCCGCCACCCGAGCGGATGATGTGGATCGTGATGTTTGACGCTTCGATGCCCAGCGTGTTGGCGCAGAGCGCGCGGCCCGACTGCGGGTTCTGCGTGGGGGCCCAGACCTCGAGCTTCCCATCCTGTTGGAAATGCGCCGTGCAGTTCATCGGTTCCAGCGAGGCGTGTGCGAGGAACGGATACTCGTACTCCGCCTCGACGCTGCGCGCGCCGCGCGTCGCGGCGGCATCGCCCTGGGCGAACAGCGTGCGCTGCGGCTCGCCGGCGAGGAACTCCGTCG
>CAZYQM010000314.1:0-1572 GCA_964649965.1 uncultured Gemmatimonas sp.
GGCTCGGCGGGCGCCGTGGCACCGCTAGCCAGGTGCGCGAGGTCGTAGGCGAACCACACGTCCTCGAAGGCGACGGTGACGCCGTGCTTGGCAGCCGTCGGATGCCGGATGACCGCCGCCGTGCGTCCGCCGTCCGTGCGCCGACCGACCTCTGGCTCCTCGTCGAGCAAGCGGAAGATGCGCTCGCTCGCCGCCATCGCTTGCTGCAGCGTGTTGTACTTGTCGCTGAGGTCCTGCAGCGGCTGGTAGAAGCGCCGCGCCAACTGCAGGAACGCGGCCAGCGTGCCCACCGTGAGCCCGCCTGCCTCCACGCGCGGCGCCGCGCCGATGATCAGCGCGGCCAGGGCGACGGTCGTCAGGATCTCGATGGCCGGGAAGTACAGCGCGTACACCGTCACGCTGCGCAGGTGCGCGGCGAGGTGGCTGCGGTCGATCTCGCGGAAGCGCGCGGCCTCGTCGGCCTCGCGCCCGAACAGCTGCACCACGCGGATGCCCGCGATGCGCTCCTGCAGGAAGGCATTGATGCGCGCGAGCTTCGTGCGGATCTCGCGGTACTCCGTGCGCACCCGCTTCCGGAACGCGGCGGACACCCAGAGGATCCCGGGCACGACGAGATACGCCGCCAGCGCCAGACGCCAGTCCACGACGAACATCAGGGTCGAGATCGCCACCAGCGTAAAGAGGTCGCCGATGCCGGCGACCACGCCGGACGTGAACAGCTCGTTCAGCGACTCGACGTCGTTGGTCACCCGCGTGACCAGCCGCCCGACGGGATTTCGGTCGAAGAAGGTCACCGGCAGGCGCTGCAGCTGCCCGAAGACCTGGCGGCGCAGGTCGTGCATCACGCGCTGGCCGAGCGTGCCCGTGACGACGGTCTCGAGGTACGCCCCGATGACCTGCGCGACGAGCGCCAGGACCAGGATCAGCGTGGACTGCACGATCAGGCCGCTGTCCTTGGCGGGGATCGCCACGTCGATCACCCGGCGGGTCATCATCGGGCCGACGAGCTGCAGGGCGCCGACCGAGAGGAGCAGGCCCAGGGCCCCCGCGACGCGCCAGCGATAGGGGCGCACCAAGGCGAGCAACCGCCGCGCGAGGCGCGCGTCGAATGCCTTGCTGAGCGCCTCCTCTTCGTGGCTGATCGTGGCGGGAACGGTCACGTCGGAAGCTAGTTTAGTATTCGCATCCGATGAAAGACCGTATTCGCGTCCGCGGCGCGCGCCAACATAACCTGCGCGACGTCTCGGTGGACTTCCCCCGCCGCGCCATCACCGTCGTCACCGGGCCTTCGGGCTCGGGGAAGTCCTCGCTCGCGTTCGATACGATCTACGCCGAAGGCCAGCGCCGCTATGTCGAGTCGCTCTCCGCCTACGCGCGGCAGTTCCTCGAGCGGATGCCCAAGCCGGACGTGGATTCCATCGACGGCCTCTCGCCCGCCGTCGCGATCGAACAGAAGAACCCCACCCGCACCTCACGGTCCACCGTCGGCACGGCGACGGAGATCACCGACTACCTGCGCCTGCTCTGGGCGCGCGCCGGCCGCACGATCTGCCCGCACTGCGGCCGCCAGCT
>CAZYQM010000315.1:0-1563 GCA_964649965.1 uncultured Gemmatimonas sp.
AGCCGATCGGCACGCGCATCTTCGGGCCGGTCACGCGCGAGCTGCGCACCGAGCGTTTCATGAAGATCGTTTCGCTCGCACCGGAGGTGATCTGATGCGCAAGATCCGCAAGGGCGATGAAGTGATCGTCATCGCCGGCCGCGACAAGGGCAAGCGCGGCACGGTGCTGCGCCGGGTCGACGACACGCACCTGGTCGTCGAGGGCGTCAACATCGTGAAGAAGCACGTTCGTCCGAACCCGATGAAGGGCCAGACCGGCGGCATCGTCGACAAGTCGATGCCGATCGACCAGTCCAACGTGATGCTGCTCAACCCGGCCACCGGCAAGGGCGACCGCGTCGGCGTGAAGACGCTCGCGGACGGCCGCAAGGTCCGCGTCTTCCGGTCCAACGGCGAAATGGTGAATGCCTGAGGGTGAACGCCCGGGCAAATCAGGAAATCGAAATGGCTCGCCTGCAACAGCACTACCGCGAAAAGGTCGTACCCGACCTGATGAAGCAGTTCGGCTACAGGTCGGTGATGGAGGTGCCGCGCATCACCAAGATCACGCTGAACATGGGCGTGTCCGAGGCGGTGGCGGACAAGAAGGTCCTGGAGAACGCGTCGGCCGACCTGACGAAGATCGCCGGCCAGAAAGTCGTGACCACCCGGGCGAAGAAGGCGATCGCCGGATTCAAGATCCGCGCCGGCTATCCGATCGGCTGCACGGTCACGCTGCGCGGCGAGCGCATGTTCGAGTTCCTCGACCGGCTGGTCACGATCGCGCTGCCCCGCGTGCGCGACTTCCGGGGCGTGCCGGGCAAGGCGTTCGACGGCCGGGGCAACTACAACATCGGGGTCAAGGAACAGATCATCTTCCCCGAGATCGAGTACGACAAGGTCGACGCGCTGCGCGGGCTGAACATCAGCATCACCACCACCGCGAAGAACGACGAGGAAGCGAGGGCGCTGCTGGCGGCCTTCCGGTTCCCGTTCCGCAACTGAATCGAGGAAGCACAAAAGTGGCCAAACTCGCCATGATCAACCGCGACCTGAAGCGTCAGGCGATGGTGCGCAGGTTCGCCGCCCGACGCAAGGCGCTCGGGGCGATCATCGCCGACCAGTCGCTGTCCCAGGAAGATCGCTATCAGGCGCGCCTGAAGCTGCAGGCCCTGCCGCGCGATTCCAGCCCGACGCGGCTGCGCAATCGCTGCGAAATCACGGGGCGCCCGCGCGGCACCTTCCGCAAGTTCGGGCTCGGGCGCAACAAACTTCGCGAGGTCGCGATGCGCGGCGAAATCCCGGGCCTGACCAAGGCGAGCTGGTAAACGAGGAATCCATCATGAGCATGAGCGATCCGGTCGCCGACATGTTCACGCGCATCCGCAACGCGCAGCGCGTCGAAAAGGAATCGGTGTCAATGCCGTCGTCCAAGCTGAAAGTGGCGATCGCGCAGGTCCTGAAGGACGAGGGCTACATCGACGGCTTCGCGGTCAAGGGCGAAGGCGTCAAGAACGAGCTCGAAGTGCAGCTGAAGTACTACGCGGGCCGCCCCGTGATCGAGCGGCTCGAGCGGGTGTCGCG
>CAZYQM010000316.1:0-1561 GCA_964649965.1 uncultured Gemmatimonas sp.
TCCAGCCGCCGCTTCATACCAACTATGGGAGCCCTCGCAGCAGAAGCACACGTTAGGGCGACCTCGGCCAGTGACGCGACGTCGGCACGCTGGGTAACTACCGCAATGCTACCATACTCGCCGCTTCGTCGCATCGCGCGCTGTGCCCTCCTTAGCGCAGCCCTGGCAGGTACCGCATGCTCGGATTCCCTGCTCCCCGAATCCGTTGGCGGCACCTACGCCCTCGTGACCGTCAACGGGCTCACGCCGCCGCAGGCGATCAGCGAGAACGTCACTGTCCTGGGCGACACGCTCGTGCTCGGCGCGGACGGACGCGGCACTCGCGTCGCTTGGCATCACGTGCTGCCCACGACTGGTCCGGCGCAACCGTTCACCCGCACGCGCACGGCCGTAACCATCGTGCGTCGAGGCGGCAATCTTTGGATTGACGAAGTGTGGCTCGACTTCGAGTGCGACTGCCTCACGAACGGACCGGAGCAGACCGCGCTCACCGTGATCGGCGATGCGCTCTACCTCGGCAATCCGCCGAACGTCCGCTTGTTGCGGCGCGTCGCGCCCTAACGCCGCTTGCTGCCGATGAACGCGGTGCGGAGTGGGTTTGGCGGGGCGTTTGTGATGACCTAGGCTCGGTTGCGAACGCCCCGCCAAACCCTTCTTATTGGAGCGTTCACAGCAGAAGCACACGTTATGGCGACCGGGCCGACTACAGCTTCAGTCGAACGATCCGCTCACGCATCCACGTGGCCAGTGCTGCTTCCGTGAGTGAGCCGGCGGCCAACGCCGTCACCACCTGGACGACCTCCGCCTCCGTCGCGTCGAGGTCTTTGCCGTTCAGACCGAGAAAGATCATCGCCGCGAGGAACGCGGCCCGCTTGTTGCCGTCGTTGAACGGATGCGCCTTGGCGAGCCCGAAGGCGTACGCGGCGGCCAGCGTCGCGAGATCGGAATCGGGCTCGTAGTTGTACTTCTGCTGTGCACGCGCCAAGGCAGCCTCCAGCGCATTCTCATCCCGAATGCCCGGGAGGCCGCCGTGTTCGCGCAGCTGGTCCAGGTGTGCGGCGTCGAGTACGAGTCGCGGCACCCAACGGGGCGTCGCCATCCGCTACTTCGCCAGCTCGCGCAGCGCGTTCCGGAATTTCTTCGCGGCGTGGGCGGCCACGGCCAATCCCGCCTCGACGTCCGGGTCGTAGGGCGTCAGCAGGATGCCCCGGTCCGTCTCGACGGCCAGCACGCGGTCGCCGGCCTCGAGGTGCAGTCGGTCGGCCATGTCCTTCGGGATCGTGGCGCCGATCGAGCCGCCGACTTGGCGCAGGGTAAGTTCTCGGACCATGGGCTGCTCCGTAGCACGGGTATGCTACAAAGGTAGCATCTGCGTGCTACTGCGCAAGGGTGCGCGCGCCATAACGCAGCTTGCTGCCGACAGGTGCACTGGGTAGCGCGGACTGCGCCCGCGCATTCTATTGGAGCGTCCACAGCAGAAGCACACGTTATGCGCATCCGGGACGGCCGTGCGCGTGCTTGCGGTCTGTATATGTTCGGCATATACTTAGTCTATGCTGGA
>CAZYQM010000317.1:0-336 GCA_964649965.1 uncultured Gemmatimonas sp.
GGATCTCCGAGCCGATGCGGTCCTTGAGCGGCGTGATGATCTTGCCGCGCGCCGTGTAGTCCTCGGGGTTCGCGGTGAACGCGAGCACCACGTCGAGCGCGAGGCGCACCGGGTAGCCCTTGATCTGCACGTCGCCTTCCTGCATCACGTTGAACAGGCCCACCTGCACCTTGCCGGCGAGGTCGGGCAGTTCGTTCAGCGCGAAGATGCCGCGATGCGCGCGCGGCAGCATCCCGTAGTGGATGCTCAGCTCGTCGGCGAGCAGGTGCCCGCCGCGTGCGGCCTTGATCGGGTCGAGGTCGCCGATGAGATCCGCCACCGTGACGTCCGGCGTGG
>CAZYQM010000317.1:346-1550 GCA_964649965.1 uncultured Gemmatimonas sp.
CCAGCCAGGCGATCGGCGTATCGTCTCCGCCTTCCCTCACGCGCTCGCGGCCGAACTTCGAGATCGGGTTGAACGGATCGTCGTTCACCTCGCTACCGGCGATCACGGGAATCGCCGGGTCGAGCAGCGTCGTCAGCGCGCGCAGAATGCGCGACTTGGCCTGGCCGCGGGTGCCGAGCAGGATGAAGTTGTGCCGCGAGAGCAGCGCGTTCACGATCTGCGGCATCACGGTGTCTTCGTAGCCGAGCACGCCCTTGAAGAGGGGCTCGCCGTCCTTGATGCGCGCGAGGAGATTGGCGCGGAGTTCGTCCTTCACGGAGCGGCCGCGCCGGGGTGCGGCGCCGAACTCGGAGGCGCGCAGGGCGCCGAGGGTCTGCGGCAGGGACTTCGTCACGATTCGCCTGTGGTTGGGGCCAGCCCATTAACGCGCGACGGGCCGCCAAGGTTCACCCGTGGCGGCCCGTGTGTGCGCGCGGTCAATCCGCCGCGCGAATCTCGACCTGACAGTCGTAGAACGTCGGCCCACCGCCCATATCCGTGAGCTTCTGCGACGTCACCGCATTCACGTTGCGGCCGTCGGGCGAGAGCTTTGCCCACCAGACGCCCGGCGCCCAGGCCACGCCTTCGCGGATGCCCTCGCGGATGCGCGCCCGTGCGACGAAGTGTCCGCGGTCGTTCTGCACCACCGCCATCTGCCCGTCGCTGATGCCGCGCCGCTCCGCATCGCGCGGATGCAGCGAGATCTCCGGTTCCTTCACCGCCCGCTGCAGCGGCCCGACGTTCACGAAGGTCGAATTCAAGAAGTGGTGCGCGGGCGAGGAGATCAGCGCGATCGGATACTTCGCGGCCAGCTCCGGCACGTTCTCCGGGTACTCGTGCGGCGGCGTGAAGTCGGGCAGCGGATCGAGCCCCATCTCCGCCATCCGCGCCGAATAGAACTCACACTTGCCGCTCGGCGTGCGGAAGCCGCCGCGCGCGAAGGGCACGAAGGGCTTCGGGAGGTTGAGGCGCAGCCATCCGTGCCTCTCCAGTTCCTCGAAGCTCAGGCCCTGCAAGGCTTCGGCCTGCGAATCCAGCGCCTGCCTGACCAGCGTGACATCGTCGTCGCGCAGGCTCTCGTGCTCGATGCCCATCTTCGCCGCGAGGCGGCGGAAGATCTCCGTGTTCGGCAGCGCCTGGCCCACCGGCGCGATGGCCGGCTTGT
>CAZYQM010000318.1:0-1536 GCA_964649965.1 uncultured Gemmatimonas sp.
TGTGCCTGCTGCCCGAGTTCCTGGTGCTGAAGTGGAACGTGCCGTTCTACTTCGGGGGAACCTCGCTGCTGATCATCGTCGTGGTCACGATGGATTTCATGGCGCAGGTACAGGCCTACGTGATGTCCCACCAGTACGAGAGTCTGCTGAAGAAGGCCGGCGGCAAGGGAGTCGGCGCGTAGCGGCCCGCGGGCCGGCGGCCGGACAGGGAATGGGTGTCGGAGGAACATCGGGCGACGCGGATCGATGAGCAAGGAAGACGTCATCCAGATGCAGGGCGAGGTGGTCGAGAACCTCCCCAACGCGACGTTCCGCGTGAAACTCGAGAACGGGCACGTGGTTCTCGGGCACATCTCCGGCAAGATGCGGATGCACTACATCCGCATCCTGCCGGGCGACAAGGTCACGGTCGAGCTCACGCCGTACGACCTGTCGCGGGCGAGGATCGTCTTCAGGGCGAAGTGACGAAGTGATTTCCGGCCGGCCAATGGGTCGATCCGGGCAACGAGGTGAACGATGAAAGTGATGGCATCAGTCAAGAAGATCTGCCGCAATTGCAAGGTGATCAAGCGCAAGGGCGTCGTTCGCGTCATCTGCACCGATCCGCGGCACAAACAGCGCCAGGGCTGAGCGAGGACTATCCATGGCACGTATTGCGGGCATCAACATCCCCGACCGGCAGCACACCGAGATCGGCCTGACGGCGATCTTCGGCATCGGGCGCACGCGCGCCCGCCAGATCTGCGAGGCGGCGAACGTCCCCTTCGACAAGAAGGTCCGGGAACTCAACGACGCGGAACTCGAGCGCATCCGCGAGCTGATCGGCAAGCTCACCATCGAGGGCGACCTGCGCCGCGAGGTGTCGATGTCGATCAAGCGGCTGATGGACCTCGGCTGCTACCGCGGCGTGCGGCACCGTCGCGGCCTGCCGGTGCGCGGCCAGCGCACCCGCACGAACGCGCGCACCCGCAAGGGCCCGCGCCGCGGCGCGCCGCGTCGCTAACGCCCCATCTTCCTGAGATTTCGGAGTAGCTCGACATGGCGAACCCCAAGGCGCAGCGCGGCAAGAAGAAGCCCAAGAAGAACGTCGCGAACGGCATCGCGCACATCCAGTCGACCTTCAACAACACGATCGTCACCATCACGGACCTCAACGGGAACGTGATCTCGTGGTCCTCGTCGGGCGCGCGCGGCTTCAAGGGCTCGCGCAAGAGCACGCCGTTCGCCGCGCAGCTCGCGGCGGAGGACGCGGCCCGCAAGGCCGCCGACCACGGCATGACGTCGGTCGCGATTTTCGTGAAGGGACCGGGCGCCGGGCGCGAGTCGGCGCTTCGCGCGTTCCAGACGGTCGGCATGAAGGTGACGCTGATCCGCGACGTGACCCCGATCCCGCACAACGGCTGCCGCCCCCCCAAGCGCCGCCGCGTCTGAAGCTCCGAGCACGACTCAACCAGGACCCTGAAGAACCATGGCTCGATACTCCGGACCCTCCTGCAAGCTCTGCCGCCGTGAAGGGCTCAAGCTCTTCCTGAAGGG
>CAZYQM010000319.1:0-1532 GCA_964649965.1 uncultured Gemmatimonas sp.
GAGGACGTCCCGATGACCCAGGTGACGCCCGGGGTCTGGGAGGCGACGGTGCCGCTGCCGCCGGGCCGCCACGTGTACGCCTTCCTCGTTGACGGTACATTGCTCGTGGCCGATCCGCGCGCGCCCAAGGCGGGCGACGCAGATTACGGCCGCGAGGGAAGTGTCGTGATGGTCTTCGCCCGATGATGATGCCGCGATTCGCACACACAATCGCCGTGCTGGTGCTCGCCAGCGCGATGGTCGCTCCTGAGGCGCTTGAAGCCCAAGCGCAGCAGGGGACGCCCGTGCTCACCATCGCCGATGCGAGGACGCGCCAGGCGGTCGAGCGCGAGATTGCGCGCGCCGCCCAGCGTGGGCTGCCGGTCCGGGCCCTCGTCGCGAAGGCAAACGAAGGGGTCACGAAGCAGGCTACCGGGGAGCGCATCCGGGTGGCCGTGTCGACGTTGGCCAGGCGCCTCGAGCAGGCGCGGGACCTTCTCGCTCCCTCGCCATCGGAAGCGGACGTCATCGCCGGCGCAGATGCGCTCGCGGTCGGCGTGCCCGCCCCGATGCTGCGACAGATCCGCGCGGCGTATCCGGCGACGCAGTCCGTGGCGATGCCACTGGACGTGCTGACCGAACTCGTCGCGCGGGGGGTCCCCGCGTCCAACGCGCTCGAGCAGATCACGCAACTGATGCGTCGCGGTGCCACCGCGTCGCATATCGCCGGACTCGGCGCGTCGGTGCAATCCGACGTGGCCGCCGGCCTGACGCCCGATGCGGCGTTGGAAGTGCGGGCTCGCGGGGTGATGTCGCTCCTCCCGTCACCCGCCGCCGCCGCCGCGCTCGCTCCCCGCGGCGGGAGGCCGTAGAGATGGCGTGACGCCGCGCCGCCTCGCGGCGTGGGGGCTCGTCCTCCTCGCGCTCGCCGCTCCCGCGGCGGGCGCGCAGCGCTTGCCCGAGCTGCGCCTCGAAGCCGGCATCGCCGCCATCACGCAGCGCGGCTTCTCGCTGGAGAACGCGGCCCTCCTGGCCGTGCTGTGGCGACCGGAATCGGACAAGCTGGGCTTCGTCACCAGCGCCAATCTCACGTATGCGCAGGACTCGCTGGCCGCGGCGCAGGGCGTCGCGGCCATTGACGTACCCTGGGGGCCGAGCGAGCGCTTCCGCACCGAAGCCGGCATCGCCGGCGCGTCGTTCTCGCTGCGCACGGCGGGCCGCGGCGGCAACGGCAACGGCTTCGCGCGCCAGCACGTCGTCTCGTCCAACTATGGCGTGTGGGCCGGCTTCGGACTGGGCAACACCGACCGCGACGGCGTGTTCAGCCGGACCGTCACCGGCGACCTCGGGCTCTGGCAGCGCTGGGGTCCGCTGTACGTCTCCGCCGTCGCCGCGCGCATCCAGTCGGCGGACTGGCCGCTGCTGCTGGCTTCGGGCGTCACGCGCGATCCCGATGATGACGTCTTCGACCTGCGTGATGCGCAGTTCACGGCGCAGTTGCGCTACGGCCCGCACGACCTCGCGCTCACGTACACGGCCCGCGACGGCATCGC
>CAZYQM010000320.1:0-1532 GCA_964649965.1 uncultured Gemmatimonas sp.
GACGAGGCGTTCGAGCACGCGCCGCGGCGCGCGGAACGGCGTCGTGTCGCGCGTCGCCTCGACCATCCAGGCCTCGACGACGATGCCCTCGCTGTTGGCGACGGCGTCTTCGATCTGCGCGACGTCCAGCAGGCGCGTCGCCGCGATGCGGGCCCCTCGCGCGCGCAGCGCACTCGCCGTGACGCGTTCCCGCACGACGGCCGGCAAGTCCAGATCGGGCACCGGGAGCAGTCGCTCCGTGACCACGGCGCGCTGGTCCTCGACCGATCGCCGCAGACGATACTCCCGCGCAGGTACACGCGTGCACCGTCCGCCGAGGCTTCGGCAGTCTCGGAACCTTCACAGTCCTCGGCCACCACGGGCGCGGCGGCGCCGAAGGTGAGCACGCTGCGGAAGACGATGGTCTCATCCCGCACGCTCACGCGCTCGACCGACGCCGGCTCTCCCGGTACGGCGAGATAGCAGGTCGGCGCGCCGTAGTCCGAGGCATCGCTCGCGACCCAGCAGCCGAGGAAGGCGTCCCAGGCCGCAGGTGCGGATTGCGCCGTCGCTGCGGACGACGGCGCGGCAAGGAGAACGAAGGTGAGCAGAGGCAGGACGCGCATCGCAGGGCTCCCCATCAGTAGATCGAAAGGCTGAGTCCGAGGCTCGTGCTCAGCCCGGAGAGATCGAGGCGATCGAAGCCCGCGAACGACGGGTCGCCGTTGGCGCGCGCGAACAGGTAGCGTGACTCGGCGCGCAGCGCGAGGCTCGGCAGGAGCATCCACGAGGCGCCGATGCTCGCTTGGCCGTAGGCCGTGCGGCCCGAGGCGCGATAGCGGTCTTCGAAGATCTCCAGCGTCTCGGAGTCCACGAACTCACCGGCCTGGTCGAGGCTGTACGCCATACGCCCGACGCCGAGTCCGACAAAGGGCACGAAGCGCGTGGGCACCCAGGCGTAGTTGCCCAGGGCGCGCCCCCGGTCGCGCAGGTGGTACCGGATGGACGCGCCGAACGGCCGGCGGATGAAACGCGTGGTCTGGCGGATCGGGAATCCGTCGGGATCGAGCCACTCGCGCATCTCGCTGCGGCGGCTCACGTCGCTCACGTCATAGGAGACGACAAACTCGATCCGCGGCGAGAGGCGGAAGGCGATGTCCCCGCCCTGCTCGAGCGTGCTGAGGTCGCGGCGACCGAGCGTCAGCTCGTCGAAGGTGAACGCCCAGAGATCGCCGCCGGCGACCGCGCTGGCGAGTCCGCCGCGCAAGCTCACGGAGACGGGTGGCTCGCGGAACAGGTAGCCGCGCGCGACCTCCCCCTGCGCCCCGAGAGGCGACGCCAACAACAACGCTCCAAGCAACCGTGCCGTGCCGCGCATACGCCTCCCGGTCTGCCCCGTATACGACTCATACCACCGACGGAGGGCAGAGGTTCCCGCCCAGCCCCGCCTAGAAGCTGACGAGGGTCTCCACGTGCACGCCGGCCAGCGCCCGCCGCCACGGCAGGAACGACAGGTCGATCACCACCCCGATGCCGGCGACGCCCGCCCCGAG
>CAZYQM010000321.1:0-1532 GCA_964649965.1 uncultured Gemmatimonas sp.
GCACCCTACAGGGGCGAGCGCCGCGCGCCTCGTGATGACCTTGACGTACGAGCTGCGGCGCCGAGGCAAGCGCTACGGCCTCGCGACGATCTGCGGTGGCATCGGCGAGGGCGAGGCAATCATCGTCGACGCCGCCTGACACGCCACGGCGCACCCGCCGCTCCGCTCGTCGTAGCGGCAGGGCCTCTTTCTCCCGTAGCGACAGGGGCTTCAGCCCCTGCCGACACGGACGCACCCTTCGCCGGGGCTGAAGCCCCGGCGCTACGGGTGAGCCGACACCGGCCACGTCACAGGTCCGGCGTGGCGAAGAGGCTCTTGCCGCCGCACGCGAACAGCGTCTGCCCCGTCACGTACGACGCCTCGTCGGACGCGAAATAGAGCACCGCCCACGCGATTTCCTCCGGCTGTCCCAGCCGGCCCATCGGCTGGGCCTTCATCAGGCGCTCGAGCAGCTCTGGCGGGTTCTGGCCGCGCCCCATCGGGGTTTCGACCATGCCCGGGCACACCGTGTTCGCCGTGATGCCGTGTTTGGCGAGCTCCAGCGCCAGCGTGCGGGTGAGGCTCACCACGCCGCCCTTCGAGGCCGCGTAGTTGGCCTGCGTGTACCACCCGAGCCAGCCCCGCGACGAGATGTTGACGATGCGGCCGTACCGCTGCGTCCGCATGTGCGCGGCAGCGACCTGCGAGCAGAGAAAGACGCCTCGCAGGTTCACGTCCATCACGACGTTCCACTCCTCGTCGGTCAGCTTCGCCAGCCCGCGATTTTTCGCAATCCCGGCGTTGTTCACGAGGATGTCGATGCGGCCGAAGCGTTCGACCACGCGGCTCATCATGGCCGTCACGGCTTCGCGGTCGTTCACGGCGCCGGCCGCCGCGTGGGCCGCGAGCCCCGCCTCGCGCATCTCGCCGGCGACGCGGTCGCAGCGCTCCTCGACGACGTCGTTGATGAGCACGGTGGCGCCGTGGCTCGCCAGCGTCCGGGCGATGGCCTCGCCGATGCCGCTGCCGGCGCCGGTGACGATCGCAATTCGGTCTCGAACACGCATCTGTACTCACTCCGATCCAGTGTGACCATCGCTGGCCGCCGGCCAGCAGCCACCTCGGCGCCTCATGTCCACGGCGGCATCGTCTCGCACGAGTCGCCGCACCGGGCCCCAGCGCCCGGCTATGCGGTCAGCGACGAGAGGACCGAGCGTCCGCCATCGACGTAGAGCGTCTGCCCCGTGATGTAGCTCGCTTCGTCGGCCGCGAAGAGCAGCACCGCCGCGGCCACGTCGTCTGGCGCGCCGAGCCTCGCGATGGGTTGCGTGGCCGTGGCCGCCTGCACGAAATCCTCGGACAGGGCGCGCGTGCGTGCGTCGTCGATCCAACCAGGCGCGATGGTGTTCGCCGTGAGGACGTAGATCGGGATGCCGCGGTCCTCGGCCTCGCGCAGGGCCGGCGGCTTCTGGCGGTACTCGGAGCGGAGCGTCATCGCCACGTCCGCCTCGTCCGGCTCGCGGGCGATGATCACGGGCAGCCCCACGTCGCGG
>CAZYQM010000322.1:0-1512 GCA_964649965.1 uncultured Gemmatimonas sp.
AAGATCTGCAAGGTGATGGACCTCGCGGTGCAGAACGGGGCGCCGGTGATCGGTCTCAACGACTCCGGTGGCGCGCGCATCCAGGAAGGCGTGGTCTCGCTGGGCGGCTACGCCGACATCTTCCTGCGCAACACGATGGCCTCGGGCGTGGTTCCGCAGATCAGCGCGATCCTCGGCCCCTGCGCGGGCGGGGCGGTGTACTCGCCGGCCATCACGGACTTCGTGTGGATGGTGCGCAACACCTCGTATATGTTCGTGACGGGCCCGAACGTGGTGAAGACGGTCACGCACGAAGACGTGACGATGGAACAGCTCGGCGGCGCCGACACGCACGGTGGCACCAGCGGCGTCTCGCACTTCACGAGCGGCACGGAGCTCGAGTGCCTCGAAGGCATTCGCAACCTGATGCGCTTCATCCCGAGCAACAACGTGGATGCGGCGCCGAAGGGCGTCGGCGCCGACCCGCGCGACCGCCGCGACGAGGCGCTGCTCGACATCGTGCCCGACTCGGCCAACAAGCCGTATGACATCCACGAGGTCTTGAAGCGCGTCATTGACGACGGCGAGTTCCTCGAAGTGCAGGCAGACTTCGCGCAGAACATCGTCTGCGGCTTTGCGCACCTGGGTGGCCACTCGGTGGGCATCGTCGCCAACCAGCCTGCGGTGCTCGCCGGCGTGCTCGACATCAACGCCTCGATGAAGGCCGCGCGCTTCATCCGCTTCTGCGACGCGTTCAACATCCCGATCGTGACCTTCGAGGATGTGCCTGGCTTCCTGCCGGGCGTGGCGCAGGAGCACGGCGGCATCATCAAGCACGGTGCCAAGCTGCTCTTCGCCTACTGCGAAGCCACGGTGCCCAAGCTCACGGTGATCACGCGCAAGGCCTACGGCGGCGCGTATGACGTGATGAGCTCCAAGCACATCCGCAGTGACATCAACCTCGCCTGGCCGACGGCCGAGATCGCCGTGATGGGCCCGAAGGGCGCGGTGGAGATCCTGTTCAAGAAGGAGATCGCCGAGTCGAAGGACCCGCAGGCGGCGATGGACGCGCGCGTCGCGGAGTACACGGAGAAGTTCGCGAATCCATACGTGGCCGCCGCGCGTGGCTATGTGGACGACATCATCGACCCGCGCGATACGCGCCCGCGGTTGATTGACGCGCTCGATATGCTGCAGGGCAAGCGGCAGTCGATGCCGGCGAAGAAGCACGGGAACATCCCGCTGTGAGCGCGGCCAAGAAGAAGTCCGCTGGCGCGAAGGGCGGCGCGTCGAAGTCCGCGACGCGCGAGCTGCGTAAGGTCCTGATCGCCAACCGCGGCGAGATCGCGCTGCGCATCATCCGCGCCTGCCGCGAGCTCGGCATCCAGAGCGTGGCAGTGTACTCAGACGCCGACGCGGGCGCCCCGCACGTGCGCGCCGCCGACGAGGCCGTACACATCGGCCCGGCGCCCGCCAGCGAGAGCTACCTGCGCGGCGATCATCTCATCGAAGTCGCCAAGCAGGTCGGCGCGG